>JANRJF010000020.1:0-25821 GCA_033764095.1 Deltaproteobacteria bacterium | reverse complement strand
CCTCGATACCGTCGTCTACACGCTCGCCGGCCGTGAGGGCCCGCTCGGCTGGGGCCTGGCCGGCGACACACACGCCGCGCTCGGCGCCCTGCAGCGCTACTACGCGCACGACTGGTTTCGGCTCGGCGACGCCGACCTGGCGACGCACATCTTCCGCACCGACGCGCTGCGCCGCGGCACCTCGCTGACCGCGGTGACCGCCGCGATCATGCGCGCGCACGGCGTGAGCTCGACCCTGCTGCCGATGAGCGACGACCCTGTGCGCACCCTCGGCAGCCTGGCCGGCGCCGGCACCATCGCCTTCCAGGACTACCTGGTGCGCCGCCGCGGCCGCGGCCGCGTGCGCGCCATCCGCTATGCCGGCGCGCGCCGCGCGCGCCCAGCGCCCGGCGTCCTGGCCGCGCTGCGCGGCGCCGGTGCCGTCATCCTGCCGCCCAGCAACCCGTTCGTCAGCATCGGGCCGATCCTCGCCATGCGCGGCGTGCGCGACGCGCTGCGCGCCCGCCGTGTCCCGGTCGCCGCGATCAGCCCGCTGGTGCACGGCCGCCCGATCAAGGGACCGCTCGACCGCATGCTGCGCGGCCTCGGCCACGAGGTGTCGTCGGTCGGCGTCGCCCGCCTCTACCGCGGCCTGGCGGACATCTTCGTCCTCGACCGCAGCGACGCCGCCCTCGCCGCGCGCATCGAGGCGCTCGGCATGCGCGCGCTGGTGATCGACACGATCATGAAGACCCCGGCCCGCTCGCGCGCCCTGGCCGGCGCCGTGCTGAAGGCGCTGGGGTCGCGGTGTTGAAATGGCCGCCGTTCCAGGGCGCGGCTCTGCGCGGCAATGGGTTGTCTCGACCGACTGCCGCTCCTCGCCAGCGCCACGCTCGCCACGAACCGGCCGATCGGGAAATCCCCCCTTGCCCCCCTTTTTCAAAGGGGGGAAAAGCGCTCGATGACGATCTCCATCTTCCCGCTTGCCGGCCTGCCGATGCTGAAGCCCGGCGCCGACCTCGCCGCCCTGCTGCACGACGCGCTGCGGCGCGCCGACCTTGAGCCGGTCGACGGCGACGTCCTGGTCGTCTGTCAGAAGGCGATTTCCAAGGTCGAGGGGCGGCTGGTCGACCTGCGCGACGTGCAGCCGTCGCCATTCGCCGAGCAGATCGCCGCGGCGACGCAGGGCAAGGACGCGCGCGTGATCGAGGTCATCCTGCGCGAATCGACCCGCATCGTGCGCATGGACAACGGCAACCTGATCGTCGAGACCGGCCCTGGTTGGGTCTGCGCCAACGCCGGCGTCGACGAGTCGAACAGCGGCGACGGCAACGTCGTCGTGCTGCTGCCGCTCGATCCGGACGCGTCGGCACAGCGGCTCGCCGACGCGCTGCACGGCACCAGCGGTGCGCGCGTCGCGGTGATCGTCACCGACACCTTCGGCCGTCCCTGGCGCCAGGGCCTGGTCGACTTCGCGCTCGGCGTCGCCGGCATGCCGGCGCTGCTCGACCTGCGCGGCAGCCAGGACCTCGACGGCCGCGTCCTCAAGCACACCGTGCAGGCACAGGCCGACGCGCTCGCCGCCGCCGCCGGCCTGGTGATGCGCAAGGGCGCCGGCATCCCCGCCGCCCTGATCCGCGGCTACGAATACACCCCCGGCCCCGGCTCGGGACGCGAGCTGCTCCGCGAGAAGCAGTTCGACATGTTCCGCTGAGCGCCGTGCACGACACAACGGAACACGACCGGCGGCGTGCGTCGTTGTGCCGTCGTGTCGTTGTGGTGAGCAGAACCGCTACGGGTTGATGATCACCGGCGTGCCCACCGACACCACCTGGTAGAGGTACTCCGCGTCGTCGTTGCTCACCGCGATGCAGCCCTCGGTCCAGTCGATCGGCAGGTAGGGCCGCCCGCCGAAGCCGTGGATGCCGACCATGCCGCCGAGCGCGGTCTGCGCCGTGGGCGGGTCGCCGCGCAGGTTGGCGAAATAGATGTCGGCCCACTGCTGCGCGTCGATCAGGCCGTGCTGGTAGCCGCGCTCCGCGTCCTCGACGTTCGGATAGCTGAGCCCGAGGAAGAAGTGGTAGCGGCTCGGCCGCTTGCCGGTGATGTAGTAGCGGCCGACCGGCGTGCGGTTGTCGCCACGCAGTTCCTTCGCGTGGCTCGGCGCCCACCCGAGTGAGATCTTGAACTCGCGCAGCACCTGGTCGCCCTGGCGCAGCTCCATGCGGCGCTTCGCCTTCCAGATCTCGATCAGCGGCGCGCGCGGCGCATACTCGGGCGGCCGGTACTCCTGCGCCGCATACTCATCTGCCAGCACCCCGCGCGCGGCACCGATCAACATCAGCCCCGCCACCACGCTCCGCCACATCGGACCAGACACGTCGTTCCTCCTACCGCGCCGAAATCACCATGCGGCGGGCTGACGGTCAAGCACCACCTCTGGCTGGACTTGAAATCCCTGATACGAAATACCGACGGAGCCCCACCCCAACCGGAGGAGTACCCGCCGTGAGCCAGGACGCCGCATTCGCCACGCCATCCGACGTGCGCGCCGAGATGATCGAGACCATCAAGCGCTTCGTCGAGCGCGAGGTGGTTCCGGTCGCCAGCACGCTGGAGCACAAGAACGAATACCCGCACCAGTTGGTGGCGCGCATGAAGGAGCTCGGCCTGTTCGGCGCCACCATCCCGCCGGAGTACGGCGGCCTCGGCCTCGACGTCACCACCTACGCGATGCTGATCGAGGAGCTGTGCGTCGGCTGGATGAGCCTGAGCGGCATCCTCAACACCCACCTGCTGCTCGCCTACCTGATCCGCACCCAGGGCACGCCGGAACAGAAGCAGCGCTACCTGGCCAAGATGGCGGCTGGCGAGCTCCGCGGCGCGCTGTGCCTGACCGAATCACATGCCGGCAGCGACGTGCAGCGCATCCGCACCACCGCGACCAGGCAGGGGGACTTCTACGTCGTCAACGGGACGAAGATGTTCGTCACCAACGGCCGCGAAGGCAATCTCTACGCGCTGGTGTGCAAGACCGACCCGCAGGCCGACCCGCCGCACAAGGGCATGAGCCTGCTCATCGCCGAGAAGGGGCCCGGCGTCACGGTCAGCCGCGACATCGACAAGATCGGCTACAAGGGTGTCGACACGGTGGAAGTCGTGTTCGAGGACTTCAAGGTGCCGACCGCCAACCTGCTCGGCGGCGTCGAGGGGCACGGCATGCAGCACGTGCTCAATGGCCTGGAGGTCGGCCGTATCAACATCGCCTCGCGCGCCGTCGGCGTCGCCCGCGCCGCCTTCGAGCACGCCATCCGCTACGCGCAGCAGCGCGAGACCTTCGGCAAGCCGATCTGTGAGCACCAGGCGATCCAGCTCAAGCTGGCCGACATGGCGACACGCATCGAGGCCGCCCGCCTGCTGGTGCGCCAGGCAGCCTACAAGAAGGATCACGGCGAGCGCTGCGATCTCGAAGCCGGCATGGCCAAGCTGTTCGCCTCCGAGACCTGCGGCTGGGTGACGCTGGAAGCGATGCGCGTGCTGGGCGGCTACGGCTACACCAAGGAGTTCCCGGTCGAGCGCTTCTACCGCGACGCGCCGCTGATGATCATCGGCGAGGGCACCAACGAGATCCAACGCCAGGTCATCGCCCGCCAGCTGGTGAAGCGCTACGCGATCTGAGCTCGGCAGGTTGAGCGCTGTCGGCCATCAGCTGTCAGCTCCTCACTATTCACGTCCGTCGATTGCCAGTGCTCCGCCGCGCCGATGCGCTATGAGCGGACGGCATGGACACCCAGAACGACCAGGCCGCTCGCTTCCGCGCCCTCCACGTTCCCGGCACGCCGCTGCTGCTCGCCAACGCCTGGGACGCTACCAGCGCCCGCATCGTCGAAGCGGCGGGCGCCGCCGCCATCGCCACCAGCAGCGGTGCGGTGGCCAACGCGCTGGGCTACCCGGACGGCGACGCGCTGCCGCCGGCGGAGGCGATCGCGGCGACGCGCCGCATCGCCGCGTGCCTGCGGGTGCCGCTCAGCGTCGACGCGGAAGGCGGCTACAGCGACAACCCATCCGCCGTCGCCGAGCTGGTTCTCGCGCTGCTCGACGCCGGCGCGGTCGGCATCAACATCGAGGACGGCGCCGCACCGCCCGAGCTGCTGGCGGAGAAGATCCGCGCCGTTCGTGGCGCCGCCGCGGCACGCGGGCGCGATCTGTTCATCAACGCGCGCACCGACGTCTTCCTGCGCCGACTGACGCCAGCGGACCAGGCGCACGGCGAGACCCTGCGCCGGCTGGAGCTCTACCGCGCCGCCGGGGCCGACGGCGGCTTCGTGCCGTACCTCACCGACCTGGAGCAACTGGCCGCGGTCACCGCCGCTTCGCCGCTGCCGATCAACGTGCTGTTCACCCCCAGCATCGCGCCGGTGGCCACGCTCGCCGCCGCCGGCGTGGCGCGCATCAGCCTCGGCAGCGCACTGTGCCGGGCCAGCCTGACGCTGGTCGACCATGCCGCGCGCGAGTTCCTGCACGCCGGCACCTACGACGGCCTGGGGGGAGCCAGCGCCCTGACGCATCAGCAGGTGAACCAGCTGTTCGCGCCCCGGTGAACGCCGCTGCGCGGCTGCGGGCGCTCGCCAGTCAGATGCCGGCGCGGCTGAACAGGTCGCCGAGCACCCACGCCGCGGCGAAGTGCTGCTCGGCGAGGCGGCGCGCGGCGCCGGCGTGTAGCGCATAGTCGCCCTGCACGGCGGCGATCGCGTCGGCGGCCTGCTCCGGCGTGCGGAACGGCAGCAGGCCGGCGCCGGTCGGCAGCGTGCGGCCGAAGCCGGTGTCCTGCACCACCACCGGGCGGCCGGCGGCGAGGTAGCAGGCGCTGCGGTCGGAGAACCACCCGGTGGCCAGGCGCACGTTGAGATCCTTGGCGAGGCTGAACTCGCCACGCGAGCGGCGAATGAAATCGCGGTAGCGGTCGGCGTCGGTCGACACCGCGAGCGGGTCGCAGACCTCCCACCCATGCTGAGCCAGCCGCTCGCGATCACCCGGCACCTTGTCGACGTCGAGCGCCACCTCGAAGCGCGCGCCGCTGCGGCGCGGCAGATCCAGAAAGCGCAGCCACACGTCGCGCTTGCTCCACGAGTAGCGCTCGCCGGCCAGCACCTGGACGCGGCGCCGCTCGTCCCAGCGCCCGATGGTGGTGAACGGGGCGTCGCCTGCCGGCGGCAGCGGCGGCCAGGCGTCGAGCGCGATCGGCTGGCGCGTCGGCAGCCAGCGAAAGCGCTCGGCGGGAATCGCGCAGCCGAGCTGGCCGATGTTCTCGCCGATGGTGGCGTGGACGTCGTAATCGGCGAGCAGCAGCTGCAGGCCGCGGTCGCGCTCCGCCTCAATCTGCGTCACCCCCGGGTCGAGATCGATGAACAGCCGCCGCCGGCCCAGCTTGCGCGGCAGGCGGTTGACCGCCGCCAGGCTGATCAGCAGGCGCGCGTCGTCGAGCGCGGCGCGCGCCGCCTCGCGCGCCCCGCCGTGCCACTCGTCGCGTTGCGCGTCCCAGAAGAACCAGCGCTCGCCGAAGCCGTGGCGCGCGAACAGCTCACGCGCAAAGGCGAGCGCCGGGGCCTGTACGCTGCCCATCGCGCCGCTCGCCGGATCGTAGCACTCCGGATAGTAGGCGGTGTCCTCGTAGAAGTACGGATCGAAACCGAGCGCGCGTAGCCCGAGCAGGTAGTGCAACGTCTGCCAGGCGTAGCCGCCGAGCGGACAGCGGACGACGTAGCCGGTGAGGATCGCGACGTCGGACATCACGCGTGAGGGTCGTGCTCCAAGCGGCGACTTTACACGGATTACACGGATTCAGAACGATTTCACGAATACAGCGATGGAATCAGTCCATCGCCGTACTTTCGTTTCCGCTCGGTGCACTCCGTGCGATCCGTGCAATCCGTGGCCATTGACGCCTGATCGAGGACGGCGCTCACAGCTACACGCCGGCCGCGTCGAGCACGCCGGCCAGCACGCGGCGCGCGTCGAAGTGCGAGGCGGCCAGGGCGCGGGCAGCGCCGGCGTGGCGATCGTAGTCGCGCTCGACGGCGTTCAGCGCGGCGACCGCGCCGTCGAGGTCGTCGAAGACCAGCAGCCCCTCGCCGAGCGGCAGGTGCGGTCCGAGCGCGGTGTCCTGCACGATCACCGGGCGGCCGGCGGCGAGGTAGCAGACGCTGCGATCGCTCACCCAACCGGTGCGACCGACCACGTAGCCCTGCTTGGCGACGCTCCACTCGCCGCGCGAGCCGCACACGTAGGCCCGGTAGGTCTGGCTGTCGGCGGCGTGGACGCGGGGTTCGCTCAGCTGCCAGCCGTGCGCGCGCAGGCGCGGCAGGTCGGGCTCGTCGGGATGGATGGCGAGGCAGATCTCCAGCGGCACGGCGACGCGTTGCGGCAGCTCGATGACGCGCAGGAACTCGTCCGACTTCTGCTTGTACCAGACGCCCTGCCACTCGACCGGCGCATAGCCGCGCCAGTCCGCAACGGTGGTGTAGCGCGCCCCCGGCGGTCCGCTGTCGGCCCACGCGTCGAGCACCACCGGCGGCCGCAGCGCGTGCCAGCGCCGGTCGAGCCTCGGAATCGGGCAGTCGGGGCGGCCGAGATTGAGCCCGACGGTGAAGTAGGCGTCGTGGCCGGCGAGATTCATGTCGACGCCGTACTGCGCCTGCCAGATCTGCGTGAAGCCCGGATCGAGATCGACGTAGGCACGGCGGCGCGCCCCGGCCATCACGTCGTGCAAATGGAAGCGGCCGGAGAGGTTGACGAACAGGTCGGCGGCGGCGACCCACTCCGCCACCTCGCGGCGCGAGCGGCCGCGATACTCGTCGCGGTCGCGCAACAGCAGCGCGCCGTCGAGCCCGTGCTGCGCCATGGTCGCGTCGAACAGCGCGACGTTGGCGGACGACGCGAACGGCGCCGGCTGCCACTCGGCGTCGACGCAGTCCTTGGCCTCCAGGTGCTCGACGTAGAGCACCTCGCAGCCGAGCGAACGGAAGCCGAGCGCGTACTGTAGGAAGGCCCAGACGTAGCCGCCGGCGGCGATCGGATTGCGGGCCAGCCCGCCGGCGACGACAACCCGCGTCGGCACGCTCACTCCACGTCGGCGAGCAATCGCTCGAGCACCGGCCCGGCCGCCAGTTCGCGCTCGGCCACGGCGCGCGCCGCGGCGCAGTGGCGCGGGTAGTCGCGCTCGACCGCTTCCAGCCCCGCCGCCGCCTGCTCGACGGTGTCGAAGGCGAACAGTCCCTCGCCGGTCGGGTAGTGCGCGCTCCAGCCGGTGTCCTGCACCACCACCGGCCGGCCGGCGGCGAGATACACGGCGCTGCGCGTGCTGAACCAGCCGCTGCGCAGCGCGACGTAGACCTGCTTGGCGACGCTCCACTCGCCGCGCGAGGCGTAGAGGTAGTCCTGGTAGGCGTCCATTGTCGTCGAGCGCGCATAGGCGTCGACCACCCGCCAGCCGTGCGCCTGCAGCTCGGCGAGCGGCGCCTTGCCGCCCAGCGCCAGCTCCAGCGGCACCTCGACCCGCTGCGGCAGATCGAGGAAGCGGCGAAACTCGACGTCCTTGCCGCCATACGAAATCCCGTCGATCACCGGCGCTGCCGACTCCACCTTCCACGACATCACGGTGGTGTACGCCGCTCGCGTGCTACTCGCCCCCCTCCCCCGCGCCTGGGCGCTGCCCGTCTCCCTCCCCCGCGCCAGCGGGGGAGGGTCGGGGTGGGGGATCCAGCGTTCCAACACCACCGGCTGCCGCGTCGTCTTCCAGTCGAGCCCGCACAGCGGCACGCGGCAGTCGGGCGCGCCGAGATGCTCGGCGTAGGTGAGGAAGCGGTCGTGCTGGTGGATGAGATCGACGGAGAACTGCTGCTCCGGCGTCGCGATGCCCTGCTCCGCGGCGCGCAACTTGGTCTGGGTGAAGCCCGGGTCGGTGTCCAGGTACGCGGTGCGGCGCGCGCCGCGGTACTCGTCGCGCAGCCAGCACGAGCCCGAGACATTGAGGAACAGATCGGCGCCACGGCAGAAATCGCGGATCGCCGCCAGGCTGGCACCGTGCAGCGTGTCGTCGGGCGTGCGCACCGCCCACCACACGTCGGCCGCGTCGACGCGCGCCAGCGCGGCGTTCAGGTAGGCGAGGTTGGGCGCCGCATCGTCGCTGAAGGTCTGCGCCTCCGGGTGGTAGAACCAACCGCCGGTGTCCTCCAGGTAGAGCACCTCGGCGCCGAGGCGGCGGAAGCCGTCGACGTAGGCAAGGTAATCCCAGCTGACGCCGCCGAGCGGATAGGTCGCGACCAGTCCGGTGACCACCACCCGCACGCTCATGCCTCCGCCGCCGTCGTGGTGACGTCGAACTGCGTCGCGTACATGCGCGCGAACACGCCGCCGCGCGCCAGCAGCGCCTCGAGCGTGCCGCTCTCCACCACCGCGCCCTCGCGCAGCACGACGATGCGCGAGGCGCGCCGCACGGTGCTCAGGCGGTGCGCGATGACGAAGGTCGTGCGACCCTCCATCAGGCGTTCGAGACCGGCCATGATCGCCGCTTCGGTGGTGACATCGACCGACGCGGTGGGCTCGTCGAGGATCAGGATCGGCGCCTGGCGCAGCACGGCACGGGCGATGGTCAGGCGCTGGCGCTCGCCCTCCGACAACGTGCTGCCCTGCTCGCCGACGATGGTGTCGTAGCCTGCCGGCAGGCGGGCGATGAAGTCGTGCGCCTGCGCCAGGCGCGCCGCCTCGACCACGTCGGCGCGCGTCGCCGCCGGCCGGCCGTAGGCGATGTTGTCGTGGATCGACATCGGGAAGACGATCGGCGGCTGCAGCACCATGCTGACCTGGGCGCGCAGCGCGTCGAGGCGCAGCGTGCGCACGTCGCAGCCGTCGATCCGCACCTGCCCGGCGGTCGGGTCGTAGAAGCGCGCGATCAGGCTGACCAGCGTGCTCTTGCCGGCGCCGGTGGCGCCGACGATGGCGATGCACTCGCCGGGCGCGACGTCGAGGTCGATGTCGTGCAATGCCTGATGGCCGCCCGGATAGCTGAAGTCGACGTGGTCGAAGCACACCGCGCCGCGCACCGGCTCGGGGAGCGTCGCCGTGCCGTCGCGCATCGGCGGCTCGGCGTCGAGGATGCTGAACACGCGCACGACGCCGGCACGCGCTCCCTGCACCAGGCCGACGGTCTGCACCAGCGCGTTGATCGGCGCGTAGAGCGAGGCCAGGTAGCTGACGAACACCACCACCTCGCCGACCGTCAAGCGGCCGCTCCACACCTGCTGGGCGCCGACCCACAGCACCGCCGCCGTGCCGCAGGCAATCAGCACGTTGGTCGCCGCCCCGTACGCGGTCTGCATGGTGTACAGGCGCAGACCGCTGCGCAGGCTGGCGCGACTGCCGGCGACGAAGCGCTCGTGCTCCAGCCCTTCGCGCGAGAAGGCCTGCACGATCTTGATCGCCGACAGGTTGCGCTGGACGATCTGGTAGACCTCGCTCTCGCGCTCGCGCAGCTCGGTCGCCGCGGCGCTCAGGCGGCGGTTCACCAGCAGGATGCCGAACAGCAACAACGGCGCGACGCCGACCGCGACCAACGTCAGCCACACGTCGAGACGCAGCATGATCACCGTCATGCCGCCGAGCAGCAGCAGCGCCGAGGCGATCGGGAAGAAGCCGTTCATCGCCAGCGTCTGGATGGCGTAGGTGTCACCGGTGACGCGATAGAGCAGATCGCCGACCCCGGCGCGCGCGTGGAACGACAGCGAGAGGCGCTGCAAGTGGTTGTAGAAGCGGCTGCGCAGGTCGTTCACCATCCCCTGCCCGACCGAGATGGTGGTGTAGTTGTTCCACACCGCCACCAGGCCGAGCAGCATGTAGATCGCCACCAGGCCGCCGGCGGCGACCGCCAGCAACTCGGTCGGCGAGAGCGTGCGCAGCGGCGCCCAGGCGGCCGGATGACCGCCCAGCACGCTGTCGATCACCAGCTGCAGCGGCCACGGCTTGAGCAGCTCCAGGGCGTTGAGCGCCGCCACCTGGGCGAGCGCGACGGCGATCTGCCAGCGATACGGCCACAGGTAGCCGGCCGTGCGGCGCCAGATCATGGCGCCGCGCTCAACCCGAGGCGCGTCGCGGCGATCTCCACGACCTGGTGCACGACGCCGCCGAGGCGCAGCACCGAACGCGCGATCAGCGCGGCGCCGGCGCCGCCGAGCAGCGCGCCGGCCACCGCGATCGCCGGCGGCGCCAGCAGCGCCAGCAGCAGCACGCCGGCGGCCAGGCCGCCGAGCGCAGCGCGTGCCAGGAAGGACGCATGCGCCGCGGCGCGGACGCGCAGCACGCGCTTGCCGGAGCCGTGGTTCTCCACCGCCACCATCAGGTTGGCGCGCGCCCACAGGCCGCGGTGCACCTCGACGTCCCAGGCGCTCCAGCCCTGGTCGATGGCGATCTGGAAGCCACGCGGTTTGAGGAAGTCGATCACCGCCTGCAGCAGCGTTTCCTTCTCGATCCCCTCCTCCGACCAGAACGCCAGCGCCATGGCGCGCCGCCGCCAGTCGATGCGCGGGCGTTGCGAGGCGGTGGTGAACTGCACGCGCTCGATCGGCGCGGTGCCTTCCAGGCGGGCGCGGTAACGCTCCCAACTGCGCAGCAGCGGGCCGAGATAGGTGAGCAGCGCCACCAACGCGCGGCTCGAGGCGGTGTCGTAGCGCGGGTCGAGCCGTGCCCGCCACGCCGTCGCGCCGGCGGCGACGAAGGCGACCAGCAACGGCAGCGTGCCGAGCAGTCCCCAGGCGCCGGCGCCGAGCGCGCCGATCAGGATCAGCACGCTGATCAGATTCCACTCCAATGTGAACGGCAGGAAGGCGAGGATCGACGACGGCGCCTCGTAGAGCGTCTGGAAGAAGGCGCGGCCGAAGGTGCCGTAGTAGATCACCGGCCGGCGCAGGAAGAGCGAGTGCTCCAGGTCGCCGTAGATGCGGCCCAGCCACTTCGACTGGCCGAGCATGTTGAAGCGGGTCGGATGCTTGAAATACAGCATCGCCTCGGCGGCGCCGTAGCCGCGTTGCTGCTTCAGGTAGGCCTTCACGGTGTTGCGGCGGAAGTGCCAGACCATCGCCGCCGGGCTGAAGCCGATGACGTGTCCGGCGTCCTGCAGGCGCCAGCACAGGTCGACGTCGTCGCCGGCGGCGCGGAAGATCGCGTCGAAGCCGCCGAGCGCGCGCAGCTCGTCGCGGCGGAAGGCCATGTTGCAGCCGGGGATGTGCTCGGCGACGTCGTCGTTGAGCAACACGTGCGTCGGCCCGCCCGGCGAGCACGCCACGCAGGCGGCGGTGCGCGACTCCTCCGGCGGCGGCAGGTTCGGCCCGCCGACCGCGACGAAGCCGCCGTTGACGAAGGTGTGCGCCAGGTAGGTCAGCCAGTCGGGGTCGACGACGCAGTCGGAGTCGGTGAAGGCGACGATCTCGCCGGTCGCCGCCTCGATGCCGACGTTGCGCGCGACGCTCAGGCCCTTGTTCTCCTGCGAGATGATGCGCGCCTCGGGAAAGCGCTGCGAGATCTCCAGCGTGCGGTCGGTCGAGCCGTCGTTGACGACGATCACCTCGAAGTCCGGATAGCGCAGCTCGCGCAGCGACTGCAGGCAGGCCTCCATCGTGCGCTCGGCGTTGTACGCGCAGATCACCACCGAGATCTTCGGCTGCCTGGCAGCCGGCGGCGGCAGCGACTGGCGATAAAGGCGTTGCACCGCGGTGAACGCCGGCTTGCGGTTGCGCTCGCGGTCGACCAGGCCGAAGGCCCAGTCCTCGACCTGGAAGCCGCCGGTGAACCAGTCGTCGGTCCAGGAGAAGATCGACGTGCCGGCGACGCCGAGCTCGAACGCCGCCCGCACCTGCCTGGCGAGGATCTCGGCCTGGTGCTCGGGGCCTTCGCGCATCGAGTCGACGCCGAACTCGGTCAACACCAGCGGCTTGTCGCCGGCCAGGTTCTGCAGCCGCATCAGGTAGCGGCGGAAGTCGGGCTCGCGGTGCAGGTAGACGTTGAAGGAGACGAAATCGAGGCTGGCGAGGTCGAGGTACTCGGTGGGCGGGAAGTTGGCGTAACTGACCAGCGCCTGCGGGTCGTCCTGCTTGACCGTGTCGGCGAGCGACTCGACGAACGCCTGCACGCGCTCGGCGCCGAGCCAGCGCACGATGTCGGGCGGGATCTCGTTGCCGACGAAGTACGCCTGGATGGCCGGGTGGCGCTGGCAGCGGCGCACGCCGTCGCGCACCGCGCCGCGCACCTCGGCGACGACGCGCGGGCTCTCCAGGAAGGCGACGTGCTCGGTCCACGGCAGCCCGACCAGCACGCCGAGGCCGAACTGGCCGGCGAGGTCGAGCAGCCAGGTGGGCGGCACCGTGAAGGTGCGGATGGCGTTGGCGCCCAGCTCGCGCATCAGCGCGAAGTCGCGTTGCGCCAGGGCCGGACGCGGGAACTGGGTGCCGTCCTCGCCGGGCGCGAAGGGGCCGTAGGTGACGCTCTGCAGGAACTGCTTCTCGGCGCCGCGGAAGAAGAACTTGCCGCGCGCGCTCAGGCGGCCGGCTTCGAGCTGCGGCCAGGTACGGCCGATCGTGACGGGGACGGGTGCCGCCATCAGACGCGTTCTCGATCGACGCGGGCGCGTCGCGGCCGGGGCATGACCGGGCAGTGTCTGCACGGAAGCGCGCGGCGAATCAAGCCGGTGGCGCTTGACCCGTACACCCGCCGCGACCTACTCCCGCAGGGCCTGAAGGAGCCTGTCATGTCGCGTGTCGACCTCGATTCCCAGTACCTCGACGGCAGCCTGGAGGACGGCGTCCTGCGCGTCGTCATCAACCGACCGGAGCGCCGCAACGCCTGCACCATCGAGATGTACCACGGCATCAAGAAAGCCGCCGTGCTCGCCGACCGCAACCCCGAGGTCGACGCCCTGCTGCTCACCGGCACCGGCGACGTGTTCTGCGTCGGTGGCGAGATGGGCGGCCAGCACGAGGGCGGCACCAACCTGGACCGCCAGACCGACGGCCTCGACCTGCTGCCCTTCCGCCAGCTGGAAACCATCGACAAGATCGTCGTCACCGCGGTCAACGGCCTGTGCCAGGGCGGCGGCCTCAACATGGTGCTGTGTGGCGACATCTCCATCGCCTCCGACCACGCCACTTTCCGCGCCCCGGAGCTGCTGCGCGGCGTCGCCGACCCCTTCCTGCCGGCCCGCCTGCCGGCCCGCGTCGGCACCGCGCTGGCCAAGTACCTGCTCTTCACCGCCGCGGTGATCGACGCCAGGGAGGCCGAGCGCATCGGCCTGGTCGCCAAGGTGGTGCCTCACGCCGAGCTGTCGACCGTCGTCGAGCAGACCCTGGAGCACATCCGCCGCACCGGCCCGGCGGCGCGCGCCGCGCTCAAGCAGGAGATGAACCGCCAGCTGCCGATGTTCGAGATGACCATGTTCGGCCGCTCGATCCGCAGCGCCGAATGCGCCGAGGGCTTCCAGGCGTTCATCGACAAGCGCCCGCCGATCTGGCCGCGCTGACGTCTGACAACGGGTCGAGTCGGATCAATTGGGTTCTGGCTTGGCGTTTCGGCGCTACGTGCGACACTCGGACTGACGTGGAAACCAGATGAACCGTTCAATGCGTATCCATCGCAGCATCCGAATCGTCCGGGGCGCGCTGGCGACGATCGCGCTGGCGGCCGTGGCCGCGTGCTCGCCGGTGTACCGCTTCCAGACGCCGGCGCCGGACGGGCTGAACGCCGATCAGCGGAGCATGCGGGCGCAGATGGCGGTGATGCTGCAGGCGCAGGGATTCCAGGACATGGGCGCGTACTACCGCGCCAGCGATGGGCTCGGCTGCGGCAGTACCGCGCCGGATCGGCACACCTACGAGAAGAGCTGGCGCGGCGAGACCCTGTGGCTGCCGAGCTGGTCGACGGTGTGGGTGCAGGAGTTCTCCTGCGACGACCGCTGGTCAGCGGTGATCCTCACCGACGGCGCCGACGACGAGGCCGACGCCCTGTACGCCCTGCTGGAACACGTCTTCGCCGACGACATCGCCGAGGGCCGCCTGAAGACGGAGCGCTCGCACCGGGTGCTGCTGGAACAGTGACGCAGGTTGGTCGTTGTTGGTTGTAGGGTCAGCAGCAGCTCACTCCGACCTGACAACTGACAACCAATAACCTGACAACCTATTTCCCTCGGAACTTCGGCGGCCGTTTGGCCACGAAGGCGCGCACCCCTTCGGCGCGGTCGCGCGTCGTCTGCAGCAGCACGTAGAGGTCCTGCTCCAGGCGGACGCCCTGCTCGAGCGTCAGGTCGAGGCTCTTGGCGACCGCTTCCTTGGCCAGGCGCAGGGCGATCGGACCTTTGGTGCAGAGCTCGGAGGCGAGCGCGCGCGCCGCCATCAGCGGCTGCGCGGCGACCACCGAGGCGAGGCCGATGCGCTGCGCCTCGCGCGCCCCGACGCGACGCCCGGTGAGCAGCAGCTCCAGCGCCCGGCTGCGGCCGATCAGGCGCGGCAGGCGCTGCGTCGCGCCGTGGCGCGGCAGCGTCGCGTGGCTGAGATGCGGAAAGGCGAACCAGGCGCGCCGCGCCATGACGCGGATGTCGGCGGCGAGCGCCAGCTCGGCACCGGCGGCGTCGGCGCCGCCACCGACCGCGGCGATCACCGGCACGGCCAGATTGCCGATGGCGCCGACCCAGTCCGGCCACTCCGGCGCGGCGCCCTCATCGCCGAGGCAGAACAGGCCGGGCGGACCGTGCAGCACCACGACGCGCACCGATTCGTCGTGCGCGATCACCTCGGCGGCGGCGACCAGCTGCGGCGCCAGCGCCTGATCGCCGCGCGGCTGCGGCAGCGCGATGGTGGCGATGCCGTCGCGGATGCGCGCCAGCGCGGCGCGGCGCGGCGCCGGCCGCAGGCTCAGGGCGCGGCGCGCCGGCGCCGCGCGGACTCGTCTCGGCACCGCCATCAGCCGCCCAGCTGCGCGCGCAGATCCTTCTTCAACACCTTGCCCATCTGGTTCTTCGGCAGCGCGTCGGCGAAGTGGAAGACCTCGGGCTTCTTGAAGCTGGCGAGGCGCTGCTTGCAGAACTCGGTGAGCTCCGCTTCGTCGATCGTCACGCCAGGGCGCGGCACCACCACGGCAGCAACGCGCTGGCCCCACTCGACGTCGGGCAGGCCGATCACCGCCGCCTCCTCGACGCCCTGGTGCGAGTAGAGCACCGCCTCGACCTCGGCCGGCGAGATGTTCTCGCCGCCGCGGATGATCATGTCGTCCTTGCGGCCGGCGAGGAAGATGTAGCCGTCGGCGTCGATCCACCCCATGTCGCGGGTCGGCAGCCAGCCCTCCAGCGCCGGGTTGCTGACCTCGCCGTCCTTGGCGGCATAGCCCTTCATGGTGCGCGGCGTGAACACCCACAGCTCGCCGACCGCATCGGTCGGCAGCTCGTTGCCGTCGTCGTCCACCACCTTCACCTGCACGTCGGGCAACGGCCGGCCGATCGACACCAGGCGCTTCAGGTTGCGCTCGACCTCCTCCGCCGTGCCGTCGAGCTGGTGATCCTCCGGCCCGAGCACGGTGAGCGTCGAGGTGGTCTCGGTCTGCCCGAAGGCGTTGACGAAGCCGGTCGAGCGCGGGAAGGCCTCGATGGCGCGGCGAATCACCGGGAACGGCATCGCGGCGCCGCCGTAGGAGAGGTTCTGCAGGCTCGACAGGTCGAAGCGGGCGAAGTCGGGATGGTCGATGAGCTGCTTGAGCATGGTCGGCACGACGAAGGCGTGCGTCACCCGCTCGCGCTGCACCGCCTCCAGCCAGGCGGTGGCATCGAACTGCGGCAGCACCACCAGCTTCCGGCCGGTCCACAGCGAGGTCATGATGCTGGTCGCGCCGGCGATGTGGTACAGCGGCGCCGACAGCAGCGCGGTGCCGCGCGGCGTACCGTCCGCCATGTCGGTGTTGCCGACGACGTAGGCGGTGAAGTCGTTGTAGCGCAGCATGACGCCCTTCGGCAGCGACGTGGTGCCACTCGTGTACATGAGGATGGTGACGTCGTCGTCGTCGATCGGCGCCTCCTCGAACTCCAGCGGCGCGCGCTCGATCAGGGCCTCGATCGGCTGCAGGTCGTCGCCCTGCGCCTCCAGGCCGACATACGTCCGCACCGTCTTCAGCGCCGGGCGCAGCTCGCGCACCAGGTTGACGTAGCGGCTGCCGATCATCAGCACTGTCAGCTCGGCGGTGTTGATCATGTACTCGAGCTCGGGCGGCTTGGCGCGGTAGTTGAGCGGCACGAACACCGCCCCGATCGCGGCCGTGGCGTAGTAGGCGGCGATGTACTGGTCGGAGTTGGTCTGCAGCGCGCCGACCCGATCGCCCGCTTTGACTCCCAGCCCGCGCAGCGCGTTGCCGAGCTTCTGCACCGTCTCCCACAGCTGCCCGTAGGTGTAGCGGCGGTCGTTGAAGACCAGGATCTCCTGCTCGGGGAACATCTGCGCCGGCAGCCCGACGAAGTTGGCGGTGTTCATGCGGTCCTTTCAGTCACCACGGAGAAGCGCGCCTCGAGCCGCAGCGCGCTGGCGAGCGGCAGGTCGAGGCCGTCGTTGACGGCGCGCTTGAGCCGGCGGACGAGCGTGGCATCGAGGCGCGCCACCTGGCGCGCCAGGCGCAGCGCCGCGGCGCGCAGGCGAGCGCGCGGCACGACGCGCGACACCAGGCCCATCGCCTGCGCGGCGCCGGCGTCGAGCCAGGCGCCGGTGAGGACGTGGTGCATGCCGCGCTCCAGCCCGGCGAGGCGCGGCAGCGTCTGCGTGCCGGCGACACCGGGAATCATCGCCAGGCTGGTCTCGGGTAGCGCGAAGCGGGCGTCGGTGGCGGCGACGCACTGGTCGCAGAGCAGCGCCATCTCCCAGCCACCGCCGACCGCGTAGCCGTGCACCGCGGCAATCGTCACCTGAGGCAGGTTCCACAGCGTGCCCCAGACGTCGCGCAGCCAGCGCACCTCGCGGGCGCGCGTCGGCGACGGCGCGCTGCCGAACTCGGCGACGTCGCCGCCGGTCGAGAAAGCCGGCCCGTTGCCGCACAGGATCATCGCGCGCACGCCCGGATCGTCGCGCACCGCCGTCAGTGCCTCGTACAGCGCGTCGCGCATGGTCACGTCGTAGGCGTTGAGCCGCCGCGGCCGGTTGAGCGTGACCACCGCGATGCGCCCGCCGTCGACCAGCTCGAACAGCACCGCCGGCTCCGTCGCGACTCGTTTCGCCATCGCAGGCACCGCTCGACCGACAACGACCACGCGACCGACGGCCGTCGCCGTCAGTCGCTGGACGGCAGCGGCTTGGCTTCCTTCAGCTCCATCGCCTGGCCGTCGTAACGCAGATCGCAGGTGCCGGGCTTGTTGATCAGCACCTCGACCGCACCATCGGTCGACTTGTAGCGCTTGCCGAGCTGCATGGCGGTGGCGCCGGCCGGCGTGCCGGCAGCGAACTTCTCTCCCGAATCGGCGCGCAGCAGCGGCGTGTCGCCATCACTGAGCACGCCCGGTCCGCCCTTGGTGACGATGAGCTGCATCCCACCGGGCGACAGGTAGATCTTGCCGAGCTGCGTCATGCCTCTGAGTCCTCCTCGATCGGCGCCCGGTCGAACGGCAGCGCGACGACCGTCGCATCGGCGTCGCCGACGCGCAGTCGCTCCCCCGGGGCCCAATGTCTGCGATGTATGTAGGCCAACGCGATGCCCCGCCCGAGCAGCGGCGAGTGCGTGGCGCTGGTGACATAGCCGACCTCGCGGCCGTCGGCCAACACCGGCGTGCGCGGCGCCGGCAGTGCGTCCGCGTCGAGTTGCAGACCGCTCAGCCGCCGGTTGACGTGGCCGCGCGCGGCGATGCGCTCGACCACTTCCTGTCCGAGGTAGCACCCCTTGTTGAAGCTCACCGCCGCCTCGCGACCGGTCTCCATGATCAGGGTCGAGTCGTCCATGTCGCGCCCCGGCCAGGCGACCCCGGCCTCGATGCGCAGCGCATCGAGCGCCTGCATGCCGGCGAGCGTGCCGCCCGCCTCGCAACAGGCGTCAAGCAGTCCGCCGAGGCGCGCCGGCGGCCCGCACAGCAGGACCCCCTGGCGCCACACCTCGGACGCGCGCACCACCCGCACCGCTGCGCCCTGGAACGAGGCGCGGGCGTGCGCCAGCGGCTCGACCGGCAGGGCGTCGAGGCCGAGCGCTTCGCGCGCCACCGCCGCTGCCAGCGGCCCCTCCAGCTGCACCAGCGGGATCTCGTCGACCAGCGGCTCCAGCTCGACGTCGTCGGCGACCAGGTACTTCTCCAGCCGTTCGCGCAGCAGCGCAGCGCGCCAGGCGACCACGTCGAGCAGCAGGCGCTGCGGCTCGGCATAGACGCGCAGGTCGGTGGCGACCTTGCCGGTCTGATCGAGCACCGCGGCATAGACGCCCTGCCCGTCCACCAAGGCCTTGACGTCGTTCGACAGCATGCCCTGCAGGAAGTCGATCCGGTCGCCGCCGGTGGCGGCGATCAGCTGACGATAGGTCGCGGCGATCACCGCGGCGCCCTCGCGCGCGGCGCGCCACTCGCGCGCCGGGTCGCCGAAGTGCGCCGGCAGCGTCAGCGCCTCGAACAGTGCGAGCACCGCCCCGCGCGCGGCCAGCGCCGCCTCGAGCTCGGCGGGCATGCCGGTCAGGCGCTGCGCGCCGGGCGACCCGGCCGGCGCACGCCGATCGCGTCCATCAGCGCCAACGTCTCCGGCGCCAGCCAGGCCTCGCTGTAGCGGGCCATCCAGTCGTCGGCCATCTCGGCGTCGACCTGGCGATGCTGGTGGAAGTTCGGGTCGCCGAGGTGCGGATTCATCTCCGGCGCGGCGCCCAGCTTTCCGACGGCGGCCTCGCGCTCCAACCCGATGCTGTCGCAGAACCGCGTCAGCTCGGCCTCCGGCTGCCGCACCAGATCCTCGAAGTAGACGGTGCACTGCTGATCCTTCGGCACGGCGGCGAGGAAGCGGTGGATGTTGCGGTTCTGCGCCACCCACTTCGCCTCGCGGCGGCGCGCGACGGTCTCGTCGTGGCGCGTCAGCTGGCGCTTCAGCTTGCCGATCTCGGCGCGCAGGCGCGTCGCCGCGCCGCCGCTCGCCGCCTTGCGCGAGCGCAGCTTCTCTTTCAGCCGCACCTGCGAGTCGATCACGGCGAGCGGATGGCGGATCAACCAGACGTAGAACGGACCGAGTGGGCGGGTGCGCTCGAGCGTCGTCCGTTCGTTGGCGTAGGCCGGCGTCTTGTCGATCAGGATGGCGCGCGGCGGCAGGAAGCCGAGCATCCAGTCGCACAGCTCGACCGCCGAGCGGCCACGGCAGGCGGCGTCGATCTCCGCCTCGCTCTTCGGCTGGCCGATCAGGCGGAAGTACTCCAGCAGGCTCTCGATCGCGACCGCCTTCTTGGCCCGCCAGGTGTCGTAGTCGGGATAGCGCAGGACGAAGAGCTCCTGCGGCGACACCAGCCGGCTGTGCTCGCCGAGCAGGTAGCGCAGCAGCGTCGAACCGGAGCGCTCCGAGCTGAGCAGCAGCAACAGACGCGCGTCGGGCCGATCGGCCCAGCGTTCAACAGTCATGGGCAAGCACGAATCCGTACCATCCGCTCCCGACTATGTCATCCACGAAGAAGAGGCGTGCAGCGGTGACTGGTCACTGGTCCCCGGCGACGCGGTCTTCCTCGGCCAGCGCGATCAACACGTCGTCGCCCTGCAGCTTGACCAGGAAGCAGGCGACGCGGGTGCCAGGGTCGTCGGGGGACTGGCCGCTGGTGACGTCATAGGTCCAGCCGTGCCACGGGCAGGTAACCACGCAGCCGTCCAGGTCGCCGTCGGCGAGTGGGCCCTGCTGGTGCTCGCAGCGATTGTCGATCGCGTGCAGTTTGCCGCCGACGTTGAACACCGCCACCTGGCGGCCCCCGACCTCGAACATGCGGCCCTGCCCGCTGGGGATTTCCTTCTTGCTTGCCACGCGGACGAACTCCGCCATCGCTGCGCTCCTGTACTGGGCCGCCCCTTCTAGTGCGCGGCGCGCGCACCGGCAACCGAGCGCCGTGCTCCTCTTCCGTGACATCCATGTGATCCGTGGCCAGGCCGCCCGCGCATGCACGGGCACGGCTGGCGGGGGGACCGCCGCTTCGCTAGTCGTCGGAAATGGCGCGCCGACCAACCAATGCCGAGATCGCCACCCGGCTGCGCGAGATGGCGCTGTTCCTCGACATGACCGGCGTGCCGTTCAAGCCGCGCGCCTACGAGAAGGTGGCCGACGCGATCGAGGCGCTCGACCGCCCGGCGGCGGAGCTGTGGGCGCAGAGCGGCGTCAAAGGTCTCGAACGCGTGCCGCACGTCGGCAAGGGCATCGCCGAGCGCATCGGCGAGCTGATCGACAGCGGCCACATGCACGACCTCGAAGCGCTGCGCCGCGCCACGCCGGTGGACGTGCTCGGGCTGACCACGATCGAGGGCGTCGGGCCGAAGATGGTCAAGCACCTCTACGACGAGCTCGGCGTGCGCACCGTCGACGACCTGGAGCGCGCCGCGCGCGCCGGCAAGGTGCGGGCGCTGCCGCACAGCGGCGAGAAGACCGAGCAGAAGATCCTCAAGGGCATCGGCTTTCTCAAACAGCGCGGCGGCCGCCGGCCGCTCGGCGAGGTGCTGGAGCTGGCGCGCAGCCTCGAGGGCCGCCTGCGCGCCCTGCCCGGGGTGTCGCAGGCGGTGGCCGCCGGCTCGGTGCGGCGCCGGCGCGAGACCATCGGCGATCTCGATTTCGTCGTCGTGGCGCGCGACGCCGACGCGGTGATGCGCGCCTTCACGACGTGGCCCGAAGTCGAGCTGGTGCACGGCAGCGGCGAGACCAAGTCGATGGTGCAGCTGGTGAACGGGATGGACGCCGACCTGCGCGTCGTGCCGCCGGAGAGCTTCGGCGCGGCGCTCAACTACTTCACCGGCTCGAAGGACCACAACGTCATGCTGCGCCGGCTGGCGATCGAGCGCGGCCTCAAGCTGAACGAGTATGGCGTCTTCGACGGCGAGCGCGCCGTCGCCGGCCGCAGCGAGGAGGACGTCTACGCGGCGCTCGGCCTGCCCTACATCCCGCCCGAGCTGCGCGAGATGACCGGCGAGATCGAGGCGGCGCGCGCCGGCCGCCTGCCGAAGCTGATCGAGCCCGGCAGTCTGCTCGGCGACCTGCAGACGCAGACCGACTGGACCGACGGCGCCGATTCGATCGAGGCGATGGCCGCGGCGGCCAAGGCGGCCGGCCGCCGCTACATCGCCGTCACCGATCACACCCAGAGCCTCGCCATGATGGGCCTCAGTCCGGCGCGCCTGCGCGAGCAGGCGGCGACCATCCGTGCCCTGGCGAGGAAGCAGCGCGGCTTCCGGCTGCTCGCCGGCGCCGAGGTGAACATCAACCGGGACGGCACGCTCGACATCCCCGACGAGGTGCTGGCCGAGCTCGACGTGGTCGGCGTCGCGGTGCACTCACACTTCCACCTGCCGCGCGCCGAGCAGACCAGGCGCCTCATCCGCGCCATGGAGAACCCGCACGCCGACATCCTCTTTCATCCCACCGCCCGCGCACTCGGCCGCCGCGAGCCGATCGACGTCGACATCGACGCGCTGATCGCCGCCGCCAAGCGCACCGGCACGGTGATGGAGATCGACGCCCTGCCCGACCGCCTCGACCTGAAGGACGAGCACGTGCGCAAGTGCGTCGACGCCGGCGTCCCGCTGGTGATCGACTCCGACGCACACTCCGTCGCCGGCCTGCGCTACCCGGACGAATACGGCATCCCGGTGGCGCGCCGCGGTTGGGCAACCGCGGCCGACGTGATCAACACGCTGCCGGTGGACTCGTTTCTGTCGCGCCTGAAACCACGACGACACCACCGCACAACGACACGGCGCAAGTCGTAACGTCGTTGTGCCGTTGTGTCGTCGTGGTGAACCCCCTACGCCGGAGTCGGAATGACCATCACCGGCATCGACTCCGGCACGGTTCCCAACACCACGGCGATCTTCGAGAACCCCATGAACAGCGCGATGCCGGCGGTGAGCTCGACGATCTGTTCGGCAGTGAACTCACGCCGCATCGCCGCCTGCAGGTCGGCGTCGATGCCGGCCGGATCGACCAGGAACGCGTCGGTGTAGCGGATCACCAGCTTGAAGCGCTCGGACAGCGTCGACTCCTCGAACCCGTCTGCGATCTGCGCGACCAGGTCTTCGCTCAGCCCGTCGCGCCGTGCCTGCTCGAAGCGCACGCTGCGGCAGTAGCCGCAGCCGGTGACGCGCGCGTTGCGCAAGCGCGCAACCTCTTTCGTCGGATGGTCGAGCACGCCGCGGCTCCACAGCGTACCGTAGAGGCGCAAGAAGGCATCCCACAGCGCCGGCTGATGGCCGAGCGGGCTGCGCGGGGCCAGGTCGGCCGGCGGTTCGGTCGGCAGCGGCACCCGGCTCATGCATCGGCTCCGAGCATGAGCCGGAAGCGCGTGAAGCCGTCGAACAGCGCCAACGCCTCGATCAGCGCGACGGTCTGCGGCGGCGACAGGTGCGCGGCGAGCGCGCCGACGTCGGCGTCGCTGACGCCGTGTGGATCGAGCACGAACCCATCGGTGAGGCGCAGCGCGGCGCGCTGCAGCGGGCTGAACACGTCGCTGGCCGACCAGTCGTCGAGCGCCGCGATCATTGCGGCGGGCACCGCCGCGCGCCGGCGCGCCGCGGTGTTCGATCCGAGCAGACCGGCGACCCGCAGGCGGCAGAGCTCCAGCAGTGCCGGATCGACGCCGCTGCTCCACAGCTGCGACTCGAACGCCTGGTAGTCGCGCAGCAGCTCGGGGCGCAGCCCCAGCGTGTCTTCGAACGACGCGCCCCGCTCGACCAACCAGCTCATGCTCACGGAGCTCTCACCCCCAGGCGCCGTCGCTCGCCATCCGCGCGACGCGGCCGTCGCGCGCGCCCATCAGACGAAGTCGGCGATCGCGGCCAGGCGCTCCACCCACTCCGGCGGCAGCACCGTCACCGCGCCGCCGAACTGCTTGGTGTAGAGCACGATCTTCGCCGTCTCCTCCAGGTTCATGGCGCGCGAGGCGGCCTTGCGCAGGTTGGGGCCGGCGGTCATCAGGCCGTGGTTCTGCAGGATGACGCCCTTCGACTGCTTCATCGCCTCGCCGACCGCGTCGGCGAGCTCGACCGAGCCCGGCATGTACCAGGGCACCGTCACCGTGTCGGCGAGGAACACCGCGTCGGTGTTGATCGGCGGAAAGGTGAGATTACAGATCCCGAACGCGGTGGCGATCGGCGCGTGGGTATGGATCGCGGCGCTGCAGTCGGGGCGCGACTCGTAGCAGCGCCAATGCATCTGATATTCGACCGACGGCACCTTGGTGCCCTCGACGACGGTGCCGTCGGGCCGGATGCGCACCACGTCGTCCTCGGTCAGCCCGCCCTTGTAGAGCTGACTCGGCGTGATCCAGTAGGTGCCCTCCTCCTCCGCTTTGGCGCTGATGTTGCCGCCGGTGCAGGTGAGCAGCCCCATCGCGAACAGCTCGTTGGTGATCTGGATGATCTGTTGGCGCGCTTCCTTGTCGGTCAGCATCGGCCCGTCATAGAGCGGAGCCGATCGTTTCTTCAACCACCAAGGCACAAAGACACCAAGGCCCCACGAAGCGCTTCGTGAGGCCTTGGTGTCTTTGTGCCTTGGTGGTGAAAAGCTTATGAGACACGCACCCGCACCGCGCGCCGCTTGCCGACCTCGACGGTCAGCAGCGCGCCGGCGACGCAGGCGTACTCCTCGCTCTCGACCGTCTTGCCGTCGATGCGCACGGCGCGCTGCTTGAGCAGGCGGCGCGCCTCGGAGTTCGACTTCACCAGCTGCGCCTGCGCCAGCGCGCCGGGCAGCCACAGCTTGCCGTCCTTCAGCGGCGCGGCAATCTCGTCGAGCGCATCGACGTCGAGCTGGCGCTGCTGGAAACGCGACTCGAAGGCGTGCTGGGCCGCGGCACCGGCCGCCTCGCCATGGAAGCGTGCCGCCAGGGCGCGGCCGAGCGCCTTCTTGGCGCCCATCCAGTCCTGCGCCGCGAGCAGCGCGCGCTGCGCCTCGCTCGGCTCGGGGATAAGCAGCTCGTACCAGCGCTGCATCAGGTGGTCGGAGATCGACATCACCTTGCCGAAGATCTCCTGCGCCGGCTCGGCGACGCCGACGTAGTTGCCGAGCGACTTGCTCATCTTCTGCACGCCGTCGGTGCCTTCGAGCAGCGGCAGGATGAGCGCCACCTGCGGCGACTGGCCGGCGTCCTTCTGCAGTTGGCGACCGAGCAGGATGTTGAAGGTCTGGTCGGTGCCGCCGAGCTCGACGTCGGCGCGGATCTCGACCGAGTCGTGCGCCTGCATGAGGGGGTAGAGGAACTCGTGCACGCCGATCGGCGCCTGCTCGCGGTAGCGCTTGGCGAAGTCGTCGCGCTCCAGCATGCGCGCCACGGTGCTCTGCCCGGCGAGGCGGATGACGTCGGGGAACTGCATCTTGCCGAACCACTCGCCGTTCCAGCGCACCTCGGTGCGAGCGCGGTCGAGGACCTTGAAGACCTGCTCCTGGTAGGTCTGCGCCGCCGCCGCCACCGCTTCACGGGTGAGCTGCGGGCGGGTCGCCGAGCGGCCGCTGGGGTCGCCGACCATGGCGGTGAAATCGCCGATGATCAGCACCGCGTGGTGGCCGAGATCCTGGAACTGGCGCAGCTTGGTGAGGCCGACGGTGTGGCCGAGGTGGATGTCGGGCGCGGTCGGATCGACGCCGAGCTTGACGCGCAACGGCCGCCCGAGCGCCAGCTTCGCCTGCAGCTCCTCGCGTGGAATCACGGTGGCGGTGCCGCGCGTCAGGCGCTCGAACTGTTCGCGCGGATCGATCATGGGCGCTCGACGATCTCCTGCACGCGGGTGATGCGCTGGGCGCGGCCGCTGGCCGGATCGATGTCGATCAGCGCCCCCTGTACCAGGGTCGGACCCGACGCGGTCTCGAAGCGCACCGGCAGGTGGGTGAGGAAGCGGCGCAGCGCCAGCTCGGGCTTGACGCCGATGATCGAATCGACCGGACCGCACATGCCGGCGTCGGTCATGAACGCGGTACCGCCGTTGAGCACGCGGGCGTCGGCGGTCTGCACGTGCGTGTGGCTGCCGACCACGCCGCTGGCGCGGCCGACGAGATGATACGCCATCGCCGCCTTCTCCGAGGTTGCGTCGCAGTGCATGTCGACGAAGATCACCGGCGTCTCGGTCTGCAGCGCGCCGACCAGGGCGTCGCCAGCCTGGAAGGGGCAGTCGACCGCGTCCATGAACACCCGCCCGATCAGGTTGACGACGCCGACCTTGACGCCGCCAGGCGTGGCGAACGTCCCGGCGCCGCGCCCCGGCGCGCCGGCGGGAAAGTTCGCTGGCCGCAACAGGCGCGGCTCGCGATCGAGGTACTCGTTGATCTCGCGCTTGCGCCAGATGTGATTGCCCGAGGTCAGCACGTCGCAACCGGCGTCGAACAGCTCGCGGCAGGCGTCGGGCTCGACCCCCGCCCCGCCCGAGATGTTCTCGCAATTGGCGACGACGAAGTCGGCGCGCTCGCGATGGATGAGTTTCGGCAGCAGCTGGCGCACCGCGAGGCGGCCGGGCTTGCCGACGATGTCGCCAAGGAAGAGGAGGTTCATGGAGGGGTTCGGATTTTGGGGCCTCGAGTTAGGGGTTGGGGGTTGGGGGTTGGGGTCAGGAAAGTCGTGGGGGGGCCCCCCCACCCCCCCCCCCCCCCC
>JANRJF010000019.1:0-4624 GCA_033764095.1 Deltaproteobacteria bacterium | reverse complement strand
CAGCGGCCCGGCAAGTTCGAGCTCGCCCAGGGCGGCACCATCCTGCTCGACGAGATCGCCGACATGCCGCTCGAGCTGCAGGCCAAACTGCTGCGCGTGCTGCAGGAGCGCGAGGTCACCCGGCTCGGCGGCCGCGAGACGATCAAGGTCGACTGCCGCATCCTCGCCGCCACCAACCAGTCGCTCGACCGCGCCGTGAAGCAGAACCGCTTCCGCGAGGACCTGTTCTTCCGCCTGAACGTCGTGCCGGTGCAGGTGCCGCCGCTGCGCGAGCGGCGCGGCGACATCCCCGAGCTGATCAACTTCTTCATCGACAAGATCAACCGCGAGATGAACACCGCCATCAGCGGGCTCTCGCCGGAGGCGCGCGAGCTGCTCGTGCGCCACAACTGGCCCGGCAATGTGCGCGAGCTGGAGAACACCCTGGTGCGCGCCGCGGTGCTCGCCGCCGGCCAGACGTTGATGCCGCGCGACCTCGCCCTGGCGACGCAGGAACCGACGCCGGCGATGTACGGCGACATGTCGCTGGAGGAGATCGTCCGGCTGAAGCTGAAGGAGTACTTCCGCCAGACCGGCGACGTCGAGCCGTCCGACCTCTACGCGCTGATCATCGAACGCATCGAGCGCCCGCTGATCGAGCTGACCCTGGAGCGCACCGGCGGCAACCAGCTGCAGGCCGCCGCCATCCTCGGCATCAACCGCAACACCCTGCGCAAGAAGATCGCGGCGCTGAAGATCACCCCGCGCCGCGCCCCGTCACAGGAGTAAAGCGGCCACAGATGAACACAGAGCACCACAGATGAACGCGGAGGCCGCACGCTCGGTCAGCGAGCGCGCGTCGTCTCCGCGTCCATCTGTGGTGCTCTGTGTTCATCTGTGGTGATCTTTCTCCTGTGTTTCGATTCGAGTCGCCGCTCTACCCGATCGCCGACGCCGACAGTTGCGCCGACGTCGTCGCCCTGGCGGCGGCGATGCTCGACGGCGGGGCACGGCTGATTCAGCTGCGCGCCAAGGCGGCGAGCACGCGCGAGTTGGTGGGGTTGGGGCGCGCGGTACGTGCGCGCAGCGACGCGGCGGGCGCGCAGTTGATCATCAACGACCGCGTCGACGTGGCGCGGCTGATCGGCGCCGCGGGGGTGCACCTCGGCCAGGACGATCTGCCGGCATCGGCGGCGCGCGCACAGCTCGGACCGCACGCGGTCATCGGGGTGTCGACGCACAACCTGGCGCAGCTCGATGCGGCGGTCGGCGAGGCGGTTGCCGACTACCTCGCCTACGGACCGATCTTCGAGACCGCCAGCAAGGCGAATCCCGATCCGACCCAGGGGCTCGCCGCGCTGCGCGCCGTGCGGGCGCGCTGTGCGCGGCCGCTGGTGGCGATCGGCGGCATCACCCTCGAGCGCGTTGCCGAGGTCCGCGCCGCCGGCGCCGACGCGGTGGCGGTGATCGCCGCCATCGCCGGCGCTGCCGATCCCGCCGCCGCGACGCGCGCATTGCTGGCCGAGCTCCTCCCTTTGAAAAAGGGGGGATCGGCTACAGCTCGTCGATCTCCTGCGGGTAGCTGATCTCTTCCTCGGTGCGGTTGTCGAAGCGGGTGTACTCGGAGAAGAACGCCAGCGGCACCGTGCCGGTGGGGCCGTTGCGCTGCTTGGCGATGATCACCTCGGCCTCGCGCTCGTCGGCGTTCTTGGGGTCGTACACCCACGGCCGGTAGAGGAACATGATCACGTCGGCGTCCTGCTCGATGGCGCCGGATTCGCGCAGGTCGGCCATCAGCGGCCGCTTGTCGGCGCGCGACTCGACCGCGCGGTTGAGCTGCGACAGCGCGATCACCGGCACGCTCAGCTCCTTCGCCAGCGCCTTGAGCGAGCGCGAGATGCTGGAGATCTCCTGCTCGCGGCTGTCGGTCGCCGTGCCGCGCATGAGCTGCAGGTAGTCGACGATCACCAGGCCGAGATTCGACTCGCGCTCGCGCTTCAGCCGCCGCGCCTTGGCGCGCAGTTCCAAGACGCTCAGCGCCGGCGTGTCGTCGATGTAGATCGGGGCCTCGGAGAGCCGCTCGGCGGCGATCGCCAGCTTCGGGTAGTCGCGTTGGGCGGCGAAGCCGGCGCGCACCTTCGACTGGTCGACGCGCGCCTCGGAGCACAGCATGCGCAGCACCAGCTGCTCCTTCGACATCTCCAGGGAGAAGACCGCGACGCCGTTGCCGCTCTCCATCGCGGCGTACTGGGCGATGTTGAGCGCGAAGGCGGTCTTCCCCATGCTCGGGCGGCCGGCGATGATGACCAGGTCGCCGGGCTGCAACCCGGCGGTCTTCTTGTCGAGGTCGACGAAGCCCGACGGCACGCCGGTGACCAGTTCCTGGCGCTCGTAGAGCTGCTCGACCGCCTTCATCGACTCGACGACGATGTCGCGCACGCGAAAGAAGGTGGGCCGCGTCTTGCGCTCGCTGAGCTGGAAGATCTGGTGCTCGGCCTCGTCGAGGAAGCCCTCGACGTCGCCCGGCGTCTCGAAGCTGCGCATCGCGATCTCGCTGGTGGTGGTGATCAGCGCGCGCAGGATGGCCTTGTCCTTCACGATCTTCGCGTAATAGGCGACGTTGGCGGCGGTCGGGACGCGCTCGACCAGCTCGGCCAGATACGACGCCCCGCCGACGTCCTGCAGCTCGTTGCGGCCGCGCAGCTGGTCGGCCAGCGTGACCAGGTCGACCGGCTCGTGCCGCTCGCTCAGGTCGAGCACGGCGCGGAAGATGCGCCGGTGCGCCTCGCGGTAGAAGTCCTCGGCGATGATCAGCTCGACGGCGCGGTCGAGCGCGTGGTTGTCGAGCAGGATGCCGCCGATCACCGCTTCTTCGGCTTCGATGCTGTGCGGTGGAACCTTGCGAAGCGTGTCATCGGCCATGCGGACTGGTCACATACCGCTGAAGATTCGGCGCGGGCAAGATGGTTGTCGTTGCCGCCGGCGCGGGCTGGCGATGGCCAGCGCGGCAGCGAACAGAACCTTGTCACTATTTGGCAATCGCAGTTGAATTGGAGAGCCGATTCGGTCAGAAACGACACCGCCAGGCGGTGGATGAGGTGAGCGTGAGGCGGACCGCAGCCCTCAGGGCCCTGATGCTGCTCGCGGCGATGCTGGTCGCGAGCGCCGGACGTGCGTCGGACGAGCTGTACCAGCTCACCGCCAAGGCGGCGATCCTGGTCGACGCGCAGACCGGCAGCATCTACTTCGCGCGCAACGCCACCACGCCGCTGCCGCCGGCCAGCACCACCAAGATCGTCACTGCCCTGATCGCGTTGCGCGAGACCGCGCCCGACGAGCTGATGCGGGTCAGCGCGCAGGCCGCCGCGATGCCGGCCTCGAAGGCGTATCTGCGCACCGGCTCGATCTACACCAGCCGCGACCTGCTGTACGCGCTGATGCTGCGCTCGGCCAACGACGCCAGCGTGGTGATCGCCGAGCACATCGGCGGCTCGGTGCCGGGCTTCGCGCGCATGATGAACGAGACGGCGCGCGCCGCCGGCGCCACCGATTCGAACTTCATCACCCCGAACGGGCTGCCGATGCCCGGCCATGTCACCACCGCGCGCGACCTGGCGCTGATCTTCCGCCAGGCGCTGCGCCAGCCCGGCCTGCGCAACGTGCTCAGCACGCGCACGCAGACGATCGAACCGGTCAGCGGCGGCCCACGCCGCATCGCGCTGCGCTCGACCAACAAGATGCTGTGGCGCGACGACCTGACGGTGATCGGCAAGACCGGCTGGACGCGCGAGGCGAAGCGGTGCTTCGTCGGCGCCGCGTCATACCAGGGCCGCGAGGTGATCCTGGCGGTGCTCGGCTCGCGCGACCTGTGGGGCGACGTCGAACTGCTGGCGCGCACCGGCCTCGGCCACGCCGTGCCCGGCTACGACGACACCTGGCGGCAGCGCGCCGGCCTGCAGCAGGCGGCGATCGAGGCGCCGGCGGCGGCCGCGCCGGCGGTCACCTGGCGCCGCGGCGGCAGCCAGGCCGAGATGCAGCGCGTCGCGCCGCCGCCCTCGGCGCGCAGCGAGCGCACCGCCCGGCTGGCGACGACCTCGGCGAAACTGACCGCGACGCAGCGCGCGCGCAACGCGCAGCGCGCCGCCCTGGAGGCACAGGGCGACCGCGAGGATCCGCGCCGCACGCAGCTGCGCTATCACCTCGAGTTCGGCGGCTACCGCAGCAAGACGCGCGCGCAGCAGGTCGGCCGCGACCTCGCCAAGCGCGGCTACCGCGCCGAGGTGCAGGCCAAGGGCGGCGCCTATCGCGTCGTGGTGCGCAACTTCTCCAGCCGCGACGCGGCCCGCAAGGCCGCCCGTACGATCGGCCGCACCTACAAGGTCGAGCCGATCATCACCGCCAGCAAGTAAACGGCGGCACCGCTGATCGCCTGTTGTCGCAGGCTGATCTGGTTCCTCCCGCGATACGCCGTCGGCCCCCATCCTGACCTTCCCCCGCTGGCGCGGGGGAAGGAATCGCATCGGTACAGGCTACGTGCGACAGGGCTTGCTGGCTCTTTTCCTTCCCCCGCGCAGCGAGGGAAGGTCAGGATGGGGGCCCCAAGTGATTGCCGGGAACGCCGGCAAGCGGCCACAAGCGCCGCCGT
>JANRJF010000018.1:0-48025 GCA_033764095.1 Deltaproteobacteria bacterium | reverse complement strand
CGCTGGAAGCGATCTTCGCCGCCGCGCGCCGCGGCGTCCCCCCGGCGCCGCCGCCGGCCGACGCGCGCCTGCGGCGGACGATGCGCGACGTCGCCGCCGACGTCGTCGCGATCTACCGGTCGGTCCTCGACCGCCGCGCCGCGACGATGGGGTGATGGCGTGGCGCTGCGCCGGCGTCTCTGCGACGCGCTGATTCGACTCTGCCTGGCGCGCGGACGAGCCCTGAGCGAGGCCGAGCTGCGCCGCCCGGCGTTGGTGATCGCGCCGCACCCGGACGACGAGGTCCTGGGCTGCGGCGGCACGATTCGGCGCATGCGACAGCTCGGCGTCCCGGTCGACCTGCTGTTTCTCACCGACGGGCGCCACTCGCACCGCGGCGCGGTCGACCGCGCGACGCTGGCGCGCCAGCGCGAAGCCGAGGCGCGGGGAGCGGCGGCGGCGTTGCTGGTCGAGCCGGCGCGCGTGCACTTCCTCGCCCACGAGGATCTGCACCTGGCGGACGCGGCAGCCCCGGCGCGACAGCAGGTCGCCGCCTGGCTGCGCGCGCACCGTCCGCTGCAGGTGCTCATCCCGTCGCGCCACGACGGGCATCCCGATCATCGCGCCGCCAATCACATCGCCCGCGCCGCGCTGCGCGACGCCGGGCTGTCCGCCGCGATCCTCGAGTACGTGGTGCACCTCTGGTGGCGCTGGCCCTGGTGTGCGCGCTCCCCGGAGGGCGCCGCGTACCCGCCCGGCGAGCGCCTGCGCGGCCTGCTCGCCGCGCTGCGCACCCTCCTGCTTGCCTCGCGCTTCGCCCGCATCGAGGCCGACCACAAGCGTCAGGCGCTCGCCGCGCACGCGTCGCAGGTCGGCGACCTACTCCCCGGTGGGCCGAACCTGCAGCGCTGGTCCGACGGCGAATATCTCGCCTGGGCGTGTGCCGAGCACGAGCTGTTCCGACCCGCGTCCTAGGCGCGCCCGAGCTCAGCCGTCATCGGACCACGCGACGACTTCTATCGGCGCAGATCGACCGCCGCGTCGACCACCGCCTCGACGGTGATCGCGCCGATGTGCCGCTGCGCGGCGTCGTCCCGATAGCCGGTCGGCGACTCCGCCCGCGACGCCTGCAGCACGCGCACCCGCTCGCCGCGCGGCCCGGTGCGCTCCGGCCAGGTGATGCCGTAGAGCGCCAGCACCGGCGTTCCGAGCGCCGCGGCGGCGTGCAGCGGACCGCTGTCGCCGCTGATCATCAGCGCGGCGCGCCGGTAGACGCAGAGCGCCTGATCGAGCGACAGCCGGCCGACCAGCGACACCGCGTCGGCGCCCAGCCCGGCGAGCAGCGGCGCGGCGTCGGCGCACTCGTCGCGCGAGCCGCTGAGCACGATCGTCAGGCCGAGCCGGTGGCGCAGGACGCGCAGCGCCGCGATCCAGCGATCGACCGGCCAGCGCTTCGCGCGCCAGATGCCGAACGGGTTGGCGAGCAGGTAGCCGCGGCGCGGCGCCGCGCAGGCGTCGAGCAGCGCGTCGACGGCGGGCTCGACCGCCGCGCCCGGGAACAGCCGCGGCTGGCGATCGGCGACGCGCACGCCGGCGGCCTCGGCGACGGCGGCACACACGTCGACGGCGTGCTGCGACGGATCGGGTTGCACCGCCATCTGCCAGCCCGGCCGGCGCACGCCGCGGCCGCCGCGCCAGCGCGCGCGGCTGGCGTACACCCAGGCGGCGCTGCGATGCCGCCCCTGGAAGTCGAGCGCCAGATCGAAGCGCGGCCCGCCGCGCCGCAGCAGCGGGCCGAGCGCGAACAGCGCGCTCGACGCGGCGCCCTGCGGCCAGGCGCTCGCCTCGAGGATCGTGTCGACGTGCGGATCGTGGCGCAGGATCGGTGCGAAGCGCCGTTCCACCGCCACCGCGATCTCCGCATCCGGGCACGCCGCGCGCAACGCCCGCAGGCACGGGGTGCAGTGCACGATGTCGCCGAACGAGCTCAGCTTCACCGCCAGCACGCGCCGCGCCGCAGCCAGGTCGGGTCGCGCCGCGCGCATCGGCGCCGCATTCGCCCGATCCGCGGCACAAAGGCAAGCGCGCCGGGCGCCGGCGCGCTCAGCCCGTCACCCCCTCCAGGCAGATGGCTTCGAAGGCGCGGCCGACGCGCTGCAGCGAGCCGTTGGCCTCGACGTGGGCGCGGGCGGCGGTGGCCAGGCGGGCACGCAGCGCGGCGTCGCCGAGCAGGCGCCGCACGGCGGCGGCGAAGTCGCGGCCCGCGTCGGCGCGCAGGTAGTGCTCACCGTCCGCGATCGGCAGCCCCTCGGCGCCGATGCCGGTCGAGACCACCGGGCAGCCGAGCGCCATCGCCTCGTAGACCTTGAGCCGCGTGCCACCGCCGGCGCGGATCGGGATCACGCAGGCGTCGGCAGTGCGGATGAAGGGGCGCACGTCCTCGACCCGACCGGTGAACGTCCAGCGCAGACCGCGCTGCTGTGCCGCGGCGATCAGGCGGCCCGGCGGATCGCGGCCGACGATCGTCAACGCGGCCTGCGGGCTGCTGGCGACAATCGCGTCCCAGGCCTCGCGCATGAGCCACTCCAGCGCATCGATGTTCGGCCGCCAGTCCATCGAGCCGGTGAACACCAGCCGGCCGGCGCTGGTGGCGTCGCCGCCATCGGCGCGCGGCCGGAAGGCATAGAAGTCGAGATCGACGCCGGTCGGGATGGCGTGGACGGTCTCGATTCCCAGCTCGCGGCGGAAGCGCTCGGCGTCGCGCTCGGACACCGCGACCACCGCGTCGGCGCGGCGCAGCGCGGCGCGCTCGAAGCGCGTCATCTTGCGATGCTGGCTCCGCCACACCGCGCGCGCCAGGGGATTGCGCGCGAGGGCGACGTCGCGCGCGAAGATCTCGCTCTCGACATTGTGGGTGAAGGCCACCGCGCGCATCGGCAGCGCGTCGTCGGGCAGCAGCACGGCGGTGTGGACGAAATCGAACACCACCACGTCCGGGCCACGCGCCAGCTCGCGCGCCAGGCAGGCGCGCGCATTGGGCGAGCGGTCGAGCGCCACCGACACCGGCAGCGGCGAGGCGAGATGCAGCACGCGGCGCAGCGCGCTGCGCCGCGTGTCGTCGCGCCAGCCGACGAAATGATCGCAGATCGACGCCAGCTCGGCGCTCCAGTCGCGCCCGTCGGCCGGCGCCGGCGAGGCGAGCGTGATCTCGAACGCCCCGCCCTTCATGCCGCGCAGCACGTCGGTGGTCCGGATGCGGCCTCCGGAGACGCGCGGGAAGAGGAACCACGGGGCGACGAAGAGCAGCCGCGGGCGCGCCGCCATTTCAGCCCATCCCCACGTCCATTCGCGGGCGCGGCGGGACGCCGGTGCGGCGCGCCGCGAGGCAGCGCGCGATGATCGCGTCGAGGCGCTGCATCGACGCCGCCCAGGCATGGTGCGACTCGACGCGCGCCCGCCCCGCCTGCGCCAGGCGGGCGCGCGCCGCCGGGTCGTCGAGCAGCCGCAGGACCGCGTCGGCGCAGGCGCGCGGCCCGTCCGCGGTCACCAGGTGCTCGCCCGGCACGGCGTCGACGCCGCCAGCCGCCAGCGTACTGCAGACCACCGGCACGCCCATCGCCAGCGACTCGAGGATCTTGTTCTGCGTCCCGCGCGCGATGCGCAGCGGCGCCACCGACAGCGCCGCGCGCTCGAGCAGGGGGCGCACGTCCGCCACCGTGCCGGTGACGCGGACCCCCGGCAGCGCGGCGAGGCGGCGAATCGCGCGCGGCGGCTCGGCGCCGACGATGAGCAGCTGCAGCGCCGGGCGCGCGGCGCGCAGCAGCGGCAGAATCTCGCGGCAGAGCTCGAGCGCCGCCTGCTGGTTGGGGTAGTAGTCCATGCGCCCGACGAAGCAGATGGTGTCGGGATCGTAGGCGGCGCCGCGCGCCCGGAAGTACTCGGTGTCGACCCCGTTCGGGAACCAGTCGAGCGGCGTGTCGACCGCCAGGCTCCGCAGCGTCTCGAGCTCCGCGCGCGTCGTGCACGTCCCGACGTCGCAGGCGGCCGCCAGACGCGCCTCGGCGCGCTGCAGCTTGTGCCCCTCGAGGCGGTACAGCCAGGCCGACGGCCACGGCTTGTGGCGGCCGTAGGCGAGCCACTTCTGCGAATCGACGTCGCCGAAGTCGGCGATCGTGGGCCCCGCCGCCGGCAGCACGTACCGCATCATGGACGAGCTGTGCACCAGGACCAGGTCGTAGCCGACCCGCGCGATGGCGGCGTCGAGACGCCGCGCCAGGCGCGGCGAGTGGAAGTAGCCCATCGTCGACGGGACGGCCGTCGGCACGCAGGCGGCGGCGCGCAGCAGACGCGACACCGCGTGGGTGCGCTCGACGATCACGGCATGGCAGTGGTCGGCCAGCGCCGCGCCCTGCGCCGCCTCGTCGGCCGAATGCGCCAGCGTGGCGACGGTGACCTGGTGGGTGCGCGCCAGGTGGCGGATGGTGTTGAACGGCCGGATCTTGCCCCCGCGCACCGGCGGGTAGGGCAGCCGATGGCAGACGTAGAGGATCTTCACGCCGCGCCGCTCCGCGCCGCCACAGCGGGCCGGCGCAGCCGCCGCGCGCCGCGCGGCAATCGACCGCAGCGGCCGCGCGGCAGCGTCAGCGGCGGTTGCTCGACCGCAACGGCACCAGCGCGAAGTACCCGACCGCGGCGAGCAGCACGACGATGAACAGCAGCGCGCGCGGCGAGACGGCCGGCGCCGCCGCCGCCGTGTCGACGCAGGTGCCGCTGGTGCAGCTCTGCGCCGGCTGATCGCAGGCGGTGTCGCAGCAGACCTCCTCGACGCAGAAGCCCGACTGGCACTCGCTCGCCAGGTCGCAGCTGCCGCCGTCGGGGACGCCGGTGCGGGTGGCCGTGGCGGTCGCGGTGGCGGTGGCGGTGGCGGTCGCGGTTTCGGTCGGGGTCGACGATGGCGTGGCGGTCTCGGTGTAGATCACGGCGGCATAGGCTTCCCAGCTGAACTGCTGGTACGAGGACGGAATCCAGTTGAATGCCGCCATGCCGTTGACGGCGACCAACACGGCGGCCAAGGCGATCCCGCGGACGATTCCGCTGACTCTGCCGCGCCCGGACCACTGTTCCCGCATGCCCATACGACCCCGCTCGGGTTTGAAGCGAAAAATCGCTGGTCGCGCCTACCACCGCGTCGCCGCCCTGGTCAATAGGAAAGACGGCGCCGGCGGGCTCAGCCGGGCGCGCTCGACGCGGCCGGCCAGGGCGCGGCGGGCGCCGGCCGCACCGCGTAGCACTCGCAGGCCGGCACGTACTCGAAGTGCGCGTCGATGCCCGGCACGTCGCGGTTGGTGGCCGCGTAGACCGGTCGACCGGCGCGCAGGTGGCGCAGCACGATCTCGCCGCGCCGCGGCTTGGGGGCGAGGAAGATGTTGAGCGTCTCGACGTCCGGCCGCTGCCGCTCGACCAACTGCAGGTACTCGAGGATCGGCACGTCGCCCCAACCCCCGACGTAGAGCGCGTCGGGCGGCAGATAGGCGAACAGCCCCTCGCCGCGCCGGCGCGCCGACCAGTCCCGGCTCAGATCGACGCGCGCGAAGTTGATGAGCAGGTTGGCGAGCGCCAGCAGCAGCAGCAGTGCCCCGGCCGGAATCGCGATCCGCCCCTGCGTGCGGCGCGCCACCAGGTCGGTGAGCGGGCCGACGCCGAGCCCGATCCAGATCGCCCAGACGAGAAACGTCGGCAGCATCATCAGTTCCTTGTCGGCGACGTCGTAGGTGACCACCCACGCCAGGTTGGCGAGGAAGATCACCGCCAGCCCGAGATGGACGTCGGGCCGCCGCCGCGCGTCGTCGACCAGCCCGACGACGCCGACCAGTGCGCTGACGCCGACGAAGTTGCTGAACAGGTGGCCGGCGAAGGAGCCGGCCTGCGCCGGCAGCTCGGCGAGCGGCACGGCGAACATCTGCGAGGCGAACATCTGCCCGGTCACCATCCACCAGAAGCCCGGCCAGCTGGCGACGTCGACCCCGAAGGCGCGCGCGTAGTTCATCGGCGCGTCGCCGCGCAGCGGCAGATAGGCGTACACCGCGAGGCCGAGCAGCCCGCAGCAGGCGGCGACGGCCAGCCGACGCAGCGGCGGCAGCGCGTGGCGCTCCTGGCTGCGCAGCAGCACGGCGAAGCCGGGCGCGGCGACCACCAGCGACAGGTGGTTGCCGAGCCCCAGCCCGAAGCACAGGGCGAACAGGTTGAGCTGCCAGGCGCGCTGCTCGGCGCGCCAGCCGAGCGCGAGCCAGATGAGCATGGCGAGGAAGAAGGCCTGCAGGCTGTACAGCTCCGCCGCCACCGCGCTGACCCAGACGTAATAGGTGAAGGCGAGGAACCACGCGCCGGCCGCCGCGGCGAACGGATCGCGCAGCAGGCGCAGCAGCACGGCCGCGAACGCCGCCATCGCCGCGGCGGCCGCCACCACCGAGACCAGGTTGACGCGGTAGCCGACGTCGCCGAACGGCAACCAGCTGAACAGGTGGCCGAGCAACAGGAACGTCGGCGAGCCCGGCGAGTGGACGATGCCGAGCACGTACGAGCCGGTGCTGAGCTCGGCGCTGTCGAGGCCGTACACGGTCGGCGCCATGGTGCGCAGGTAGACGACGCACGGGAGCGCCGCGGCGAGCAGCACCGCGAGGCGGCCGCCGCGCGGCGCGCCCGCCGCCGGCGCCGGCGCGCTCCGTTGCCGAGCCCGCCCGCGGCTGCCATGAGAGGCGCGCATGGGCTGGGTTCTTTGACGGGGACTGGTGAAAGGCAAGGACCGTCGTCGACCTGGCCGCCGGTGCTCGCGCGCCACCGATGGACCCTCGCGGCCACCCTGCTCGTCGCGCTGGGCTACGTCGCCTCGCTCGCCGTCATGCCGAAGCACGTCTTCTGGATGCCGGACGAGGGCGCCAAGCTGTTCGAGCTCGCCGCCGTCGGCCTGTCCTGGCGGGACGGCGTGACCTACCGCATTCCGTTCGCCGGGCAGCGGCTGCTGCCCGGCAACGAGTTCCTGCCCGGCTTCGACGTGTTTCCCGAGCCGTCGACGGCGCCGAACGGTCAGCTCTATCTCAACTTCGACAACCCGGTGATCTTCCCGCTCCTCAGCAAGCCGCTCTTCCACCTGCTCGGGCCGCTCGGACTGTACGTCGTGCCGCTGTGCTGCGGCTGCCTGGTCGCCCTGCTCAGCGGCGTGCTGGCGAGTTGGTTCGTGCCGCGCCTGGCGCCGGCCGCCGTGCTGCTGGTCGGGTTCGCGACGCCGGTGTGGTTCTACAGCGTCGTCTTCTGGGAGCACACGCTGGCGACGCTGTTCGCGCTCCTGGCGGTCTGCGCGCTGGTCCGCGCCCCGCTCCGCCTGGAGGCGATCGCCGTCGCCCTCCCGGCGCTGCTGTTCGCCAGCATGCTACGCGCCGAGATGCCGGCGCTCGGCGCCGCCCTGGGGCTGGCGTGGGTGGCGGTGCTGGTCAACGCGCGGCGCGCTCCCGGCGGGGCGGCGGGCGGCAGCGGTGCGCCGCGCTGGCTCGGCGGCTGGCGCCTGGCGGCGCTGTCGCTCGCCGCCAGCGCGGGGCTCGGCGTGTTCCTCTGGTTCTCGCTGACGGCGCGGCATCGCTCGCTGCTGCGCGTCGTGCCGGAGCGCCTGGCGCAGGCGCTCGGCGGCCTGGAGCACGTGCCGCGCGGTCTGGTCGAGGTGTTCGTCAACAGTCAGACGCTCGGCCCGCCGGTGAGCCCCGCGTGGCGCGCCGCGGCGGTCGCCGCGCTGGTCCTGCCGATGGTCGCCGCGCTGCTGGGCTCGGCGCCGCGGCGCGCGCTGCTGGCGTGCAGCGCGCTGGTGCTGATGCTCGCCTGCAGCGCCGCGCTGGTGGTCACCGGCGAGCCCTACCGCGGCCTGCACGGCCTGTTCCCGGTGGCGCCGTTCCTGATCCTGTGGCCGCTGGCGCTGCGCGGCGCGTGGCGCCGGCACGACGCGCGCCGGCTGATGCTCGGCATCGCCGCGCTCGCCAACCTCGCCCTCTGTTTCGGCGCGCTGGCGATCACGTACATGCACCAGGGCGTGCTCGACGTCGGCATGCAGTGGGGGCAGCGCTACCTGCTCACCGCCTACCCGATGCTCACCGTGCTGGCGCTGATCGGGCTGCGGGCGCTGTGGGCGGCGCAGCCGGCCGCCTGGACGCGGACCGCGCTGGTCAGCCTGTTCACCCTGCTGGCGGTCGCCGGCGTCGGCCTCGAAGCGCGCGGCCTGCGCATGCTGTACGGCACGCGCAGCGTGATGGCGAAGTGGGACGCCGCAATGCGCGCCGAAGGCCCGGTGGTCACCACCGTCTGGTGGATCGTCCCGGCGGTGGCGGATCTGTACCTCAGCCACGACATGTACTTCACCTGGAAGACGGGCATGGCGCACTGGGTCGAGCGCGCCCGCCAGCAGGGCATCAGCAGCTTCACGCTGGCGCACACCGAGCCGCTCGGCGACGCGCAGCTCGACGCGCCCGGCCTGACGCGCCTGCCGGACGGCGCGCGCACCATCACCGGCGGCCTGCTGCTCACCCGCTTCCGCATCGATCCCCTTTCCCCCCCATGAGCGGCGGCGGCCTCACGCGCCTGACCCTGGCCGCGGCGGAGCGCAGCGGCGGCTTCGCGCTCGCCCGCCGGCTCACCGCGCGGCCGGCGCGCATCGTGATGTACCACCACTTCAGCGCCGCGGCGCCGGCGCCGCCCGGCCGCACCGCGGCGCACACCTTCCGCCAGCAGCTCCGTCACCTGCGCCGCCACTTCCGTCCGGTGCGGCTGATCGACCTGGCCAGACGCCTCGCCGCGGGCGAGGCGCCGGAGGCCGGCTCGGTCGCCATCACGGTCGACGACGGGCACGCGAACTTCCTGCGCGTCGCGGAGCCGATCCTGCGCGAGTTCGACGTCCCGGCGACGCTGTTCGTGCTCAGCCAGCGGTCGAACAGCGGCGAGTGGCTGTGGGTGGACAAGTGGGAGTACCTGCGGCAGCACGCGGACAGCGGACCGCGCCTGACCGAGCTCCGTCACATGCCCCCCGCCGATCGCGACCACTGCCTTGCCGCGCACGCCCGCCATCTCGGCGTCGCGCTGCCCGAGCGCCCGCCGCCGGCCTACGAGCTGGTCTCCTGGGACGAGCTGAAGCGCGCGCTGCACGGCGGCCTGGTCGACGTCGGCTCGCACACCCGCACGCACCGCATCCTCGCCGACGCCGGGCGCGACGAGGCCTGGCGCGAGATCGACGGCTCGAAGCGCGAGCTGGAGCAGCGCCTCGGCGTCGAGGTCGCCACCTTCTGCTTCCCCAACGGCCATCCGGCCGACTATCGCGCCGCGCAGGTCGAGATGGCGGCGCGCGCCGGCTACGCCTGCGCGGTGGCCGCGCACTTCGGCTTCGTGACCGAGCGCTCCAACCGCTTCGCGCTGCCGCGCATGGGGCGCGTCTTCGGCGACCTGAGCAGCTTCCGGCGCGATCTCGACGGCCCCGAGTATCTGTGGCGTCGTCTGCGCGGACAGCCGGTGTGGTGAGGCGTCGATGAGCGAGATGGTCATCCGCCAGGTCGACCCCGCCGGCGAACGCGCGCGCATTCTCGGCGTCCTCGCCGCGAGCCTGCCGGCCGCCGCGCCGGCCGAGCGCTTCGACTGGCTGTATCTCGGCAACCCGGACGGACCGGCGCTGGTCTGGCTCGCCGAGCAGGACGGCGTCGCGCTCGGCACCTCGGCCGCGCATCGGCGCCGCATGCGCGTCGACGGCACCGTCGTCGACGCGCTCCTCCTCGGCGACTTCGCCGTCGACCACGCGCACCGCGCGCTCGGGCCGGCGTTGCGCCTGCTGCGCGCCACGCTCGCCCCGCTCCGCGACGGCCCCTTCGCCTTCAGCTACGACTTCTGCAGCGCGTCGATGCAGGCGGTGTATCGGCGCATGCAGGTGGACAGCCGCGGGCACAGCGAACGCTGGATGCACCCGGTGTCGATGGCGCGCCTGCTCGCGGCGAAGACCGGACGGCCGACGCTCGGCGCGGTCGTCGGCGGGCTCGGCGACCTGCTGTGGCGGGGCCGACAGGCACTGCGGCGCCGCGCCGCCGGCGTCGCGGTCGCGCCGCTCGCCACCGACTGCGGCCCCGAATTCGACGCGCTCGACGCCCGCCTGGCGCGCCGCCACGGCGTTTCCGCGGTGCGCGACGCCGCCTACCTCAACTGGCGCTACCGGCGGAACCCGGTGTGGCCGCACGCCATCCTGTGCGCGCGCCGCGGCGGCACGCTGCGCGGCCATGCGATCGTGCGCCCCACCCAGCCGCGCCTCGTCGCGCTGGTCGAGCTGCAGGCCGAGGACACCGAGGTGGCGCAGGCGCTACTGTCGGCCGCCGCCGACTGGGCCAACGCGCGCGGCGCCGCCGCGCTGCACGTCGAGGTGCTGGCGGAAGGCCCCGCCGCGCGGCTGGTGCAGGCGCTCGGGTGTGTGCGCCGCGAGGCGCACGCCGGGCCGATGGTCTGCCGGCCGGCCGACTCGCCGCATGCCGGCACGCTCGACGCGGCCGAGCAGTGGTGGCTGATGGGAGGCGACCGTGACGTCTGAGGAGGTGCGGGGGCGGATCCGCGCCCACGTGCGGGCGCACTTCCCGCTCGCCCGCGCGCGCGACGTCGGCGACGAGGACTCGCTGCTCGACGCGCAGGTGATCGACTCGCTCGGCATCCTGGAACTGGTCGCGTACGTCGAACAGGCGTTCGCCATCGCGGTGGGCGACGACGACCTGACCGCGGAGAACTTCCAGAGCATCGCCGCGCTGGCGCGCTTCGTCGAGCGCAGGCGGTCGGCGCCGTGACCGCCCTGCTGCACACGCTGCTCGAGCGCGCCGCCAGCCGCGCGCCCGGCCGGCTGGCGCTGGTCGACGGCGCGCGCCGCGTCGCCTATCGCGACTTCGCCGCCGCCGCGCGCCGCGGCGCGGCGGTGCTGCGCGCGCACGGCCTCGCCGCCGGCGACCGCGTCGCCGTCTACCTGGAGAAGTCGTGCGAGGAGAGCACCGCGATCTTCGCCACCAGCCTGGCAGGCGGGGTGATCGTGCCGGTCAACCCGCTGCTGCGCCCGCGCCAGGTCGCCCACATCCTCGCCGACTGCGGCGTCCACACGCTGATCACCACCGGGCGCCGGCACGCCGAGCTCGGCGGCGCGCTCGACGGCCTCGCGGCGCTGCGCCGCATCCTGCTGGTCGACCGCGAGGCGAGCGTCGCCGACGAGCGGCTGGTGCCGGACGCGTTCGCGCAGCCGCGCGCCGCCGCGCCGGCGCCGCCGCGCCACCCGCACGACCTGGCGGCGATCCTCTACACCTCGGGCTCGACCGGGTTGCCGAAGGGGGCGATGCTGAGCCACGCCGGCCTGCTCGCCGGCTCGCGCATCGTCTGCCGCTACCTCGGCATCCGCGACAGCGACCGCATCCTCAGCGTGCTGCCGTTCAGCTTCGACTACGGCCTCAACCAGCTGCTCACCGCGGTCGAGCGCGAGGCGACCACCGTGCTGCTCTCCTTCCGCTTCGGCAACGAGATCGCCCGCGCCATCCACGACCAGCAGGCCACCGCGCTGGCCGGCGTGCCGGGGCTGTGGGCGCTGCTCAGCGACGCCGCGCCGGCGTTCCGCAGCCAGGCGCTGCCGAGCCTGCGCTACCTGACCAACAGCGGCGGCGTGGTGCCGCTCGACACGCTCGCCCGCATCCGCGCCGCGCAGCCGCACGCCGACTTCATCCTGATGTACGGCTTCACCGAGGCGTTCCGCTCCACCTACCTGCCGGCGGCGGAGCTCGACCGCCGGCCGACCTCGATCGGCAAGGCGATCCCCGAGACCGAGGTGTTCCTGGTCGACGAGCACGACCGGCCGTGCCGGCCGGGCGAGGCCGGCATCCTGGTGCACGACGGACCGACCATCTTCCTCGGCTACTGGGGCCGTGCGGCCGAGACGCGCGCGGTGCTGCGGCCGCATCCGTTCCGCCCCGCCGGCGCCGGCCACCTGGTGTGCTACAGCGGCGATCGCGTGCGCATGGACGAGGACGGGTTCTTCTATTTCGTCGGCCGCGACGACGCGATGATCAAGTCGGCCGGCTACCGGATCAGCCCCACCGAGGTCGAGACCGTCCTGCTGGAGGCCGCCGCGGTGCGCGAGGCGGCGGTGATCGGCCTGCCGCATCCGGTGCTCGGGCAGGCGATCCGCGCCTTCGTTGCGCCGCGCGACCCGACCGCGTTCGACCCCGACGCGCTGCTCGCCTTCTGCGCCGAGCGCATGCCGCGCTACATGGTCCCGGCCTCGGTCGAGGTGGTCGAGGCGCTGCCGCGCACCGCGCACGGCAAGGTCGACTACCCGCGGCTGCGCGAGCGCGCCGCATGACGCCCCTCGCCGAGCAGCTGATCGCGCGCTGCTTCGGCCGGGCCGGCGGCGAGCTGCTGGTCGGCGGACGGCGGGTGAGCGAGCTGCTCGCCGCCGCCGGCACGCCGGCCTTCGTCTACGACCTCGGCGTGCTGGCGCAGACCTGGACGCGGCTGCGCGCCGGGCTGCCGGCGGCGGTGGACCTCTACTACTCGGTGAAGGCCAACCCCAACCCCGCCATCCTGCAGGCGCTGGTGGAGCGCGGCGCCGGCCTCGAGGTCGCCTCCGGCGGCGAGCTGCGGCGGGCCCGCGCAGCCGGCTGCGTGGCGCAGCGCATCGCCTTTGCCGGGCCGGGCAAGACCGACGCCGAGCTCGCGCTCGCCGTCGCCAGCGCGATCGGCGAGATCCACCTCGAATCGCTGTGCGAGGCGGAGCGCGTCGCGGCGATCGCGCGGCGGCACGGCGTCAGCGCACCGGTGGCGCTGCGCGTGAACCCCGGGCCCGGCGTGTCGGGCGGCGCGTTGCGCATGGGCGGCAAGCCGTCGCCGTTCGGCATCGACGAGGAGGTGCTGCGCGAGGTCGTCGCGCGCGTCGTCGCCGAGCCGGCGTTGACGCTGCGCGGCATCCACCTCTACGTCGGCACGCAGATCCTCGACCACGGCACCCTGCTGGCGCAGTACCGGCAGGGGCTCGACATCGCGCGCCGCGTCGCGGCGTGGAGCGGACGGCCGCTGGCCACCGTCGATCTCGGCGGCGGGCTGGGCGTGCCCTACTTCGCCAACGAGGCGGAGCTGGACGTGCCGTCGTTCTGCCGCGGGCTCGGCGAGTTGCTGGGCGGCACGCGCGGCGAGGCGGCATTCGCCGGCACCCGCTTCGTCCTCGAGCCGGGCCGCTATCTGGTCGCCGAGGCGGGCGTCTACGTGGCGCGCGTCGTCGACGTGAAGACCTCGCGCGGCAAGCGCTTCGTCGTGCTCGACGGCGGCATGCACCACCACCTCGCCGCCTCCGGCAATCTCGGCCAGGTGATCAAGCGCAACTTTCCGCTCGCCGTGCTGAACAAGCTCGACCAGCCGGCGCGCGAGGTCGTCGACGTCGTCGGCCCGCTGTGCACGCCGCTCGACGTGCTCGGCCGCGACGTGCGGCTGCCCGCCGTCGCGGCAGGCGATCTGATCGGCGTCTTCCAGTCCGGCGCCTACGCGCTGAGCGCCAGCCCGCTGGAGTTCCTCAGCCGCGCGTCGCCCGCCGAGGTGCTGGTGGCGGACGGGCAGGCGCGCATCATCCGCCCGCCCGTGCCGGGCTGAGCGCGGCGGCGGGGCGCCGCCGCGCCCACGGCACCGACAGCAGCGGCGCGCACGGCGCGGCGATCTCCAGGCCCGGCGCCCGCGCCGCCTGCTGCAGGATCAGCCCCACCGCGGCGAGCTGATAGAAGAGGTCGAAGTACGGCATGTTGAGGAAGATGCCGCCGACCGCGTAGGCGACCAGGCTGACCGCGACCAGCTGCGCGGCCTCGCCGATCCACTCGCGTGGCGGATCGCCGCGCGTCGCGCGCCGCGTGCGCCACAGGGTGAGGAAGAGCGATCCGAGCAGCGCGACGAACAGCAGCAGGCCGGGGACACCGTGCTCGGCGAAGAGCTGCAGGTAGTGGTTGTGGGCGTCGTGGTTGTCCCAGTAGCCCGGCATGTAGCGCTCGTAGACGTCGGGCTCGAAGGGGCGGAAGCCGGCCCCGAGGATCGGATGATCGAGGCCCAGGCGCAGCGCGACGTACCAGGAGGCCATGCGCTTGGAGCCCGAGCTGGTGTCGCGGTAGGCGGTCGGCGTGATCGTCTGCATGCGCTCGACCCACGGGCGGGGTGTGGCGTAGATCGCCAGACAGGCGGCGGCGGTCGCCAGCAGGATCGCGGGGTCGCGGCGCCACGACCAGGCCAGCAGCAGCGGCAGCGACAGGCAGAGCCCGATCAGGGCGCCGCGCGACCAGGTGGCGAACACCGCGACGATCGACAGCGCGAACACGGCGAGCAGCACGCGCCGCAGCCAGCGGCGCTCCGCCTGACGACGCGCCAGCGCGATGATCGGCAGGACGATGGTGAGCGTGTAGCCGAAGGCGTTGTTGTCGCCGAGGAAGGACCTCGGCGGCCCGTAGAGGCGCTCGGCGAAACCGGTGGACAGGCCCCACAGCGCGCCACCCGCGCCGAGCAGGCCGACCGACAGGGCGATGACCAGCACCAGCGCGGTGAGCTTGTAGCGATCCTGGAAGAGCACCAGCGTCACGCCGGTCATCAGGAAGATCTTGGAGATCTCGGCGAGCTTCTCGCGCGCCACCGCCGGCTGCAGCGCCACCAGCAGGGTCGAGGCGACGAAGATCACCCAGAGCGCCGCGACCAGGTACACCTCGCGCGTGCGCGGCAGCGCGTAGCGCTCGCGGGTGACCAGCAGGCCGCACAGCGTCGCCGCCGCCACCAGCTTGGCGTACGGCATGTGAAAGGCGAACCCGTCGAGCAGCCGGTGCGGGTTCATGTAGCCGATCCAGGCAAACACCAGCACGCCGATCCAGGGGCGCAGCGCGCACAGCGGCAGCAGCGCGACGATCAGCAGGGTGAGCAGCCCGTCGAGCGACAGGATCGCCGACAGCATCGACGCGCCGGGCGCCGGCCCGGCACTCTGCGCGAACGCGACGGTCGCGTGCAGCATCGATTCGACCATGCGCCGTGCCCACCCCAGATCAGTCGCGGCGCGCGGCGACAAGCCGCGCCAGCTCCGCCGCCACCACGTCGCCAGCCGACTGCCAGTCGCGGCCCGCGACGCGTGCGGCGATGGCCGGCCGATCCCACTCGCGCCGCAGCCCGCTGGCGAGGCTCCGCGCCAGCGCCGCGCTGTCGCCCGGCGCCACCAGGATGCCGAGGTCGTCGGAGGGGATCAGCTCGGGCACCCCGCCGACGCGCGACGCGACCACCGGCGTGCCGCACGCCAGCGCCTCGCGCACGACGTTGGGGGCACCCTCGCGAAACGTCGCCAGCACCAGCAGATCGGCGGCGCGATACCATTGCGGCAGCAGCGCCTGGTCGAGCCCGCCGAGCAGCCGCACGCGCGCGCCGAGGCCATGCGTGGCGATCAGCCGCTCGAGCCGACGCCGATAGGCCTGGCGCGGCGACCGATCGCTTCCGATCAACACCAGCTGGGGAGCGCCGTCGCCGCCCCCCAGGCGTGCCAGCGCCTCGACCAGCACGTGCTGGCCCTTGTCGGCCAACAGGTTGGCGACACAGACCAGCAGGGGCGCCGCGGCCGGGAGCGCCAGCGCGCGCCGCGCCGCGTCGCGCTCGCCATAGGTGAAGCGCGCGTCGACGCCGTTGCGCACCACCCGCACCGCGGCGGGCGCGGCGCCCAGCCCGATGGCGCACGCCGCGAGATGCTCGGAGACGGCGAAGACGCGATCGGCGCGTTGCAGCGTGTGGGCGATGGCGCGCCGCCGCAGGCGCGAGCGCGTCAGCAGCTCGAGATCGCCGCCGCGCACGGTCACCGCCACCGGCACGCGAAAGTGGGCGCCGAGCCGGATCGCCGCGGCGCCGTCCGGAAAGGCGTAGTGGGCGTCGATGACGGTGAACGGAAACTCGGCGTGCAGGCTCCGCACGTGCGGCAGGACCTGCCGGTAGAGCAGCGCGCCGTCGGCGGCGCGGGCGAGCAGCGGCACCGTCGTGTAGCGTGGGTGCGACACCGGCAGCGCGTCCTGCTGCTCGCGGTCGGCGTCGCCGGGCCAGCGCCAGCCGCGATGCAGGATCGGCGCCACGACCCGCGTCGGACAGTGGCGCGCCATCGCCGCGACGCGATGGCGGACGAAGATGCCGCGCATCGGCTGGAGCGGGTTCGGGAACAGGGTGGTGAACACCAGCACGCGCGGGCTGCCCGCGGCGGCGGCGACCGGCTCCCGGGTGATGGGCGGCGGCTGGCTCACGGCGCCTCGCGCATGAAGCGGTCGTACCAGAGGTTGAACACCAGCAGTCCCCACAGCGCCGCGGTGCGGTCGCGCCAGCCGGCATCGTGCTCGCGCCAGAACGCGCGGATCGTCTCGACGTCGAACAGGCCGTGCGCGGCGCGGTCGTCGAGCACGTGCGCGTGCAGCAGCTCGCGCAGGTCGGTGCGCAGCCACTGGCCGACCGGCATGGCGAAGCCCATCTTGGGCCGCGCCAGGATCGCGTCGGGCACCAGCCCGGCGACCGCCTGGCGCAGCACCAGCTTGGACTGCCGGCCGCGCAGCTTGAGGGTGGGCGGCAGCCGCGCCGCGTACTCGATCAGGTGGTGGTCGAGAAACGGACAGCGCACCTCCAGCGAGTTGGCCATGCTGGCGCGATCGACCTTGGTCAGGATGTCGTCGGGCAGATACGTCTTGAAGTCGATGTACTGGATGCGCGACAGCGCGTCGGCGCCGTCCGCCGCGTCGTACAGCGCGCGGAACAGCTCCGCGGTGCGATAGCCGCCCAGCGCGCGGCGCGTGTCGGCGGCCAGCAGCCGCTGCTTGTCGTCCTCGCTGACGCCGCTGACCGAGTGCAGGTACGCCTCCCACGGCGTGCGCGCGAGGTTGCCGAGGAACGCCTTGCCGCGAAACAGCCGCGGCAGGTAGTCGGCCTTGGGATACAGCGCGCCGAGCAGACCGAAGAGCGGCCGGCGCAGCGCCGCCGGCACGACGTCGCGGACGCGGTTCTCGCGCCCGTCGAAGTAGTAGCGGCGATAGCCGGCGAAGGTCTCGTCGCTGCCGTCGCCGGAGAGCGCGACGGTGACGCGCTGCCGGGCGAGCTGCGCGACGTGGTAGGTGGGGACGGCGGAGGAATCGCCGAACGGCTCGTCGTAGAACCAACTCAACGCCGCGATCGTCTGCGCCGCGCTCGGGGTGACCACCGCGTCGCGGTGGTCGGTGCGGAAGTGCCGCGCCGCCAACTGCGCGTGCGCGCGCTCGTCGAACGCCGCGTCGGTAAACCCGATCGACGCGGTGGCGACCGGCGCGGCGAGGTGCCGCGCCATCAACCCGACGACGGCGGAGGAATCCAGCCCGCCGCTGAGGAACGCGCCGAGCGGCACGTCGCTCTCCAGCCGGATCGCCACCGCCTCGTCGAGCAGCTCGGCGACCCGCGCCGCCGCCTGCGCGCCGCCGATCGGCTCGGGCGCGAAGTGGACGTCCCAGTAGCGGCGCAGCTGCACGCCGGCCGCGCCGGCCACCAGGGTGTGCCCGGGCAGCAGCTTGCGCACGCGCCGGAAGATCGTCTTCTCGCGCGGCACGTAGAGCAGCGTGACGAAGTCGCTGACCGCCTCCAGGTCGAGCGCGCGCGGCAGCCCGGGCACCCGCAGCAGCGCCTTCAGCTCCGACGCGAAGACCAGGCGCTCGCCAAGGCTGGCGTAGTAGAGCGGCTTCTTGCCGACGCGGTCGCGCGCCAGCACCAGCTGGCGGCGCCGCTGGTCCCACAGCGCGAAGGCGAACATGCCGCGCAGCTGCGCGACGCACTCCGCGCCCCATTCCTCGTAGGCGTGGACGATGGTCTCGGTATCGCTGCGGGTGGTGAAGGTGTGGCCCTTGGCGACCAGGCGCGCGCGCAGGTCGCGGTAGTTGTAGATCTCGCCGTTGAGCACCACCCAGACCGTGCCGTCCTCGTTGGCGAGCGGCTGCTGGCCGGTGGCGACGTCGATGATGCTCAGCCTGCGATGGCCGAGTGCGACGTGCGCGTCGGCGAAGTAGCCGGCGTCGTCGGGACCGCGATGCACCAGGGTGTCGGTCATCGCGCGCACCACGCGCGCGCGCTCGTCGCTCGGCCCGCCGCCGAGGTCGAGGATGCCCGCGAACCCGCACATTGCTCTAGCGCACCGCCGTCGTACTAGCCTTGATGTGACACAACGAACTCACCACGGAGCCACAGAGCTCGAGAGAGGACTGCCGCAGTTCCGCACGCGGGCCATCCCTTCTGCGTTGTCAGCCATAGGGTTCGGGAACCACGCGCCTGATCTCGCCAGGCCCCGTTCTCCTCCGCGCACTCCGTGCCTCTGTGGTGAATTCTTCTGTCACATCGCCCTAGCCGCGCGCGATGGCGCCGCGGCGCGCCAGCGCGTCGCGATAGACCGCGGTGTACCCGTCGATGGTGTTGCGCAGCGGATAGCGCGACGCCACCCGCTCGCGTCCGGCGGCGGCGTGCGCCGTGCGCATCGCCGGCTGAGTGGCATAGGCGTGCATCGCCTCGCGCAATGCCGCCGGCGACGCGGGCGCAACCAGCAGCCCGGTGACGCCGTGCGCGACGATCTCGGGGGTGCCGCCGACCGCCGTCGTCACCACCGGCAGGCCGACCGCCATCGCCTCCAGCACCGAGTTGCTCATGCCTTCCATCAACGACGGGTGCACGAACACGTCCATGCCGCTCAGCCACGACACCACGTCGTCGCTGAAACCGACCAGGCGGACGCGCCCGGCGAGACCGCGGCGGCGCAGGTCGGCCTCCAGCGCCGGGCGCTGCGGCCCGTCGCCGACGACGACCAGCTGGGCGTGCGGTGCCTGCGGCAGCAGCTGGCCAAAGGCCTCCAGCAGGGTCGGGTAGTCCTTCACCGGCGTCAGGCGTCCGACCGCGCCGAAGACCAGGTCGCTCGGCGCGTAGCCCTGCTGGCGGCGCCAGCGGTCGCGGTCGCGGCGCGGCGCGAAGTGCGCCGTGTCGACGCCGTTCGGCACCACGCGCACCTTCTCGGGCCGCACGCCGACGGACTGCAGCAGCCAGCGCTGCAGATCGGCCGACACGGTGACGTGCATGTCGATCCACGGGGCCAGCAGCCGGCGCACCCGCAGGCGGGCGCGGCGCTGCCCGTCGAGGTCGGTCAGGTCGCGGCCGTGCTCGCTGTGGATCACCACCGGCACGCGCGCCAGCCGCGCGCCGATGACGGCGTCCATCGTGCCCCAGTTGCGTGCGTGCACCACGTGCGGGCGGAGGCGGCGGCACAGCCGCGCGACGCGCAGCGCGAGGCTCCAGTCGTGCCCGCGGCGCTTGGCGAGAAAGGTGGTCGGCACGCGCACGCTGGCCAGGCGCGGCGCCGGCGGACCGGCGCCGGACAGCGAGCAGAGGCTGTGCTCGAAGCACCCGGCGGTGCGCTCGATGAGCGTCGCCGAGACCAGCTCGGTGCCGCCGAGGGCGAGCGAGTCGAGCACGTGCAGGATGCGCGCCGGCTCGGCCGGCGCCGGCGACGGCGTCATCCGCGCCCCCGGCGAGCGCCGGCCGCCGGCGCGTAGGCGCGATCGAGAATCGCGGCGAGCGCGCCGGCGCCGGCGCGCCGCGTCAGGCGGGCGAGTTGCGACGCCGGGCGCTCGAACCCGACGCCGTCGCGCCAGGCGCGGTAGGCGGCCTGCAGAGCGGCAGCGGCCTCGTCCGGTCGCTCGGGCGAGGCGAGGAAGACGCCGGCGAACTGGCGCAGCAGCCGCGCCGTCTCGCCGTCCGGCGTCACCAACGCGACGATCGGGCGGCCGCTGCGCAGGTACTCGTAGGCCTTGGCCGGCACGGCGTGGCGGAACTCGTCGCCCTGCAGCAGCAGCAGCACCGAGGCGCTGCACATCGCGCGCAGCGCCTCGTCATACGGCACGCGCGCGCGCAGCTGGACGACGTCCTGCAGCTGCAGCGCCCGGCTCACCGACTGCACGATGCCGGCGTGCGCGCCGAGGAACGACATCACCGTGTCCGCCGGCAGATCGCCGCGATCGAGGCCGGCGCGCAACCCCTGCAGGACCGGGCCGGGGTGGCGATAGCCGCTGGCCGCCCAGCCGATGTGGGCGATGGTGAAGCGCCCGCCGCTCGACGCGCGCGGCTCGACGCCGGCAAACGCCTGCTCGTCGAATCCGTTCGGCAGGACGTCGGTCTTCTGCGCCAGCTCGACGGCGTACGCCCGCTGCAGTCCGTCGGCGATCCCGGCGGTGACCGCGGTGAGCCGATCGCAGGCGCGCAACAGCCGGCGCGCCAGCCGGTGCTCGACCGCGTGCGCCAGGCGCGCATGCGGCGGCGGCCCGTCCCACAGGTCGCGCACGTCGGCCACCCACGGCAGCCCGGCGAGGCGCTGCACCAGGTGCGCGATGCAGTGCGCGGTCTGCGGCGGCCCGGTGGAGAGCAGCACGTCGACCCGCTCGCGCCGCACGGCGCGCAGCGCCTGCACCACCCCGTCGGGCAGCCACGAGACGTTGCGGTCGGGCACCGCCAGCAGGTGCGGGTAGCGGCCGCGCAGCGAGAAGACGTCCTTGGTGTCGAAGCCGAAGGCCGGATACACCGCGCGCGCCGCCGGCGCCGGCGGACCGGCGTCGCCGCCGCCGCGCGCCGCCGCACGCAGGGTCACCACGCTGGCCTCCCAGCCGAACTCCGGCAGGTAGCGCGCGAAGCCGAGCGCCCGCTGCGCGGCGGGCGTATTGGCGGGCGGGTAGTCGCGCACGATCACCAGCACGCGGCGCCGGCGGACCGCATCCCGCCCGCCCGCGGGCGGCGCCGCCTCCGTCTCAGGCGTGCTGCCGGCGAGGCTCATCGGCTCTTCCGCTGCAGCCACGTCCAGGTCCACTGCCGCGCATGCTGGTCGAGCAGCACGAAGGCGAGCGCGGCGGTGAGGCCCCCGGCACTCGCGCGCAGCGACAGGTCGACGACGAACTGCGACGACACCGGCCCGATGCCGCACACCAGTGCCACCATCACCAACGCGGCGATCATCGAGGTGCGGATCACCGCCCCGTCGAGGCGGAACGCGACCACGGTGCGCGACTGCCAGTAGTTCACCGCCACCAGCGCGGCGTAGGCGATGGTGGTCGCGACGGCGGCACCGACCAGTCCCCAGGGGGGAACGAGGAGCAGGTTCAGGGCCATGTTGAGCGCCGCAACCGCGGCGACGTTCACCGCCAGTCGCCCGGTGCTCTTCTGGATGGTGTGGCCGACGACGACGATGAAGTTGAGGCTGGCGAGCAGCACGCCGGGCAGCAGGTAGGGGGTCAGGCGGGCGGACTCCTCGTACTTGGCCGAGGCGAGCAGCACGATGATCTCGCGGCTGAAGACGAGGTACAGCGCCGCGACCGGGATCAGGATCGCGATCATGTAGGTGAGCACGCGCGACACGAACTGCGCCGTCGCCGCGCGCCCCTGCTCGGCCCACAGACGGAAGATGATCGGCACCACCGCGAGTTGCGCGGGGAACAGCAGCGTGTCGCCGAGCCGGTCGGCGACGTCGTACGCGACGCTGTAGGTGGCGACCGCGTCGAGGCCGAGCAGCCGCTCGATCACCAGGCGGTCGCCGTAGCTGAGGAACAACTGCGCCGCGCCGGCGATCGCCAGCGGCGCGCCGTAGCGGACCGCGCTGCCGAGCAGCACGCGCGGCAGGCGCGGCCGCGACAGCGTGCCGCGCGCCGCCAGATCGACGAACCGCGCCACCACCGCCACCGCCTCGACGAGCACGGTGGCGGCCAGCACCGCGAAGGCGGTGCGCTCGCGCAGCAGCAGCAGCGCCACCGCGCCGACCATCGTCGCGTAGCGCGCCACTACCATGATCGCGGCGTAGGCGACGGCGCGCTCCTGCGCGCGGTAGATCTGGTAGAGGACCCCCGACACGATGCGGATCAGCACCAGCACGCTGCCGAGGCCGAGGCAGCGCACGTAGTTCGCCGGCATGTCGGCCGGGCCCCACAACGCGACCAGGCCGGTCACCGCGGCGGCGAGCAGGCCGACCACCATGGCGCCGCCGACCATCGCGTCGCACACCGCGCGCACCGCCGCGGTGCCGTCGCGGCGGCGCTCGCCGTAGAAGCGCACCGTCGCCTCGCCGAATCCCATCCCGCCGACCACCGCCAGGATGGTCACGGTCGAGAACAGCAGGCTCACCAGCCCGTACTCCGGCTTGCTGAGCAGCCGCGTCAGGATCGGCATCGAGATCAGGCTGGCGCCGATCATCAACGCATGCGCGCCGAAGTAGACGCTCGACGCGGTGGCGGCGGAGCGCATGCCGGCGGCGGCGTGCGCGCGGTCGCGGGCGAGCGGCGGCGAGGGAGAGTCGGCGCCCGCCATCGTCACGTGTAGGCGGCGCCGAAGCGGCGCAGCAGCACCGGCCCGAGCCGCTTCGTGCAGGCCAGCGGCAGGTGTCGCCATCCCCAGCGCAGCACCCGCACGCCCGGGTCGTCGATGCGCCGCTCCACCAGCGCGCCGCCGTCGCGGGCGTGCACGCGGTAGCGCAGCGCCTCGGGCTCGAACCCCCAGTGGCGCTTGAACGCGAACGCGCCGGTGCCCAGCTTGCTGCGACCGAAGTCGAACCGGCGCGCGCCGCGGCGGCGCGCGTAGCGCATCAGCTCCCAGTACATGAAGTCGTTCGCCGCCTGGCGGAAGGACTCGCGGCGACTGCCGGCATAGTACGGCATGATCGTGTCGCGGAAGAGGAAGCTCAGCACCGCCGCCACCGGGCGCCCGCCGGCCGACACGGTGAGGACGGCGGAGCGCTCGGGAAAGGTCCGCATCAGCAGGCGGAAGTACGCGAGCGGGAACACCGGCGTGCCCAGCCGCCGCACGCTGCGCGCGTACAGGTCGTGCAGCACCTCGACGCGCGGCGTCTCGCTGTCGGCGCGCAAACCGGCGCGCTGCCCGACGCGCACCATGCGGCGCTGCTTGCGCGGAATCGCGGCGAAGTTCTCCTCGTCGGTGGCGTGCAGCGGGCGGCGAAAGCGGAAGTAGAGCCCCTCGCGCACCCGGAAGCGCTGGTCGGCGTCGACACCGTCGCGCAGCTCCAGGTAGGTGGCGCCGCGTGCGGCGGCGAGCGCCACGGCCGCCGCGTCGAGCGCGCGATGCGCCGCGCCGTCGGCGGCGCACACCCCGGCCTCGATCGCGAACGGCAACGACAACAGGGCGTGCGCGCGCAGCCCGAGCGGCACCGCGCAGAGCGGCAGCACGCCGACCAGCTCGCCGCCGCGGCGCGCCGCCAGGTAGTGGGCGCGGAAGCCGAACGCCGCCTGCAGGACGTCGCGCCAACCGAGGAGATGGAAGAAGGTGCCGTGCGGAGACGCGTCGACGAAGCCGTCCCACTCGGCGCGGTCGCCGGCGAACTCGGTTACCTGCAGATCGGGTGACACCGGCGCCTCTCCAGCGGCGCGCGGCTCACGGCGCCCACGTCGCCACCGGCAGGTTCTGCGCGTCGATGACCTCGCGGATCGGCGCGAAGGCGAACTCGCGCAGCAGCCGCTGCAGGCGCGCCTCGGTGCGGCGCAGGTTGGTGTACTGGCGAAAGCGCGACAGTCGCCCGGCGGGAAGGCGCGGTTGGTCGACGTCGAGCTCCCACGGGTGCACGTAGACCATGGCCGGATGGCGGTCGCGCTGGTTGAGGCGGCGCACCGCGCGGCGCGTCACCCAGTACGGCAGCAGTCGGAAGTAGCCGCCGCCGGCGACCGGCCAGTTGCGCCCCACCAGGTGCACGGTGGACGGCGGGATCTCGACGATCTCGCCGGCGCCGCGGCGCAGGCGCACCGCGAAGCGCGGAAAGCCGGGGATGCCGTAGAGGTCGTGGCGGACCGGGAAGATGCTCGAGTCGTACTCGAAGCCCTCGTCGATCAGCACGTCGAGCGCCCACAGCGCGCTGGCGACGATCGAGTAGCTGGCGGCGCGATAGCCGGCGACGCGCGCGCCCAGGCAATCCTCCAGCACCTGCCGGCCGCGCCGCACGTCGTCGCGGAAGCGCTGCGGCCCGAGCCGGTAGACCAGCCGGTGTGCGTAGCCGTGGCAGGCCACTTCGTGCCCGCGTCGGGCGATCTCGCCGACCAGTCGCGGCAGGCGCTCGGCGACCCAGCCGAGGACGAAGAACGTCGCCCGCACCTCGTGCGCGCTGAGCACGTCGAGCAGGCGCTGCGTGTTCTGCTCGACGCGCCGCGGCAGGACATCCCACTGCGACGGATCGACCGCCGCGTCCATCGCGTTGGGATGGAAGTACTCCTCGACGTCGACCGTCAGGATGTTGCGGACGCTCGGGGTGTCGGGTGCCCGCACGGGCGTGCCGCGACCGGTCGGGTGTGCGGCGGCGGCTATCGGCTGCCCCACCCGAGCAGGATGATCTTGATGGTGCGCAGCAGGATGAGCACGTCGAGCCGCGCCGAGACGTGCTGCAGGTAGTAGAGGTCGTACTGCTGCTTGACGCCGGGCTGCGCCACCGAGGCGCTGTAGGGCTGGTTCACCTGGGCCCAGCCGGTGATGCCGGGACGCACCTGGTGGCGGTAGTCGTAGTGCGGGACGGTCTCGCGCAGTCTGGCGACGAACTCCGGCCGCTCCGGGCGCGGCCCGACGAAGGACATCTCGCCGATCAGCACGTTCCACGCCTGCGGAATCTCGTCGATGCGCAGCGCGCGGATCCAGCTGCCGACGCGGGTGACGCGCGGATCGTTCAGCACCGCACACTGCGGGCCGCTCTCCGCCTCGGCATCGGGGCACATCGAGCGCAGCTTGCGCAGCGTGAACAGCTGGCCGCGCCGCCCGACGCGCGTCTGCCGGAAGAGCACTGCCCCGCCATCCTCCAGCTTGATGGCGATCGCCACCAGCGCGCACAGCGGCGCCGACAGGACGAGCAGCAGCAGGGCCGCCACGACATCCACCAGGCGCTTGACGGCGCGCGCGCCGTACCGCCCGCGGGCGTGCTTGGGTACGGGCGGTGCGTCCCACGTCAATTCCGCCGCCGTTATGCGTGCCAGCACCTGCCCGTTCACGGGAACCTCATCCCCTCGCGGAAGTCGGGGCCTCTTAGCGTAGGAGCGCGGCGGCGAGCAACACCCATCCGCCGCGGCGGGAATTCTTCGCGCCGCGCGCTTCCTGATACGGTGCGCCGGTGAACGCGATCTGTGGCTTCATCGGACGCACGCGCGGCGCGGCGCCGATCACGCCCACCCTGCCGCGCATGGCGGAGGCGCTGCCGGTGCGCGCCGGGGACGTCCTGCACACCTACGCGCTCGACGCCGGCGGCTTCGCCAGCCACGCCGGGGACGCGGCGGCGGGTCGCGACAGCGCCCATCAGGAGCCCGGGCTGACGGTGGTATGCGCGGCCGAGCTCTACAACGCCGCGGTCCTGCGCGAGGAGGTCGGCGATGCGCTGCCGCCGGCCGCCGGCGAAGCCGCCCTCATCGCGGCGCTGTATCGCCGCCATCAGCTCGGCTGCGTGCGGCAGTTGCAGGGCGCCTTCGCGTTCGCGCTCTGGGACGTCGAGCGGGCGCGCCTGCTGCTCGCCACCGACGGCTTCGGCATCCAGCCGCTGCACTATCTCGTCGGCGAGCCGGGGCTGATGTTCGGCTCGCGCATCGCCGCGATCCTGCGCGCCGCGGCGACGCCGCCCGGGATCGACCCGCAGGCCATCCTGCACTACGTCTATTTCTCCGTCGTGCCGACGCCGCACACGGTCTACCGCGGCATCCGCAAGCTGCCACCCGGGCACCTCCTCACCTACGCCGACGGCGCCATGCACCTGGAGCCGTACTGGGACGTGTCCTACGCCGACGCGCCGGTCCGCCTCGCGGACTGCGCGCCGCCGATCCCGCGGCTGCTGGGCGACGCGGTGCGGGCGCAGGCGACGTACGGCGGCGCGGCGGACCGCGTCGGCGCCTTCCTCAGCGGCGGCACCGACAGCAGCGCGATCAGCGGCCTGCTCGGCGACGCCCTGCAGCGGCCGGCGCGCACCTTCTCGATCGGCTTCGCGGAGGCGGACTTCAACGAGATCGGCTACGCCCGCCTCGCCGCCGAACGGTTTCGCAGCGAACACCACGAGTACTTCGTCACCGCCGAGGATGCGGCCGCGTTCCTGCCGCAGCTCGCCGCGGCGTACGACGAGCCGTTCGGCAACTCCTCCGCCATCGGGGCGTACTACTGCGCCCGCCTGGCGCGCGCCGCCGGCGTCGACACGCTGCTGGCCGGCGACGGCGGTGACGAGCTCTTCGCCGGCAACACCCGCTACGTCGCCAACCAGATCTTCGAGCGCTATCACCGCGTGCCGGCCTGGTTCCGCGCGCGCTGTTTCGAGCCGCTGCTGGCGCGCCTGCCGCGGGCGCTGCCGCTGGTCGACAAGGCGAACAAGTACGTGCGCCGCGCAACCCTGCCGCAGCCGCGGCGCTTCTTCTCGTACAACCTGCTGCACACGTTCGATCCGCGCAGCATCTTCACCGACGACTTCCTCGACGCCGTGGACCTCGACGCGCCGCTGGCGCTGGCCGGCGACCACTACCGCCGGCCCGCGACGACCAGCATGCTGCACCGCCTGCTCTACCTCGACCTGAAGCTGGCGATCACCGACAACGACCTGCGCAAGGTGACACGCATGGGCGAGCTGGCCGGCGTGCGCGTGCGCTATCCGATGCTGGATCGGCTGCTCGTCGAGCACAGCGGCAGCATCCCGGCGTGGCTCAAGCTCAGCCGCGGACGCGAACGCCACGTCTTCAAGCACGCCTTCCAGGGCCTGCTGCCGCCCGAGATCCTGCGCAAGCCGAAGCACGGCTTCGGCGTGCCAGTGAGTCGCTGGCTGCGCCAGGCGCCGTTGCGCGACATCGCGCACGACGCCCTGCTCGGTCCGAGCTTCGCGCAGCGCGGCTACGTGCGGCGGTCGTTCCTCGAGCAACTGTTCGCCTGGCACCGCGACGATCGCACCAACTTCTTCGGCGATACGCTGTGGGTTTTCCTGATGCTCGAGCTGTGGCATCGAGCCCACGCATGACGCCGGGTCGCCCGCGCAGCGCCGCCCCCCGCAGCTTCCGCGCCTCGCTCGGCGGCGCGCTGCTCGCCGGCGTGATCGCCGCCGCCCACCCTGCCGCGGCCGCACGCCTCACCGACTTCACGCAGGAAGAGCTGCGCACCCTGCCGAGCACCTGTCTCGCGCAGCGCTTCATCAACGAGGAGTTGGCCGCGCCGGTCGTCCCCGACGCCGAGCGCGAGCGCCTGTCCACCAAGCTCGGGCACTCCTTCATTCACTACCATCACTACTGCTGGGCGCTGCTGTGGCTGGCGCGCGCCGAGCAACCGGACGGCGACAAGTTCAACTTCCACCGCGCCATCGACAACCTCGACTATGTGATCCGCAACGCCGATCCGAGCTTCGCGCTGATGCCGCAGGTGTACCTGCTCAAGGGCGACATCCTGGCGCGCACCGGCAAGCGGGATGCTGCGCTCATCGAGTACCGCAACGCGCTGCGCGCCGACCCGACCTACACCCCGGCCTACCTGGCGCTCGCTCAGCACTACGTCGATGCCGGCGATCCCGCCGCGGCGCGCGCCGTACTCGCCGAAGGGCTACGGCATGACCCGCGCGCGCAGGCACTCACGCAGAAGCAGGCCGAGCTCGGGGCGAAGCCCTGAATGGCGGATGGCCTATGGCGTATAGCCTATGGCTTACGGCCTGCCACGGAGGGCCGCCTTCGGCGCGTTGAAACGTACCGCCAAGGACGCAGGCCGACCACCAAGACACCAAGGAGGACCCCAGAAGCGCTGCTTGGTGCCTTGGTGTCTTGGTGGTGATTCGTTAAGGGGCGAGGACGCGCGTTTCTCGGTCGCGTGTTCCGGCGGCCGCCGCTGGCGGATCAGCCATCCGCTCAGCGCACATCGACCGTCACCACGTGCGGCGTCTGTTCGACGTTGCCGGCGGCGTCCTCCGAAACCGCGGTGAGCGTCAGCGGTCCGGGCGCGACGCCGCGTAGCGTCACCGTCCATTGCAGGAACTCGTCGTCGGTCGGCTGGGCGGGCTCTCCATTCACCGTCACGTGCTGGACCCGCACGTCGTCGGTGCTGGTGCCGGTCACGGTCAGGCTGCCGCCCTGCAGGCGCACGGGAATCCCCGCGGTCGGGAAGGTGATGACGGTCGCCGGCGGCTGATCGTCGCGCGGCGTCAGCAGGCGCGGAAACGCGACGTGCGTCACCTCGGCGATGCGGGATTCGTCGCCGGTGATGCCGGCCAGCTCACGGTAGCGGAGTCCGTCGGCACCGAAGTCCCTGGCCGCCGTGCTCACGATCTTGGCATCGCGGCCCGGGCCGAAGAAGTCGTGCAGGTACACTGGAACGCCGTGCGCCGTGGTCGGGGTCGGGCGCGGGCCGCCGCCGCGATTCACCAGCGGTTTGCCCGGCCGGCTCGCCGGCTCGCCGGGCGCCTCGCGGACGGCGACGCGGCGGAAGTGCGATTCGGCGCGACCCGAGACGTTGTCGTCGCTGATCTGGATGATCGGCAGGCTGGGCTCCGTGCGGCGCGTCACGATCTCCAGGCCGTCCACCGTGATGCTGCCCTGCTGCAGGCTGTAGTCATCGAGTCCGCGGTTGAACGGCTCGTTGCTGTAGGCGATGCGCAGGTTCTTGTAGACCTGCCGGTCGAACCACGGCCGGTAGACGCCGTACTCGGCATGGTCGAGCGTCACGTTCTCGATCCACATCGACGGCAGCTCGGCGTGCAGACCGTAGCGCGTCTGCCACGCCGTCAGATCCTTGAGCACGTGCGGATGACTACCGTCGTCGGGCGGCGCATCGAGCGGCGTGCGCACCGGGTACCCCTCGTTGCCGAGCAGGTCGGTGGCGGTCAGCGAGAAGGAGTACAACGCCTCGGTGTGCGACTCGTTGTGCTGGAAGCGGTAGATGGGCAGCGCGCGCACGTCGACGACGGTGCGCACCCCGTCCACGCCGCGCACCGGCAGGTGGCTGTCGAACTTGAGGCCGGTGCGGCTCTCGTAGCGGTAGCCGTAGTGGTCGTTCTCGCAACTGACGTTGCGCGTCAGCGTGTTGCGCCCGTTGGCCCACCAGAAGGCGGCGCCCTCGTTGCGGTCGAAGAACAGCGCCTGATTCTTCAGCCGCGCACCCGCGTAGGCGCGCACGCCGAGATTGCGGTCCAGCACGTTGTAGACCTCGGTGGCGTCCTCCAGGAAGAAGCCGTGACCGATCGACTCGAAGCCGACGCAGTCGCGCACCACCAGGTACTCGGTGCCGTGGATGGTGATCCAGCGATTGTGCGAATCGACGATGGCGGCACCGATGACGCTGCTGCCGCGCATCGTGTCGGCGACGCGATGGAAGTGGATCGGATAGCGGCCGATGGTGCCCTGCTTGCCGAGATGGGCGAAGCGCGCGTAGCTGATCGAGCCGCGGCCGTAGCGATGGTACATCGTGTGGCCGCGCACGCCGTCCGGCGTGGCGCTCTCGACGATCACCGAGCGGCTCAGGTTGGCCACCTCGCTGCGGTACGGTCCGCTGCCGTAGTGCTCGACCGCGAGTGGCGCGTCGAGGGTCAGCGTCGCGCCGTCGATGGCGACGATGCGGCGCTGCTCGGTGCCGCCGTACGCCGGCCGGGCGCGAGAGGATGTCGGGCTGGCGTCGTGTTGCGCCGCGCCGGTGACGATCACCTCGTCGCCGGCGCGCCAGCCGGTCGGCGCCTCCGCCAGGGTCACGCCGACATCGCCCGCGGCCGCGGGTGCGCCCAACTTCACCCAGGTGCGCGACAGCGGCGCGCCGTGCAGGTCCATGCGTCCGCCGGGCCGGCAGATCAGCGCCGGCGCGGCGCTCGGGTCCATGCCCTCGACCGCGTGCAAGCGGATGCGCGCGGTGAACGGGGCGGGAATCGGCAGCGCCGGCGTGCCCACTTCCAACGCGCCGCCGACGCCCGCCACCGGCGCGTGATGCGCGTGCGCGTCGCCGGCGTCGACGTCGTCCGGCACCGGTACCTGCCCGGCGCCGTAGATCGTCACCAGGCCGACGTTGAGCTCGGTGTCGCGGTCGCGCGCGAAGCCGAGCGTGCCACCGAGTGCGATCGAGCGGATGACACCCGGTTCGACGACGTCGAATACCACCTCGTGGCCGGGCGGGATCAGCACGCGGTCCCCCGCCTGCGGCGGGCGCGCCGGCTGCCAGGTTGCCGCCTCGCTCCACGCGCCGCTGCGCACCGATTGGATGTCGAAGGCGGCGGGGTCGTGACGCGCCGACGCAGCGCACCCCGCGAGGGTCGCCAGCGCGATCCCCACCACGAGCGCGCGGCGGCGCCGCGACCGGCGAAGAGAGCTCATCGAGCCCGAGCAGTCCTAGCCGGCCGCGCCGCGGTCGTCGAACCAGGCCGGCGACCGCTGGAGTGCGGTTCAATCCGGGACCTCCCCACCGGGGGTCAGGATGGGGGTCCGAAGCGACTTGCTGGGCAAAACCCTCGCTGCCAGCACCGCAACCGAATCCGCTACCGTCGCCGGCGCGCGCGCCTCACCCGCCGTCCGGCGCCGGCGCGCGTCCCGCTTCAGGCATCCGTGGCGGGCGCGGCTCGCACCTCGAGCGCGAGGGCGAGCGCCTCCGCGTCGTCGTCGGAGACCGGCAGGATCTCCACCAACCCGGCCACTTCCAATGCCTGCCTGACGTTCTCCTGCGGCCTGAGGATGACCAGGCGGCGGCCACTGCGGTGCAGGGCCTTGGCCACCTGCAGCAGCAGCCGCATGCCCATCGACGCCAGGAAGGACACCTCGCCGAGATCGACGATCGCGGCCCTGCCATCGGTCGTCTGTTCGACGAACACCCGCTCGATTGCTCTCGTCCCCTGCAGATCGAGCCGGCCGGTGAGCGCGACGCGCGTCACCGGGTCTTCCGAGGTTGAGACTACCCGCAGTTCCATCGTCCACGTCCCGTTCTGGCGTGCTGCCGACCGCAGCTCGGCGACGCGAAAAGGCGTCCAGGCATCTCTACGGCAACGCCACGCCGGAAGCAGCAGCCCGGCTGCGCCCACCAGCGCCGCTGCGATCTGCCGTTGCAGGTGGGGGAGCGGACGCCTAGGTTTCACCGGTGCGTATGCCCGGTGGCGGTGTCGAGATGGCACCGGTCGGAGCAGCGGCGCGACAGTCGGCACCCAGTTGCACGGCGCGAGGAGGCGAGATGATCCCGGTGGGCGACGACGTGGCGCGCATGAACGAACGCTACTTCGCCGGTCAGCTGCCGCCCGCCTTTCTGGCAAAGCTGGCGGACCTGCCGGCGGACCGGCCCGACGTCCACGCGATCGTCGACCGCCTGTTTCGCATGATGCGACGCGGCGGCTTCACGGCCGACGATCTCTCGCCGTCGCAGGGGGCGTTCCTCGGCACCATGGTGGCCCGGGTGCTTCCGGGTGCGTGGCGAGGACGGATTCCGCCCATCACCTTCGGCGACAGGCATTGCAAGATCGATGAGTACGTCACCGCCAATCCCTGGTTGCCCGCCAGCGAGACGGGATCGTTTCTGGATCTCGGCTGCGGATTTCCGCCGCTCACCACGGTCGAGACGGCAGACCATCTCCCGGGTTGGCGGGTCTGGGGGGTCGATCCGCTGATCCCCAGTTACCTCCTGCATGACGCCGCCGGAAACTACGCCATCTTCGATGACCAGCAGCAGGCGCAGTATTTCCAGCCGGTCGTCCCGAGTCTGCAGAACTGGGACGCGCTGCTGCGCGATGCGGACGCGACCCGGACTCGATTCGAGGTGCTGCTCCGGGAGATGCTGGCCGGCGCGCCGATGGGCGAGCAGCCGCCGCTGACGCCGATCGAAAAGGCGGGGGCGCGGTTGCTCATCGATCCGGTGCGCCACTACCGGCGCGACAACCTCTCCTTTGCGGTCGGGAGTATCGAGTCGGTGCCGCTCGCCGACATGGATGTGGTCCGCTGCTTCAACGTGCTCGGCTACTACGACGACGCCTTCCGCGCGCGGGCGCTGACGCGATTCCGCGGCCTTCTCCGCGACGGCGGCCTGCTGCTCTGCGGATCGAACGTCGGGCGCTCGGCGGCATGTCGCTACTTCGTCTACCAGAAACGCGATGGACAGCTGGTCGAGCGCGAGTTCGCCTTCGGCATCGACAACCTGTGTCCGCACGCGATCAATCCCTGGTATGCGCAGCACGAGGACGACCGTGAGGTCGGCATGCTGATGGACCTGATCCGCGTGCTGCGATCCGACCGCCAGTTCATCGCGCGACTGCTGGCGAGAAACGACGCCCTGCGCGCCGAGTACGGCGTCTCGCCGCGCCAGGCGGACGGGTACTACGGCGAGAGCGACCCCACCCTGCTGGCGTGGGAGTTGTCGGATCGTGCCGCCCTGATCGGCGAGCGCCTCGACGACGAGGGCTACAGCGAGCAGGCCGCCGCCATCCTGCGCGCCGCCGGCCACGCCGCGCGCCGCACCGAGATCGGCCACATCGCCGTCGTGCACGACGAAGCCCGGTGAATCGCGCCACCGGGGAGTGGTCGCACCTGGACTCGAACCAGGGACCTCCTGCATGTGAGGCAGGCGCTCTAACCAACTGAGCTATGCGACCGTTTCAGGCGGGAAATGCAGCGTCATCGCGGATACCAGAGGGGGCATGGGCAGGCAAGGCGGGTCGGATGCGGCGTGCGGCGCGGCGCGGACGCTCGCGACGTGCGACAGGAATTTTGACGCACTGCATTGCGAGGCATGACGCAGCGTGTTACGAATCAGTCAGGAGGTTCGAACACCATGGCAAGCAAGACGACGCGACGACGGGCCCCGCTGACGTTGGTGCTGCCGAAGCCGCTCGAACGCGCGCAGGCGGAGGCCGAAAAGGCACTGACGCGTGGCGTGAAGGCGACCCTGGACCTGCTGCCGAGCGACACGCGCAAGGCGGTGCGCCAGTTGGGCGCCCAGCTCGAGGAGACGGCGACGGCGCTGCGGGCGCGCGGGCGCAAGGTGGTGACGGCGGTCGAGAAGCGCGGCACCTCGCTGGTCGGTGAGGTAGAGCGCGCGGTGGCGCGGCTGGAGAAGCGGCGCGCCAAGGCGCTGAAGAGCGCCGACAAGGAAAGCACGCGGCTGATCGGTCTCGTGCAGGCGCACGCCGGCAGCGTGCTGCGCGCCGTGGCCGAGACGTTCGACGTCGCCTCGGCGCAGGACGTCGCCAACCTCGGCAAGCGCCTGACGCAGTTGGAGCGCAAGCTGACCGGCAAGCCGGCGCGCAAGCGCGCCGCGTAAGGATGAGATTGCCTGGTCCGATCGCGGGACCAGGAACAAGCCCCCCCAGGGCGAACCTCCCTCCCCTGTCGTGGCCCGCTGCGGCGAGCCCCGGGGGAGGGAGACCCTCGGGGGCGACGTAGCGCGCCGCGGACTGCGGCTGGATGCGAGGAGCGGTGGAGCGGCGCAGTCCGCGGCGCGGTGCGGCGCATCACCCGTCCGTCGCGTTCAACGCCGCCGGCGACCGCGCGCGGCGCCGCCGTGCCCGCCGCCACCCGGCGTCGCAAGGCGAATGCGATCGCCGGGCGCCACCGCCAGGCTGATCTTGGCTGGCAGCGCGCGGCGACGCCCGGCGCGCACGAGTTGGTTGCGGCCGGGGGTGCCCGCGTCGCCCCCGGCCAGACCGTAGGGCGCGATGCGCCGTCGCTCGGTGAGCAGCGTCACCTGCGCCGGCGCCAGGAACTCGATCTCGCGCACCAACCCGTCGCCGCCGCGGTGCCGGCCGCGCCCACCGGAGCCACGCCGCACGTGATAGCGCGTCACCCGCACCGGCAATTCGGCCTCGAGCGCTTCGATCGGCGTGTTCATGGTGTTGGTCATGTGGGTGTGCACCGCCGAGCGACCATCACCGTGCGGACCAGCGCCGGCGCCGCCGGCGAGCGTCTCGTAGTACGAGAACTGGCGGCGCGGGGAGGCGGGATCGGCGGCGGGCCGCGTGCCACCGAAGGCGAGGTTGTTCATCGAGCCGCTGCTGGCGGCCGGCACGCGCGCCGGACAGGCGCGCGCGAGCGCGCGCAGCAGCACGTCGACGATGCGCTGCGAGGTCTCGACGTTGCCGCCGGCCACCGCCGCCGGAAACGCGGCATTGACGACGCTGCCGTGCGGCGCGCGGACTGCGATCGGCCGCATGAACCCGGCGTTCGCCGGCACGTCGCGCTCGGCCAGGCAGCGGAAGACGTAGTAGACGGCGGCCAGCGTGACGGCGAAGTTGGCGTTGATGCCACCCGCCACCTGCGGCGCGGTGCCGGCGAAGTCGACCGCGGCGCGCCCTCGCCCCAGCTCTACGCGCACGGCGAGGCGAATGTGCCGCGTGCCGAGCCCGTCGTCGTCGAGCCAGTCCTCGGCGCGATAGATACCGGCCGGCAGCGCGCGCAGCGCGGCCCGCATCAGCCGCTCGGCATAGTCCTGCAAGGCGCGCGTCGCCGCGGCCACGTGCCGCGCCCCCTCGCGCTCCACCCACGCCTGCAGGCGTGCGGCGCCGACGCGCAGCGCCGCCACCTGCGCCAGCAGGTCGCCGCGTCGCTCGGCGGCGACGCGCGTGTTGGCAAGAAACAGATCGAGGACGTCCTCGTCGAGCACGCCGCCGCGCAGCAGGCGGACCGGCGGCAGCCGAAAGCCCTCCTGGTAGATCTCGGTGGCGAGCGGCATCGAGCCCGGGCTGATGCCGCCGATGTCGGCGTGGTGGGCGCGGTTGGCGACGTAGCCGACCAGCCGGCGCCCGACGTGCACCGGCGCGACCGCGGTAACGTCCGGCAGGTGCGTGCCGCCGGCGTAGGGATCGTTCAGGATCACCACGTCGCCCGGCCGCATCGGCTGGCGCGCGATCGCGGCGCGTACCGACAGCGGCGTCGAGCCGAGATGCACCGGAATGTGCGCCGCCTGCGCCGCCAGCTCGCCGTGCGCGTCGAACAGCGCGCACGAGTAGTCGCGCCGCTCCTTGATGTTGGGCGAGAAGGCGCTGCGGCACAACGCGACGCCCATCTCCTCGGCAATCGCGGCGAGGCGGTGATGGGCGATCTGCAGATCGGCCGGCGACAGCCTGCCCATCAGCGGCGCTCCATCAACAGGTCGCCGCTCGGCGCGACGCGCACCGTCCATCCCGGTGGCACCAGCGTGGTGGCGCTGAGCTCGGTGATCAGCAGCGGACCAGCGAGCCGGCGCCGCCCCGGCAACGCGGTGCGCTCGCCGCGCCGCGCCGCCAGCCAGCGCCCACGCCAACGCAGGCGATGTGGCCGCAGTTGGCCCGTGGTCCGGCGCGGCGCGACGACGCGCGGACGCGGTCCCGGCGCACTGGCGCTGAGGCGGATGTTGACCACCTCGACGGCGCGCTCGGCATCGGCGTAGCCGTAGCGGGCGCGGTGCGCGGCGTCGAACGCGGCGCGGTACCCGGCCGCCAGCGGCACGGCGAGTTCGTAGGACTGGCCGCGATAGCGCACGTCGAGCGTGGCGCGCAGTACGATCGCGGTGCGCGCCGCCCCCTCAGCACGCAGCTCGCGGCGCGCGCGGGCCAGCAGCGGCGCCAGGCGGCGCGCCAGCACGCGCGCCGGCGGCTCGCACAGGCGCACGGTCTGCACGTAGTCCCGCTGCACGTCGGCGGTCACCGCGCCCCACGCCGACAGCAACCCGGGATGCGCCGGCACCAGCACGCAGCGGACGTCGAGCGCCTCGGCCAGCTCGGCGGCGTGCATGCCGCCGGCGCCGCCGAACGACACCAGGGCGTAGGCGCGCGGATCGAGCCCGCGCTCGACCGAGATGCGGCGGATGGCGCGCTCCATCGCCGCGTTGACGACGCGCACGATGCCGTCGGCGGTCGCCTCGACGCCGAGCCGCAGCGAGCGCGCCAGGCGCCCGACGGCCCGCGCCGCGCGCGCGCGGTCGAGCCGCATGCCGCCGCCCAGAAACGCCTCGGGCACCAAGCGGCCGAGCAGCAGGTCCGCGTCGGTGACCGTCGGCAGCTCGCCGCGGCCGTAGCAGGCGGGCCCGGGGTCGGCACCGGCGCTCTGCGGTCCGACCACGAGCGCGCCGCCCGCGTCGCGCGCCGCGATCGATCCCCCGCCGGCGCCGACGGTGTGGATGTCGATCGCCGGCACCTTCACCGCCAGCTCGCCGATCGTCCACTCGGTCTGCTGCCGCGGCGCGCCGTCGAGCAGACTGACGTCGGTCGAGGTGCCGCCCATGTCGAACGCGATGACGCGCTGGATGCCGACCCGCCGCGCCGCCGCCACCGCGCCGATCGCGCCGCCGGCCGGGCCGGAGAGCAGGGTGCGCACCGCCTCGCGGCCGGCGGTGGCGACCGACACCGCGCCGCCGTTCGACTGCATGACCCGCAGGCTCGCGCGCCGCCCAACGCCCTTCGCCAACGTCGCGAGGTGGCGGCGCATCACCGGCGCCACGTAGGCGTTGAGCACCGTGGTGCTGCCGCGCTCGACCTCGCGGTACTCGGCCACCAACTCGTGTGACAGCGAGCAGGGCACGCCCAACTCGGCCAGCGCGCGTCCGAGACGCCGCTCGTGCAGGCCGTTGGCGTAGGCGTGCAGCAGGCAGACGGCGATCGACTCGCCCCCGGCGCGGCGCACTGCCTGGACGGCGCGGCGCACCGCCGCCGCGCCGAGCGGCTGCAGCACCCTGCCGTCGAACGCCATCCGCTCCGCCACGCCGATACGGCGGCGGCGCTCGACCAGCGAGACGGGCGGGCTCGGTTCCAGCGCGTAGAGCTCGGGTCGCGTCTGCCGGCCGATCTCCAGCATGTCCTCGAAGCCGGCGGTGGTGAGCAGCACGACGCGCGCCCCCTTGCGCTCCAGCACCGCGTTGGTGGCGACGGTGGAGCCGTAGGTGATGCGCACTGCGCCGCGCGCCTGATCCTTCAACAGGACGGCCAAGCCGTCGAGCACGGCCCGGGCCGGGTCGTCGGGCGTCGACGGCCGCTTGTGGACGCGGACCCCGTCGGGACCGAGACAGATGAAGTCGGTGAACGTGCCGCCCGTGTCGATGCCGATCAGGATCGGATCAGGCATCGGCGGCGCGCCTCACCGCCGCTCAGGCGGCCTTGGCGGTGGAGTCCTTCTTGGCCGACTTCGCCTTGCTGCCGCCGCTCGGGGAGGACGAATCGGCGGTGGATGATTTGCTCTCGCTGCTGCTCGACGCCGTGCTGTCCGCGCTCGACGCCTTCGACTCGCCCGTGGACTTCGACTCGCCGCCACCCTTGCGGGCGTAGTCGGTGACGTACCAACCCGATCCCTTGAGCTGGAACGAGGTGTTCGAGATCAGCTTGCGGACCTTGCGCTTGCACGTCGGACACTTCTTCAGCGGCGCTTCGGTGATGCGCTGGGTGACCTCGAATTCACCGCACTTCTCGCACTGATACTCGTAGATTGGCATGCGTCCTCCGCGACGGGCGGCGGCTAGCTAACCACGTGACTTTGGCGTGTCAACGCACCCTGGAAGCCGGGCCGCGACGCGTTCCGCCAGGCTGGCGGGGTGGTCGCTGAGCACCTCGACCACCTTGTCCCGCCCCCCCTCGCCGTGGACGATCGACACCGCCCGCCGCGGCACCTCCAGCCAGTCGGCTATCAGCGCCACCACGGCGGCGTTGGCGGCCCCATCGACCGGCGGCGCGGCCACCTGCAGCTTGAGGGCCTCGCCGTGCCGGCCGATCACCCGATCGCGGCCGGCGCGTGGTTGGACGCGCAGCGCCAGGCGGATGCCCTGCCGTGTGACTCGCAACACCCGCCCGCGCCCTCACTGCAGCCGATAGGCAAGATCCGTCAGGGTACCGACCAGGAAGCCCCGCGCGACGTAGATGAGGATGCTGACCACCAGCGGGGAGAGGTCGACCCCGCTCATGTACGGCAGCATCCGCCGCACGCGCCAGAGCAGCGGCTCGGTGGCGTTGAACAGGAAGCGCACGATCGGATTGCGCGGATCGGCGTTGACCCACGAGACGATGACGCGTCCGAGCAGGATGTAGAAATACGCCGTGAGCAGCATCCACAGCGCCCCGGCGATGGCGAGCAACAGGTTGGTGAGGACGAACATCAGCGGCGGAAGCTAACGGCGCGACGGCACCCGTGCAAGCGCGTCACGCCATGCGGCCGAGCTCGCCAGCGCGCGCAGTGGCGGCGGCGATGGCCGCTACCACCGCGTCGTAGAAGCCGCGCTGCTCCAGCACGCCGAGGCCGGCGAAGGTGGTGCCGCCCGGCGACGTCACGGCGGCGCGCAGCGCCTCCGGCGTCTCGCCGGTCTCCTGCAGCATCGCGACGGCGCCGGCCAGGGTCTGCAGCGCAAGCTCGCGCGCCGCCTCCGGGGTGAGGCCGACCGCGACGCCGCCGGCGATGAGCGCCTCGGCGAAACGATAGACGTACGCCGGACCGCTGCCGCTCAGGCCGGTGACCGCGTCGATCAGCGTCTCGTCGCCCACCGCGCGCGCCAGGCCGACGGTGCGCAGCAGCTTCAGCACCAGGCGCTCGTCGGCGGCCGTCGCGTAACGCCCGCGCACCGCCACGGCCATACCCTTGCCGAGCAGCGCCGGCGTGTTGGGCATCACCCGCACGACGCGCGTGCCGCCGCCAAGGCCGGCCTCCAGGCGTGCGGTCGGCCAACCGGCGGCGATCGACACGACCATGTGCCGCGGCGTCACCAGCGGCCGCAGCTCCTCCAGCACCGCCGGCAGGATCTGCGGCTTCACCGCCAGGATGAGCACGCGCGCGGCGCGCAGCACCTCGGCGTTGTCGCCGGTGGCGCGGATCCTCAACCGGCGCGCCAGCATGCGCCGCTTCGCCGCATCGACGTCCGAGGCGATGATCGCATCCGGCGCGCACAACCCGGCGGCGACGAAGCCCTTCACCATCGCCGTCGCCATGTTGCCACCGCCGATGAAGCCGATGCGCAGCGACGCAGAGGACCTTGCCGCGGCGACGCGGCGGCGCGGAGAAGGGCGTTGGACTCCCCGGCGTCCGACTCGCTTCGCTCCAGTTCTCATACCCATCTTGCTCCTCCGCGTCGCCGCGTCTCCGCGGTGAGATCTCCGCGCCTCAGCGCGCGCCGAAGATCGCGCGCCCGACCCGCACCATGGTGGCGCCCTCTTCGATCGCGACCTCGAAGTCGTCGGTCATGCCCATCGACAGCTCGCGCAACCCGGCACGCTCGGCCAGCTCGCGCAGCCGACGGAAGAACGGCCGCGTCGCCTCCGGCGTATCGGCGGGCGGCACGGCCATCAGCCCCAGCACCCGCAGGTGCGGGTCGCGGACATCGCGGAGCAGCGCCGGCAGGTCGTCCGGCGCCACGCCGTGCTTGCTCGGCTCGCCGCCGACGTTGACCTCGACCAGCACCTCGGCCGGCACGCCGCGCGCCTGCGCGTGGCGCGCCAGCGCCGCGCCCAGCGCCGCGCTGTCGAGGGTGTGGATGCAGTCGAACGTCTCCAGCGCGCGCGCCGCCTTGTTGCGCTGCAGATGGCCGATGAGATGCCAGCGCGCCGGATCCGGCACTGCGGGGCGCTTGGCAACCGCTTCCTGCACGTAGTTCTCGCCGATGTCGGTCGCGCCGGCGGCGATCGCGGCGCGCACCAACGCCGCCGGCTTGGTCTTGCTCACCGCCAGCAGCCGCACCGCGGACGGGTCGCGCCGGCTGCGCTCCGCCGCGGCGGCGATGCGCGCCCGCACCGCGGCCAGATTGGCGGCCACGTCGATCATGCGCGATGCGCGGCAGCCGGCGCCGCGGCGAGGCCGTGCCGCTCCAGCAGCGCCGCGACCAACTCGGTCGGCAGGCCGATGACGTTGGTCAGCGAACCGGTGACGCGCGTGACGAACCCGGCCGCGCCGCCCTGGATCGCGTAGGCGCCGGCCTTGTCGGCCGGCTCGCCGCCGGCGACGTAGGCGGCGATCTCGTCGTCGGACAGCGAACGGAATTCGACCGTGCTGCGGCCCAGCCCTTCCTCGACGCAGCCGGCGCCCGGCGCGAACAGCGCCACCGCGGTCAACACCTCGTGCACGCGATCCGACAGCTGGCGCAGCATGCGGCGCGCGTCGGCGTCGTCGACCGGCTTGCCGAGAATCGCCCCCTCGACGGTGACCACCGTGTCGGCCGCCAGCACCCAGTCGGCCGCGTGCAGCGCCGCCACCGCGGCGCCCTTCTCGCGCGCCGCGCGTGCCGCGAACTGCGCCGCCGTTTCGCCTGGCGCGGGCACCTCCGGCACGTCGCTCGCCGCGACGCGAAATGCGACCCCGAGCTCGCCGAGCAGTCGCGCCCGCCGCGGCGAAGCGGAGCCGAGGATCAATCCCATCCCTGCGCACGTCGCTGATGGGGCAGATGATGTCAACGCCGTGCAAACGCGGCGGCCGCTCTTTATGGTGGCGGCATGCGGTGGCTGTGGTTGATGGTCGGGGTGATGGCGGCGGCGGTGGCGGGATGCGCGGAACAGCCGCGCCCACGCGTCGCCACCGCGCCGGCTGCGGTCACCACACCGGGCACCGCGCGATCCAGCGCCGCGACCGTCGAACCGGCAGTCCGCCCCAACACGCCTGCCGGACAGTTCGCTCAGGCGCACGCGCAGGCGGAGCGCGGCGACTGCCGCAGCGCCCAACCGACATTGGAGGCGCTGCGCACGTCGTACCCGGCCCTGCAGGACTACGTGCTGCTCGACCTGGCGACCTGTCTCGCGGGCACGGATCCGATGCGCGCCGACGAGATGCTCGCGACGCTGCTCGCCACGCAGCCGCGCAGCGTGCTGAGCGCCGAGGCGGCGCTGGCGCGCGGGCGCGGCCTGGCGGCGCGTGACCCCGAGGCCGCCGGCCGCCTGCTCGGCGCGGCGCGCGACGACGGCGATCAGGACACCGCCATGCGCGCATCGCTGGCGCTGGCCGATCTCGCCAGGGCGCGCAGCGACCGCGCCGCCGAAGCGGCACACCTGCAGGCCGCCCGGCGGGTCGCGCCCGTCAGCCCACTGGCGCGCGAGGCGAAGCAGCGCCTGCAGGCGCTGCGCGCCGCCGACCCGAGCCTGGCGCCGCGCGGCGCCGAGCTCAACCGCGAGCTGACGCTGCTGATGGCCGAGCAGGACTTTCCCGCCGCCATCGTCGTCGCGCGCCAGATCCTGGCGCAGACCCCACCCGGCCAGCAGTCTGCCGTCTTGCGTCAGCTGGCCGAAGCGCAGCGCGGCGCCGACCGCCTCGACGACGCGGTGGCGACGCTGCGCACGCTGGTGCGCCAGGCGCCGCAGTCCGATGCGGCCGCCGACGCGCAGTATCGCCTCGCCGCGCTGCTGTGGAACCGCGACCGCAACGCCGAGGCGCGCCGCGAGTTCGAGCTCTACCTGGCGCGCTATCGCGGCCAGGCGCGCAGCGCCGAGGTGCTCTACGCGCTCGCCCGCATCGCCCAGGGCGACGGCGACACCACCGCGGCGATCGCCGGGTACCGCCGGCTGATCGACGCCTATCCGAGCGCGCCGCAGGCGCGCGAGGCGCGATGGCGCATCGGCTGGATCGCCTACCAGGCCGGCGACTACCGCGCCGCCGCCAGCGCCTTCGACGCGGCCGCGCAGGGCCGCGGCGCCGCAGCCGCGCCCGATGCGGTGTACTGGGAGGGGCGCGCGCTGCAGCGCGCCGGCGAGCGCGCCGCCGCCGCGGCGCGCTATCGCGAGGTGCTGGAACAGGCGCCGGGCAGCTACTACGCCACCTGGGCCGCCCGCCGACTCGGCACCGAGACCGCAGTCACGGCCACACCGGCGCCGCCGCCGCGCCCGGCGATCGGAGCGCCGCCGCCGGGGAGCGACCCGTATCATTGGATGCGCGCCCGCGAGCTGGTCGCCGCCGGGCTGCAGCCGCTGGCGCGCCGCGAGCTGCAACAGGTCGAACGCGATCATCGCGGCGACGGCGCGGTGGCCGCGGCACTGCCGGCCGCCTATCAGGCGGCCGGCGGCTACCGCGATGCGCTCCGCCTCGCCACCGCGCGCGGCAGCGGCGACCCCGACCTGCTCTACCCACTCGCCTTCTGGCCGCAGGTGTCGCGCAATGCCGCGGCGCAGCAGGTCGACCCGCTGCTGGTGCTGGCGCTGATGCGGCAGGAGAGCCTGTTCGACCCGGCGGCACGCTCGCCGGCGGACGCGCGCGGCCTCATGCAGTTGCTCCCCGGCACCGCAGCGCGGGTCGCCCAGGCGCGCGGCGAGGCGCCGCCCGACGACCTCAGCGATCCCGACGCCAACGTCGCGCTCGGCACCGCCTACCTCGCCACCCTGCTGCGCGAGAACGGCGGCGATCCACTCAAGGCGCTCGCCGCCTACAACGGCGGCGAGCCGGCGGTGGCGCGCTCGCAGGCACAGTTCGGCCAGCTCGATGGCGACGAGTGGGTGGAGAGCATCACGTTTCGCGAAACGCGCGACTACGTGAAGAAGGTCATGGGGAACCACCGGCGCTACCAGCAGCTCTATGCTCGCTGAAGCGGCGGTGCGCCCACAGCGCCAGCCCGACGACGACGATCACCGCGACGACGCGCAGCTCGTAGCGCTCGAGGTGGCCGAGCATCTGCTTCGCCGCGCTGCCGACGAACCAGCCGAGCGCGCCGACCGCCACCGCCCAGACCGCCGCGCCGAGCGTGTTGAGCGCGGCGAATTTCCAGGTCGGCACCGGGCTCATGCCGAGCACCAGCGGCGTGACGTTGCGCACGCCGTAGATGAAGCGAAAGCTGAGGATGATCAGCGTGTCGTGGTGCTCGATGAGCCGCTTGACGCGGTCGACGTTGGCCTGCCAGCCGGGTCGCTTGGCCAGCCAGGCACTGCCGTGCCGGCGGCCGATGAAGAAGAACAGCTGGTCACTCGCCACCGAGCCGAGGAACGCCGCCAGCATCACGCCCGGCAGCGCGAGCAGGCCGCGGTGCGCCGCGAAGCCGCCGAGCACGAGGATCGTCTCGCCCTCCAGAAAGGTGCCGAGAAAGATGGCGAGGTAGCCGTACTGGCTGATCAGCTGCTCGACCATGGCTGCGCTCTAGCACCGCGGCGGAGCGGCTCAATCGGTGGCGCAGCCGTCGAGCAGGTCGGCGACGGCGCGCACCAACTCGGCGACCGTGACGTGCTGGTCGCCGTCCGCGTCGGCGGCCTGGCAGCGTTGCGGTCCGGCCTGTCCGAGCGCGATGCCAACCGCGCTGAGGATCTCGTCGACGGTGACGACGCCGCCGTCATCGCAATCGGCGACGCACGCGGCGCGCGGCACGACGCTGACCGACACCGCCTGCTGCGCGTAGCTGTCGGCATCGGCGGCGGTGACGAACAGCTGCGTCCGACCAGGATGCCGCGGCGCGACGAGCAGGCGGGACGAATCGATCGCCGCCGCGGTCACCACCGGATCCGCCACCGCGACGCGGAAGACCAGCGGGTCGCCGTCCGGATCGGTCATGTGGGTGCCGAGGTCGAGCACCGCGCGCGCGCCGACCGGCAGGGTCAGCGGCGCCAGCGCGCCGGCCAGCGGCGGGCGATTGCCGCCGGCGTCGCAGTCGGCGTCGGCGCTGTCGAACTGGCCGTCGCGATCGTTGTCCACCCCGTCCGCGCAGCGATCGCCGGCGAGCACCAACACCTCCATCGGCCTGCTGGTCGCACCGCGCGCATCGGTCACCACCAGGCGGACGCGGAACGGACCGTTGCGGTCGACGAACAGCGCCGGCGTCCAGGTGTCCGCCTCCTGCAACGACCAGGCGCTGCCCGCCGGCGCCGAGGTCAGCTCCCACTGCGGCGTCAGCGCCTCGCCGTCGGCGTCGCAGCTGCCGCGGCCATCGAGGCGCACCACCTGCGGCGGCGCGTCCACCGTCTGTGGCGGACCGGGATCCGCCGCCGGTGCCGAGTTGCCGGTGGCGGCGCGCAGCGTCACCCGGCGATCGCGGCCGACGACGACGGTGGCGATATCCTCGCCGTCGACGCGAAACGCGCAGGCGCCGTCCGCCGCCGCCGCGACGAACGGAACGGCGTGCAGTTGAAACGCCGAATCGGGAGCGTCCGCGACCACATCGAGCCGCTCGGCGGCATAGCGCACGCCGAGCGTGCCGGGCGCCGAGGCGCCGATGCGGCGCCGACCGGCGTAGACCAACTCGCTGGCGCGTTCGCCGTAGGCGAGGCGCAGGCTGCCGTCGTCGTGCGTGTCGAAGAGCGCCAGCACGCCGTCTGCGTGCGCGGCCGATCCGCCCGGCAGCGCCAGGCTCGTCGGCACCGGCGTCGCGCGATGCCAGGCGACGACGCGCCGGTCGCCTGCCGCATCGACCAGCGTCAGCGCCGCGGCGCCGTCTACAGCGAGTTGCTCGGTGATCGGCGGCGCGTCGCCAGCCGGTGAGGGGTAGAGCAGTGTCAGGGTGCGCGATGCGGCCGCTTCGACATGCGCTTCCAGCGCGGTGTGGGTCTTCTGAGCGCGATTGAGCTCCTCGTGGACCGCGTCACGTGTCGTGAAGCTGAACGGCGCATCGGCCGCAGCCAGCGCCGCCGTCAGCGCGGCACCCGGACGACTCCACACGCCGCCGGTCGCGGTCGGCGTGAAGGTGCCGCCACTGTCGCCGCCGCCGTTGCCGTGCAGCAGCCAGGTGAAGCGGCGCGGCTGATCCGGGACGCTCTGCACCGCGTCGGCAATCAGCAGGTAGCGATCGTCGGCAAACAGAAAGCGGCGCTCGATCCGCGCCGCCGGCTGACCGTAGCGCGACAACGCCGTCGCGACGTCGACGCCGTCACTGTCGCGCGTGTCGAGCAGCGAGGCCTCGCCATCGGTCGGCGGCGGCGCCGATGGATCCGCCAGCCACGCCGCCGAGGCCGCCAACAGGTCGGTCGGACCGCTGCCGTCGACCAGGATCATGTTGTGATCCTGCGGCTTGTTCACCAGGCCGTGCAGCGTGAAGGAGAAGTAGCCGGGATCGAGCGCCAGCCGTTCGCCGAAGGCGTGCAACAGGAAACTGCCGCCGTCGGCGTGCTCGTGCGACTCCGGCGCCGCCGGCGTGCCGTCGGCGTAGCGGCCAAACTCGGCGGCGGCACCGTGCTCGGCCTGGACCAGTGCCAGCACGGCATCGGGCGACCAGTCGCTGCGCAGCGCCGCCAGGCCGCCCTCGGGATAGAAGGCGGTCGGCGAGCCGGCCGGCGGTGCCGCGGCGAGGCCGTCGTCGAAGTTGACCAGCGACTCGGCCGCCAACGAGACGTTGCCGTCGTTCTCCAGCGGTGGCTCGGTGGTGGTCCAGCGCCACGCCGTTGCCGGCGTCAGCGGCGCAGCGCCGAAGTAGTAGTGCTCGCCAGGATTGCCGTCGTCGGTGGGCGCCAACGTGCCGTCCGGCAGGGTGTTGTCGAGCGCCCAGCGCACGCCGCGCGCCAACAGCGGATGGCGCCAGAAGTTCGGCATGGCGATTCCCGGCGCACTGCCGCCGGTCAGCGCATCCCAGGCGCGCCAGAACGGCAGCAGGTTCTGTGACGCGAAGCGCAGGTAGAACGGTCCTTCGCCGTACGCGCCGTCACCGCTGACCAATGCGAAGCGCATGACGGCGTCGATCTGCGCCGTGCCGTAGGCGAGCCAGGTCGCCGGCTCGCGCACGCCGCGCGGATCGCTGCCGTCCGGCGGCGTGTACTCGGCCAGCGCCAGGGCGGTGGTCGCCAACGCCGCACCGACCTTCGAGCGATGGTTGTTCTGGTGCAGGACGGCGAAATTGCCGGCCGACAGCGGGTTGACGTAGTTCTCGTAGAGTTCGCCGGCGAGCGCCGCGAGATTGTCGACGATCACCGCGTCGTCGGCGCCGAGATCGACGCCGGCGGCGCGCAGGCTGTCGTAGGCGGTGGCGTACTGCTGCAGCTCCTCGGAGGTGCTGATGTCGCGATCCCAGCCGCCGAGCGGCGGGCCGACGGCCAGCCGTGAGCGCCGATACATGTTGACCAACAGGTCGCGCAGCCGCGCGATCGCGGCGCTGCGCGTCTCGTCGGTGAACGGCACCACCTCGCGATCGACCACGGTGCGCTCGAACAGCAGCGCGACGGCGAGGTTCTTCGCCGCGCGCGACTTGATGCGTTCGGCATTGATGCTGTGATCGTCGAGCGCGACGCTGTCCGCCTGGCGCACCGGCGACAGCAGGTCGCGCATCAGGCTGCGATACGGCTCGCGCTCCAGGCGGGCGCGGACCGCCGCCAGCTCGGCCGGCCGACAGACGATGCGCGGCCGGGTGAGATCGATGCCGTCCGGCTGCCAGGCGGCGCGCACCGGCGCCGCGCCCAGCAGCGCGAGCAGCACGAACCCGGCGCGCCGGCGATCAGACCGCGTCGAACTCCGGGGCGTAGTGGACGACACCGGCGACGCCGGACAGCGCACCGGGAAGCAGCTCGAGAGCCATGAACGCCTCATCCGGCGCATCGTATATGCAGCGCAAGCCGAATTGCGACGCGGGAATGAAGCCGAAGCGCGGGTAGTATTCCGGGTGGCCGAGCACGACCAGGGCGGCGACGCCGCGCGCTGCGCAGGCGGCGAGCCCCGCCTCAGCGAGGCGCGTACCGATACCGGCGCGCTGCCGATCGGGGCGAACCGCCATCGGTGCCAGGCCGAGCACCGGAACGTCGGCCGCCGCACCGCTGATGCGCACCGGCGAGTACAGCACGTGGCCAACGATCGCACCGTCCTCGAGCGCGACCAGCGAGAGCGTCGCCCGGCCGGCGGCGCGCAGCGCCGCCACCAGCTCCGCCTCGACCGGCTGCCCGAACGCGGCGCGTACGACCGCATCGATGCCCGCCACATCGGCGGGTTGCTCGGCACGGACGACGATCATGCGCGCTTCCCCCAGCGCGCCGCCCACGCCTGCAACGGCGCCAGTGCCGCCAACAACCGTTCGCCCTCGACCGTGAGCGCGTACCCCTCCCCAGCGCGCTGCTCGACGATGCCCGCCTCGCGCAGCTCGGCCAGGCGCGCATTGAGCACCGACGGAGAGATCCCGTCGCTCGCCGCCTGCAGCGGCCGGAAGGTCAGCGGTCCGCCGCGCAGTTCCCACAGGATGCGCAGCGCCCAGCGCCGCCCGAGCAGGTCGAGCAGCGCCATGATCGGCCGCCCGCTCGCCGAGCCGCGCGCCGCCCGGCCGGGACGCGGTGCGCTCATTCCGCTTGCGCTATCGATTCCATAGCGGTACGCTACGGAATCGACAGCGCCCCTGCCGGGCGCCCCGGAGCTTCCGATGACCATGCCCCGCATCGCCCCGCTTGCCCCGCCCTACGACGCACCGGTCGCCGACACGTTGGCGGCGATGATGCCGCCCGGCGTGCCGCCGATCGCCCTGTTCCGCACCCTGGCGCACAACCCGCGCATTCTCGACAAGGTGCGCGCTGGTTCGCTGCTCGACCGCGGCACGATCACGCGGCGCGACCGCGAGCTGCTCATTCTGCGCACCACGGCGCGCTGCGGCGCCGAGTACGAGTGGGGCGTGCACGTCGCCTTCTTCGCGGCGCGCGTCGGGCTCGACGACGCAACCGTCGCCGCTACCGTGCACGCCCTCGGCGACGACGACGTCTGGGCGCCGCGCGACGCCCTGCTGATTCGGTTGGCCGATGCGCTGCACGATCACGCCGCGATTCCCGACGCATTGTGGACGGCACTGGCGGCGGAGTGGTCGGCGGCGCAGCTGATCGAGCTCATCGTGCTCGCCGGCTCCTACCACACGATCGCGTTCGTGGTGAACGGCTTGCGCGTCCCCCTGGAGGACGGCGCTCCTAGGTTTCCCCGCTTCGAAGAAGGAGGGTGAGGGGGGATTTCTGAACGGCAGAAACGGTCGACGGAATATTCGCGACCAGTGCCGGCGAACGCAGATCAGTCGGGACATCCCCCCCCCCGGCCCCCCTTCTTCGAAGGGGGGGAAGAATCACCAGTAGCCATCGTCGACGAAGCTGACGTAGCGGCCGCGGCCGATGACGACGTGGTCGAGCACCTTGACCCCCATCACCTCGCCGACCTGGCGCAGGCGGCGGGTGATCTCCAGATCCTCGGGGCTCGGGGTCGGATCACCGCTCGGGTGA
>JANRJF010000017.1:0-18600 GCA_033764095.1 Deltaproteobacteria bacterium | reverse complement strand
AGGCTGCCGCGCCGGGCGCCCTGCACGCCGAGCTCGCGCGGCGCGACCCGGCCGCGGCGGCGCGCCTGCACGCCAACGACCGCCTGCGCCTGATCCGCGCGCTCGAGGTGCTGGAGCTGACCGGCGAGCCGCTCAGCCGCTGGCAGGCGGCGCACGGCTTCGCCGCCGAGGTGGTGCCGATGCGCGTCGTCGCCCTGCGCCTGCCGCGCGCCGTGCTGGCGGCACGGCTCGACGCGCGCTGCGCGGCGATGCTCGACGCCGGCCTGCTCGACGAGCTGCGCGGGCTGCGCGCGCAGGGCTACACGGCGGCGCTGCCGGCACTGCGCAGCATCGGCTATCGCGAGCTGGGCGCCTTCCTCGACGGCGCCTGCGACCTGGAGACGGCGCTGGCGGCGATGCGCCAGGCGACGCGGCGGTTGGCCAAGCGGCAGATGACCTGGTTTCGCGGCGACCCGACGGTGGAGTGGGTGGATGCCGATGCGCCCATCCACGCGCTCGTGGGCACGGTCGGTAGCGGCGGGCGGTAGCCGTCTGCCGTCAGCTACCAGCCGACGCCTGACGCCCAAGGGCCGATGGCCAGTTGCGAAGACGGCTGGAGGCGACCGAACACCCCTGCTAGGACAACGGGTCGTGGCCCGCACTCCCTCCCTCGATGCGCTGCGCGCGCAGATCGACGCGCTCGACGACACGCTGGTCGACCTGCTCAACCAGCGCGCCCGCCTGTGCGAGCAGGTCGGGCACGCCAAGGACGCCAACGGCAAGGCACCGAAGTACGTGCCGGCGCGCGAGAAGGGCATCCACCAGCGGTTGGCGCGGCGCAACGGCGGGCCGCTGCGGCCCGAGCACATGCGCAGCATCTTCCGCGAGGTGATCTCCAGCTGTCGCGCCCTGGAGCAGGGGCTGCGCATCGCCTACCTCGGCCCGGCCGGTACCTACACGCAGCAGGCGGCGGCGGAGCAGTTCGGTTCGGGGCCCAACCTGCTGCCGTTCGGCTCGGTGGACGCGGTGTTCGACGAGGTCGAACGGGGCCGCGCCGAGTACGGCGTGGTGCCGGTGGAAAACTCGACCGAAGGGGTGGTGGCGCAGACGCTCGACCGCTTCATCGCCTCGCCGCTGTCGATCACCGCCGAGGTGCTGCTGCGCATCGACCACTGCCTGCTCGCCAAGCACGGCGACCCGCAGCGGGTGCGGCGCATCGTCTCGCACCCGCAGTCGTTCGCGCAGTGCCGCGGCTGGCTGGCGCAGCACCTGCCCGGCGTACCGCTGGTCGAGGTGGCGAGCAACGCGGTCGCCGCCGCCGAGGCGGCGCAGCGGCCCGGCACCGCGGCGATCGCCGGGCGCGGCGCCGCCGCGCGCTACAAGCTCAAGCTGGTCGCCGCCAGCATCCAGGACCTGCCGAACAACGTGACGCGCTTCCTGGTGATCAGCAACGATCCGACCAGCAAGCCGACCGGCGACGACAAGACCTCGATCCTGTTCGCCGTGCCGCACGAGTCCGGCGCGCTGTTCAAGGTGCTGGAGGCGTTTGCCCGGCAGCGCATCAACCTGAGCACCATCGAGTCGCGACCGCTCAAGGGGCGGGCGTGGGAATACGTCTTCTTCATCGACCTCGCCGGCCATGCCGACGAGCCGCGCATGGGCAAGGCGCTGGCGGCGCTCAAACGCCGCGCGCAGTTCGTCAAGGTGCTGGGGTCGTATCCCGCCTGGCGCTGGCCGGAGGGCGAGGTGAACGCATGAACATCAAGAACCTGGTCCGGCCCTGGCTCCATTCCCTCGAGCCCTATCCGCCGGGCAAGCCGATCGACGAGCTGGAGCGCGAGTACGGGGTCAGCGACTCGATCAAGCTGGCGTCGAACGAGAACCCGCTCGGCCCCTCGCCGAAGGCGCTGACGGCGTTGCAGGGCGCGCTGGCCGACGTGCACCGCTACCCGGACGGCAGCTGCTACCATCTGAAGCGCGGGCTGGCGCGCAAGCTGCGCGTCTCGCCCGAGTCGCTGATCTTCGGCAACGGCTCGAACGAGATCATCGAGCTCATCGTGCGCACCTTCCTGCACGCCGGCGAAGAGGCGGTGATGGCCGACCAGGCCTTCGTCATCTACCGCATGCTGGTGCAGGCGCAGGGCGGCAAGGGCATCATCGTGCCGCTGCGCAACTTCACCCACGACCTCGAGGCGATGGCGGAGGCGATCACGCCGGCGACCCGCCTGGTGTTCCTCGCCAACCCCAACAACCCGACCGGCACCATCTTCTTCCGCGAGCAGTGGGAGGAGTTCCTCGCCGCGGTGCCGCGCGACGTGGTGATCGTCATGGACGAGGCGTACGCCGAGTTCGTCGAGGATCCGCGCTATCCCGACGCGCTGGCCGACGTCGGCGCCGACCATCTCCTGATCGTGCTGCGCACCTTCTCGAAGATCTACGGCCTCGCCGGGCTGCGGGTGGGCTACGGCGTCGCCCATCCGGCGATCATCGACCTGCTCAACCGCCTGCGCGCGCCGTTCAACGTCAACACCCTCGCCCAGGTGGCGGCGCTGGCGGCGCTCGACGACGACGCGCACGTCGAGCGCACCCGGCAGGTGAACCGCGAGGGGATGGCGGTGCTGCGCGAGGCGCTCGCCGGCCTCGGCTACGAATGCGTGCCGAGCTGGGCCAACTTCCTGCTGGTGCGGGTCGGCAACGCCGCCCGGCTCTACGACGCGCTGCTGCGCCAGGGGGTCATCGTCCGCCCGGTGCCGGTGTACGGCTTCCCCGAGCACGTGCGGGTGACGGTCGGCACGCCGGCCGAGAACGAGCGGCTGATCGCGGCGCTGACGCGGCTCAAGCACGAGGAGGAGCGCGGCGTTGCGCTTTGAGCGCGCCGCGATCGTCGGCGTCGGCCTGATCGGCGGCTCGCTCGCCCTGGCGGCCAAGCAGGCCGGGCTGATCGGCGAAGCGATCGGCGTCGGCCGCAGCGAAGCAAACCTGGCGGTGGCGCGCCAGCGCGGGTTGGTCGACCGCACGGTGCGCGACCTCGCCGCGCTCGGCGCGGTCGATCTGGTGGTGCTGGCGGTGCCGGTACGCAGCACGGCGGCGATGGTGGAGACGCTGCTGCCGCACGTGCCGGCCGGCGCCCTGCTGACCGACGTCGGCAGCGTCAAGGGCGAGATCGTCGCGGCGGTCGAGGCGCTGCTGCCGGTGGAGCGGCGGTTCGTCGGCGCTCATCCGATCGCCGGCAGCGAGGACTCTGGCGCCACGGCGGCGCGCGCCGACCTGTTCCACGGCGCGGCGTGCATCCTGACGCCGACGCCGCGCACCGATCGCGGCGCCCTGGGCCGCATCCGCGCGCTCTGGGAGGGCGTCGGCGCGCGCGTCGAGGAGATGAGCCCGGCGGCGCACGACCAGGCGCTCGCCTGGGTGAGCCACCTGCCGCATGTCGTCGCCTACGCGCTGGTGCGTGCGCTGGCGGCGGTCGATCCGGCGCTGGCGGGGTTGGCCGGCGGCAGCTGGCGCGACACCACCCGCGTCGCCGCCAGCTCGCCGGAGCTGTGGCGCGACATCTTTCTCGCCAATGCCGACGCGCTGGCGGCGGCGACGCAGACCTTCGCTGCCGAGGTCGAGCGCTTGCGCACCCTGGTCGCCGGCGGCGACGCGGCGGCGCTGAGCCGCTGGCTGGAGGAGGCGGTGCGCACCAAGCTGGCGCAGCCGCAGAGCAAGTCGGGCGGCGAGTAGCCATGCACGCTGAATTCAGGACTCGCACGGAGGCACGGAGGCGCGGAGGGGATTCTCCGTGCCGTCGTGCCTCCGCGTGAAGGACGTTACTCGTGACTGCCACCCCATCGATCGCGATTGCCCCGTTGACCGCGCCGCCCGACGCGGTGATCGCGGTGCCGGGGTCGAAGTCGATCAGCAACCGCGTCGCGCTGCTGGCGGCGCTGGCCGAGGGCCGCTCGACGCTCGATGGCGTGCTGTTCAGCGACGACACCCGCCACATGGCGACGGCGCTGCGCGGGCTCGGCGTCGAGGTCGAGGCCGACGAGGCGGCGGCGCGGCTGGTGATCGACGGTGTCGGCGGCCGCTGGCCGGCGCGCCAGGCCGAGCTCTTCGTCGGCAACGCCGGCACCGCCATGCGCTTTCTGGTCGCGGCGCTCTGTCTCGGCGAGGGCAGCTACCGCATCGACGGCACGCCGCGCATGCGCGAGCGCCCGATCGGCGAGTTGCTGGCGGCGCTGGCGCCGCTCGGCGGCGAGGCGGTGAGCGAGGCGGGGACGGGATGCCCGCCGGTGCGGGTCCGCGCGCACGGGCTGGCCGGCGGATGCACGACGCTCGACGCCGGACGCTCGAGCCAGTTCCTCTCGGCGCTGCTGCAGGTGGCGCCGTATGCCGCGCGCGACGTCGAGATCGCGCTCAGCGGCGGGTTGATCGCCGAGCCGTACGTCGACATGACGATCGCGGTCATGGCGCAGTGGGGCGTGGCGGTGGAGCGCGCCGGCGCGGTCTTCCGCATCCGCGCCGGCCAGCGTTACCGGGCGCAGTCCTACGCGGTGGAGCCCGACGCCTCTAGCGCGCACTACTTCTGGGCCGCCGCGGCGTTGACCGGCGGGCGGGTGCGGACGCCGGGGCTGTCGCGCCGCTCGCTGCAGGGCGACGTCGCCTTCGCGGCGCTGCTCGAGCGCATGGGCGCGGCGGTGACCTGGCACGCGGACGCCATCGAGGTGCAGGGGCGCGGTCGGCTGGCGGGGGTGGAGATCGACATGAACGACTTCTCCGACACGGTCCCGACCCTGGCGGCGATTGCGCCGTTCGCCAGCGGTCCGGTGCGCATCGACAACGTCGCGCACCTGCGTCACCAGGAGAGCGACCGCATCGCCGCGGTCTGCAGCGAGCTGACGCGGCTTGGCGCGCGGGTCGAGGAGCGCGCCGACGGGCTGACGGTGTGGCCATCGCCACTGCACGGGGCCGCGATCGAGACCTACGACGACCACCGCATCGCCATGGCGTTCGCGCTGGTCGGCCTGCGCGTACCGGGCGTGACGATCAAGGATCCGGAGTGCACGGCGAAGACCTTCCCGACCTACTTCGAGACGCTGGAGCAGTTGCGGCGATGACACCGCGAGCCCGAGCCCGAGCCTCAGCCCGAGCCGGTTCTTCGACGCAGCCGACGTGCGGCGTTCGGGCTCGGGCTCGGAAGGGCGGGCGATAACCATGAAACCCACCGTCGCGATCGACGGCCCCGCCGGAGGCGGCAAGTCGACGGTCAGTCGCGCCGTCGCGCAGGCGCTCGGCTATCGCTACGTCGACACCGGCGCGATGTACCGCGTGGTCGGCGTGCTCGCCGACGCGGCGGGCATCGACGTCGGCGACGGCGCGGCGCTGGCGGCGCTGTGCGACGGGCTCGACCTGCGCTTCGAGGAGCACGCCGGCGGGCTGCGCGTGGTGGCCAACGGACGCGACGTATCGCATGCCATCCGCACCGCCGCCGCCGCGCAGCTCGCCTCGAAGGTCTCGGTGGTGCCGCAGGTGCGCGAGCGGCTGGTGGCGCGGCAGCGCGCCCTGGCGGCGGGCGGCGGCGTGGTGATGGAGGGACGCGACATCGGCACGGTGGTGCTGCCCGACGCGACGGTGAAGATCTTCCTGGTCGCCAGCGCGGCGGAGCGGGCGCGGCGCCGCGCCGCCGAGCTGCGCGGGCGCGGCGAGGCGGCGGACGAGACCGCCATGCAGGCCGAGATCGAGGAGCGCGACCGGCGCGACAGCAACCGGGCGCACTCGCCGCTGCGGCCGGCGGCGGATGCCTTGCTGGTTGACACCACCGATGTGCCGGTCGAGGCGGTGGTGGCGCGGGTGCGCGCGCTGATCGCGGCGCGGGGGAACCCTTGAAACCCCCAGGCACCGGGGATATGTACCCGGAATCTCGTCCCCAGGGGGTACACCCAACATGAGTCAGCAACCCAGAGTGGCCGCGCCCGACGGCGGCAACGACGAGTTTCGCAGGCTGTTCGAAGAGAGCCTGCGTCCCGTCAAGCCGGGCGATGTCGTCACCGGGCGCATTGTGAGCGTCGGTCGCGACCAGGTCACCGTAGACATCGGGTACAAGTCCGAAGGACAGATCCCGATCAGCGAGTTCACCACCCGGGATGGCGAGGTCACGGTTCACGAGGGCGACGAGATCGACGTCTTCTTCGATGGCGAGGACAACGAGCACGGCGGCATCATGCTGTCGCGCAGTCGGGCCGAGCAGGCCAAGGTCTGGCGCGACATCGAAGCCGCCTTCCAGAACAACGGCGTGGTCGAAGGGGTGATCGTCGGCAAGGTGAAGGGCGGCCTCAAGGTGGATGTCGGCGTGCCCGCCTTCCTGCCCGGCTCGCACGCCGATCTGCGCCCGGCGCGCAACCTCGACCGCTACATCAGCCAGCGCGGCCACTTCGCGGTGCTCAAGTTCAACCGCGCGCGCGGCAACGTGGTCGTCTCGCGGCGCGCGGTGATGGAGAAGGAGCGCGCCCAGCTGAAGCAGGAAACGCTCAAGGTGCTGGAGGAAGGCGTCATCCTCGAGGGCATCGTCAAGAACATCACCGACTACGGCGCGTTCGTGGACCTCGGCGGCATCGACGGCCTGCTGCACGTCACCGACATGTCGTGGGGCCGCGTCAACAAGCCGGCCGACGTGGTCAACGTCGGCGACCGCGCCCGCGTCGTGGTGCTCAAGTACGATCCCGAGCGCGGTCGCGTCTCGCTCGGCATGAAGCAGATCATGCCCGACCCGTGGGCCAGCGTCGCCGACCGCTACCCGATCGGCGCCAAGGTGCACGGCAAGGTGGTCAGCCTGGCCGACTACGGCGCGTTCATCGAGCTGGAGCCGGGGATCGAGGGGCTGGTGCACGTCTCCGAGATGTCGTGGACCAAGCGCGTCACGCATCCCTCGAAGGTGCTGGAGGCGGGCCAGGAAGTGGACGTCATGGTGCTCGACGTCGACACCGCCAACCGCCGCATCTCGCTCGGCCTCAAGCAGGCGGAGCCGAACCCGTGGGAGATGGTGCGCATCAACCACCCGATCGGCAGCCGCATCAAGGGGCCGGTGAAGAACCTCACCGACTTCGGCGTGTTCATCGGCGTCGAGGAGGGCATCGACGGGCTGGTGCACATCTCCGACCTGCACTGGACCAAGAAGGTCCGCCATCCCGCCGAGCTGTTCCAGAAGGGCGACGAGGTCGAGGCGGTGGTGCTCGGCATCGACGTCGACAACGAGCGCATCTCGCTCGGCGTCAAGCAGCTCGCCGAGGATCCCTGGGCGATCATGCACCAGCGCTATCCGGTCGGCGCCAAGGTGAAGGGCAAGGTCACCAGCGTCACCGACTTCGGCGTCTTCATGGAGGTGGAGGAGGGCATCGAGGGCCTCATCCACGTCTCGCAGCTGAGCATGGAGCGGGTCGACAAGCCGCAGGCGCTGTTCGCGCCGGGCCAGGAGCTGGAGGCCGAGGTCACCGCGGTCGACAGCCGCGATCGCAAGATCGCGCTCAGCATCAAGGCGCTGCGCAAGTCGGAAGAGCGCGAAGAGATCGAGTCGTACCTGCAGAAGGAGCGCGAGGGCGGTCGCTTCTCCTTCGAGGACATCCTGCGCTCGGATCTGCGTCTCGACCGTGACGAGGCGGGCGCCACCAAGCGCCCCGGGGAGAACGGCGAGACCAAGTGAGGCGGTGAGCGGTGACCAAGCGCGGCCTGATCGACGAGCTGGTGGCGTTGTACCCGCGCTTCTCGCGGCGCGACGCGGAGGTCATGGTCAACGCGGTCTTCGAAAGCCTCGCCGAGGCGCTGCGCCGCGGTGATCGCATCGAGATCCGCGGCTTCGGTAGCTTCGTCGTCAAGCACCGCGAGGCGCGCGACGGGCGCAACCCGCGCACCGGCAAGCGGGTCGCCGTCGCCGCCAAGCGCGTCCCCTTCTTCAAGGTCGGCAAGGAGCTGCGCATCCGCGTCGACGGCGACGAGGACGCGGCGGCCGACGCTGCCGCGCAGTCGTAGGCGGCGGGCGCCGCGCGCCGCCGCGCCTCATGGCGCATGGCCTATCGCCAATGGCCGGAATCGCGCCGCGTAGCGATCGTTCCGGCGGTGGGCCATCAGCGTTCAAGCCCGCTGCCGTAGGCCGTCAGCCATAGGGCTATATGCGTCCGCTCTGGGCTCCCTGGCGCATGGCGTACATCGGTGCGCCGAAAGAGCCGGGCTGTATCTTCTGCACCAAGCCGTTGGCCGAGGATCGCCGCGCCGCCCTGGTGCTGGCGGTGACGCCGCACGCGGTGGTGATGCTGAACCGCTACCCGTACGCCAACGGCCACGTCATGGTGGCGCCGCGCGTCCACACCGCCGACCTCAGCGCGCTCGACGCCGCGGCGCACGCCGACCTGAGCGAGACGCTGCGTCGCGCCATCAGGCTCATGCAGGATGTCTTCCGCCCCGACGGCATGAACGTCGGCATGAATCTCGGCGCCGCCGCCGGGGCCGGTTTCGCCGACCACCTGCACTGGCACCTGGTGCCGCGCTGGGTGGGCGACACCAACTTCATGCCGCTGCTCGCCGAGACACCCTGCATCCCGGAGCACCTCGAGTCGGTCTACGACCGGCTGGCTCCGCATTTCGCAGCCTGGGGCTGATCGCGCTGTCACCACAAAGGCACGAAGCCACAAAGACCCACGAAGAGAGTCTTTGTGGCTTCGTGCCTTTGTGGTGACAGCGCGCCCGCGACGAGCCGCTACAGCCAGCCGGCCCGCCTGAAGCGCCAATAGAGCACGCCGCAGGCACCAAACATCACCGTGACGACGGCGTGGTAGCCGTAGTGCCACTCGGTCTCCGGCATGAACTTGAAGTTCATGCCGTAGATGCCGGCGATCATGGTCGGCACGGCGATGATCGCGGCCCAGGCGGCGAGCTTCTTGGTCACCTCGCCCATGTTCATCGAGGCGAGCGAGAGTTTGGCCTCGAAGGCGCTGGTCACCAACTCGCGCAGCGTATCGACCGACTCGTTGATGCGGATGGCGTGGTCGTAGACGTCGCGGAAGTACGGCTGGGTGTCTTCGGGGATGGTCGGCAGGTCGAAGCGCGTCAGCCGGTTGCAGACGTCGACCAGCGGCGAGACGGCGCGCTTGAGCTCCAACAGGTCGCGCTTGAGGCCGTAGATCTCCTCGATGGTGGCGCGATCGGCCTCGCCGCCGAAGATCTGCTCTTCGAGCGCGTCGAGGCGATCCTCCAGTTGCGCGACCACCGGGAAGTAGTGGTCGACGACGAAATCCATGATCGCGTAGAGGATGAACCCGGGCCCCTTGCGCAGCAGGCGCGGCGACGACTCGCAGCGCAGCCGCACGTCGCTGTACGACTGCGTGTCGCCGTGGCGGATGGTGAGCAGATAGCGCGGGCCGACGAAGATGTGCGTCTCGCCGAGCTCGACCCGCCCGTCGACGAAGCGCGCCGGCCGCAGCACGACGAACAGGCTGTCGCCGTACTCCTCCATCTTCGCCCGCTGATGGGCGCGCAGCGCGTCCTCGATCGCCAGCTCGTGCAGGCCGAACTCCTCCTGCATCTTGTGCAGCAGCGCCGCGTCCGGCTCGTGCAGGCCGACCCAGACGAACTGGTCGGGGTTCTGCAGCACGTCGCTGATCTCGTCGACGGTGATGTTCGCCACCCGGCAGCCGTCGGCGTACGCGGCGCAATTGACGATCATGTTCATGGCGCGCCGATAGACGAGCCCGCCGGTCGGGGCAACCAGCGGCGGCGGCGTGGCGGCAAAATGGCCGTTGCCGCGCCCCGCGGCGCTCCCTATCGTGCCGCGCCATGGGCGCGCCGCTTCCCACCCCGCAGTCCGCCGCCGAGGTCACGCCCGAGTGGCTGACCGTGGCGCTGCGCGACGGCGGCGTGCTGCGCGACGGCGCGGTGGTCGCGTGCGCCACGACGACGATCGGCGAGGGGCTCGGCTTCCTCAGCCGCGTGCTGCGCGTCGGGCTCACCTACCGCGGCGCCGCCGCCGGCGCGCCCGCCTCCGTGGTGGTGAAGCTGGAGCCCGACGCCGGCAGCTTCCACGACTTCGGCGACGAGCTGCACGCCTTCGCACGCGAGATCCGCTTCTACCGCGAGGTGGCGGCGGTGGTGCCGGTGCGGCTGCCGCGCTGCTACTACGCCGCCGACGCGGGGCCGCACTTCGCCATCGTCATGGAGGACCTCAGCTTCGCCACGCCCGGCGACCAGGTGGCCGGTATGCACGCGGCGCAGGTGCTGGCGACGGTGCGGCTGATCGCCGGCCTGCAGGCGCGCTTCTGGGACAACGCCGCGCTGGCGGCGCTGACCTGGATGCCGACCAGCAACGTGCTCGGCTTCGACTACGAGGCGAAGTGGGCCTCGCTGCTGCAGCACTTCGGCGCGCTGGTCGGCGCCGGCGGCCGCGCGGTCGGCGAGCGCCTGCGCGGCCGGATCGACTGGCTGGAGGCCGAGATCGCGGCGCGACCGCGCACCATCGTGCACAGCGACCTGCGCGCCGACAACCTGCTGTTCGGCCCGCCGGACGGCCCCGACGCGGTGCTGATCGTCGACTGGCAGCTCGCCATCCGCAGCATGGGCGCCTTCGACGTCGCCCGCCTGCTCGGCGGCAGCGCGCTGCCCGGCGAGCGCCGCGGCCACGAGCTGGAGGTGCTGCGCGCCTGGTACGACGCGCTCCGCGCCGCCGGCGTGCGCGACTACTCCGCCGCCGAGGCGGAGCGCGACTTCCGCCTCGGCGCGCTGTCGGTGCTGCTCTTTCCGGTGCACTTCCACACCGGCGTGATCGACAGCAGCGGCCGCGCCCGCGCCGTCGCCGAGGCCATCATCCGCCGCCTCTTCGCGTCGGCGGCGGAGATCGACGCCGCCGCCGTGCTGCCGTGAGCAGGCCATCCGACGCGGCGGGCGAGCCGTGCTCCGGCGCCGCGCGGTCCCTGCCGCCCTGCCATGCGTGAGCCGCTCCAGCCCGCCAGACCCGTCGATGGTCGCGAGTCGGCCGACGACCTGCTGCGCCGCCGCATCAGCCTGGTGCTGTGGATCGTGGTGGTCGGCAACCTGCTGTTCGCGGCGACCGACCCGTGGCTCAACCCGGGCGTGCTGTGGCAGCTCAGCCTGCTCAAGGTCGGCCTGATCGCGGTGCAGGTGGCCGGTCTGGCGCTGCTGCGCCGGCGCCCGACGCGGCGCGCGGCGGTGACCATCGCGCTGCTCTGCGGCGGTGTCGCGTCGGCCGGCGGCACGCTCGCCGCGATCATCGTGCACGATCCGTTCACCACGCCGTTGCTGTGCATGTCGGCGGCGCTGCTCACGGCGACGGTCATCCCGTGGGGGGCGCGGGTTCAATCCCTGGTCGCGGCGATCAACCTGGCGGCCGGCGCGGCGGCCGTCTACCTGGTGGTCGGGCTGCCGGTCGCGCAGGCGCTGGTCGGCATGGTCGTGGTGTCCGCGCTCTCCGTGTACATCGCCCGTGAGCTGGCGGGGCAGCGCGCCGCCGAGGCGCAGGCGACGATGGCGCTGCAGCGCCACCATGCCGAGATGGCGCGCGTCCTGCGCGTCGGGACGATGGGCGAGATGGCGGCGCAGCTTGCCCACGAGCTGACGCAGCCGCTCGGCGCCATCGCCAACTACGCCGCCGGGTGCCGGCGGCGCATGGAGGCCACGCCCGCGGTGACGCCCGAGATGGTCGAGGTGGTCGACCGCATCGCGCAGGAGGCGCTGCGCGGCGGGGCGATCATCCGTCGGCTGCGCGAGTTCCTGCAGAAGGCGGCGCCGCAGCGCGCGCCGGTGGACCTCAACGCGCTGGTGCGGGTGGTCGCCGAGATGATCGACGCCGAGGCGCGCGAGACCGACGTCGCGGTCGAGCTGCAGCTGCAGGACGGTCTGCCGGCCGTGCCCGCCGACCGCATCGAGATCGAGCAGTTGCTGCTCAACCTGGTCCGCAACGGCCTGGAGGCAATGCACGTCAGCCGCGGCGCCAGGCCGACCCTGGCGATCGAGACCCGCTTCGTCGCGCCGGCCACGGTCGAGCTGCTGGTGCGCGACAGCGGCCCGGGGCTGCCCGCCGGTAGCGCGGCGGAGATCTTCGAGCCGTTCTACACCACCAAGCCGGGCGGGCTCGGCATGGGGCTGGCCATCAGCCGCACCATCGTCGAGCTGCATGGCGGGACGCTGGCCGCCGCCTCCGGCCAGCGCGGGACCACCTTCCGCGTCCGGCTGCCGCTCGCTCCGCCGCCGCTCGTCGAGCCGCGCTGAGCAGAGCCGCTGCCGCGCGGCGTCGACCGGGCGTCGACACATCCCCGCCCGGCTGCGCGGATGAGGTTCGCAATCGACCCGCCCGGTAGCGCGGGCACGGAGGCCCGCGCTACTGCGTGCGGGCGCGGCGAAGCGCACGGCTGCTCGGCCGCGCATCCATCGGTTGCCGACCCCAGGGCCTCCACCTATAGTCCGCGCCACATGTCCGACGACGCCACTGGCGCGGCACCGGCGCGGCCGCGCACCCTCGGGGAGCTGCGCGCCGCCGGGGTGACCACGCGTCCGGTGCGCGAGGAGATGCGCCGCAACCTGCTGGCGCGGCTGGCCGCGCGCGCGACGCTGCTGCCCGGCATCATCGGCTTCGACGACACCGTCATCCCGGAGATCGAGAACGCGCTGCTCGCCGGCCATCACATGGTGTTCCTCGGCGAGCGCGGCCAGGCCAAGTCGCGCCTCATCCGCGGCCTCACTGCGCTGCTCGACGAGGCCATTCCGGCGATCGCCGGCTGCCCGCTGCACGACGACCCGTACCGGCCGATCTGCAAGGCGTGCCGCACGCGCGTCGCCGCCGACGGCGACGCGACGCCGATCGTCTGGATCGAGCGCGCGGCGCGCTACGGCGAGAAGCTGGCCACGCCGGACACCTCGATCGCCGACCTGATCGGCGAGGTCGACCCCATCAAGGTCGCCGAGGGCCGCTACCTGGAGGACGAGGACACCATCCACTACGGCCTGGTGCCGCGCTCCAACCGCGGCCTCTTCGCCATCAACGAGCTGCCCGACCTGACCGAGAAGGTGCAGGTCGGCCTGTTCAACCTGATGGAAGAGAAGGACGTGCAGATCAAGGGCTTCCGCGTCCGCCTGCCGCTCGACGTGGTGATCGTCGCCAGCGCCAACCCCGAGGACTACACCTCGCGCGGCCGCATCATCACGCCGCTCAAGGACCGCTTCGACGTCCAGATCCGCACCCACTACCCGAAGACGCTGGCCGACGAGATCGCGATCATGGAGCAGGAGCTGCCGGCGCTCGATCGCGGCGCCCGCGCCGTGCACGTGCCCGACTTCCTCAAGCAGATCGTCGCGCAGGTGACCTTCGAGGCGCGTGCCTGCCCGGAGATCAACCAGGCCTCCGGCGTCAGCGTGCGGGTGACGATCAACAACTACGAGAGCGTGCTGTCGAACGCCGAGAAGCGCGCCGTGCGCCTCGGCGAGGACGAGATCGTGCCGCGCCTGTCGGATCTGCACGCGCTCTACGCCTCGACCGCCGGCAAGATCGAGGTCGAGTACGCCGCCGAGGAGCGCAGCGAGGCGGACATCATCGCCCGCCTGGTGCAGCGCGCCATCGTCGCGGTGTTCGACCAGCATCTGGCGCTGGAGCCGCTGCAGCCGATCGTCGCGCACTTCGAGTCCGGCTGGGGCGTCGAGGTGAGCGACGCGATGCCGGCGCAGGACTACCTGGAAGGGGTCGAGAAGATCCCCGGCCTGCGCGACGCCGTGCGCACCCTCGGGCCCTACGAGAGCCCCGGCTTCATCGCCGCCGCCACCGAGCTGGTGCTGGAGGGCCTGCATCTCCATCAGAAGCTCAATCGCGACAGCGAGGGGGCACGGTGGAGCTATCGCGCGTAGGAAGGCTGTTACGCTGCTAGGGGGTTAGGCTGTTATGGGAAGAAGAGGACGATGCCGACCCCGAACCTTCCGACCCCTAACAGCGTAACAGCCTAATCCCCTAACAGCCTGCTCCCATGCATCTCCTCCGCTACACCGAGTGGGACGGCAGCCAGCAGGTGCAGCTGTCGCCCGAGCGGGCGTTCGAGAAGCTGGCCGAGTACCTGTCGTACACCGACGACGTGCAGCAGGCCTGGGAGTGGCTGATGCGGCACGGCGCCGAGTTCGACGGCGTGCGCGTCATGGGGCTCGACGATTTTCTCGAGCAGCTGCGCGAGACGATGCGCGAGCGGCAGCGGCAGTACTCGATCGACCGTTCGCTCGACCCGCTCGCCGAACGCCTGGAGACGCTGCTCGACATGGAGCGCGAGGCGCTGAACGGCAATCCGGGCGCCGCGGCGGAGGCGAAGCAGGCGCAGCTCGAGCGCCTGTCGCGGCGCCTCTCGGAAGCGCTGGAGCAGCTGCGCGACTACGAGTTCGAGGACGCCGACGCGCGCGCCGAGTACGAGCAGCTGCTGGAGGAGGTGGAGAACGTGCGCGGCCTGGAGGATTTCCAGCGCCGCTACGGCGAGTTCTTCCAGGGCCCCACCGCGCTCGACTACGAGCAGGCGCTCGAGCTGATGCGCGAGATGCAGCGCCTCAAGCAGCTGGAGGACGACCTGCTCGCCGGCCGCCTGGAGACGATCAGCCTGGAGCAACTGCGCGAGATGCTCGGCGACGAGGCGGCGCAGGGCCTGCAGAACCTGCGCCAGATGCTGATCGTCCTGCAGCGCGCCGGCTATCTCGGCACGCGCGGTGGCCGCGTGCAGCTGTCGCCCAAGGGCATGCGCAAGATCGGCCAGCTGGCGCTGCGCGACATCTACCAAGGCCTGCTGCGCGACCGCGCCGGGAGCCACCAGCACGACCATCGCGGCCTCGCCGACGTGCGGCCGGAGGACACCAAGCCCTACCAGTTCGGCGATCCGCTCAACGTCGACGTGGCGCGCACCCTGCGCCACGCCCTGGCGCGCCAGGCGCAGGCGCCGCTGCGCCTGCGGCACGACGATTTCGAGGTCTACGAGACCACCCACACCACCACCACGTCGACCGTGCTGCTGCTCGACATGAGCTGGTCGATGAGCTGGGAGGGCCGCTTCGCCGCCGCCAAGAAGGTCGCGCTGGCGATGGAGAGCCTGATCCGCTCGCGCTACCCGCGCGACTACTTCGCCGTCGTCGGCTTCTACACCCGCGCCACCGAGCTCAAGCTGCGCGACCTGCCGGAGGCGAGCTGGAACATGGGCGACCCGTTCACCAATCTGCAGGACGGCCTGCGCCTGGCGAGCGACCTGCTGAAGAAGCACCCGAGCCCCAACCAGCACATGATCGTCATCACCGACGGCCAGCCGACCGCGTATTTCTCGCGCGGCCGCCTCTACTGCGAGTGGCCGCTGTCGTTCGGCGGCATCAGCATGCGCGCCGCGCAGGAGACGCTGAAGGAAGTCGAGCGCGTCACCCGCGACGGCGTCGTCATCAACACCTTCATGCTCGACGACAGCCCCAGCCTGCGCGCCTTCGTCGAGCGCATGACCAAGATCAACCGCGGCCGCGCCCTGTTCACGCGCCCCGACCGGCTCGGCGAGTACCTGCTGGTCGACTACATCGCGCGCAAGCGCAAGCGCCTGTGAGAGGAGGGCTCCGGTGACCCGCCGCGCGTGGCGTCCGCTGCTGCTGGCGCTGCTGATCGCCGCGCTCGGCTGCGGCAGCGCCGAACGCCGCCGTCCGCCGCCGGCGCACGCGGTGGCGGCGACGCTGCCGCCGCCGACTCCGCTGGCGTCGCGGCCGACCATCGAGGATCGCGTCGCGCAGTACGGGCCCGCTGCGCGGGCGCGGCTGCGGCCGTCGTTCGCCGCCGCCGGCGTGCCGTATCCGCCGGCGCGCTTCGTGCTGCTCGGCCTCAAGCAGGAGCGCGAGCTGCAGCTCTACGCCGCCGGGCCCGACCAGCCGCTGCGCTTCGTGCGCGCCTTTCCGATCCTCGGCGCCAGCGGCGGGCTCGGCCCCAAGCTGCGCGAGGGCGACCGGCAGGTGCCGGAGGGCGTCTACTCGATCGTCTACCTCAACCCGAACAGCGTCGCGCACCTGTCGCTGGCGCTCAGCTATCCGAACGAGTTCGACCGCGCCCAGGCGATGGAGGACGGCCGCGACCTCGCCACGCTCGGCGGCGACATCATGATCCACGGCGGCTGGGGCTCGGTCGGCTGTCTGGCGATCGGCGACCAGGCGTCGGAAGACGTCTTCGTGCTCGCCGCCGACTCCGACTGGGAGCGCGCCGCGGTGGTGATCAGCCCGGTCGACTTCCGCTACCGCTCGCTGCCGCGCGGCTTCCGCGCCCGCTCCCCCTGGGTGCCGGGCCTGTACGCCTGGCTGCGCGATCAGCTCGCGACGCTGCCGCCGCCGCCGCGCGCCGCGATGTCGAGCGCCGCGACGCGATGAGAGAAGCGTGACCGGTGACCAGTGACCGGTGACCGGTGAGAGGAACACGGTGAGGTTGATGGGGTGATGCGCCGGTGACAGTATCCGCCGCCGTGCCTCCGCACCGCACCACGTCGCGCCTGCTCCCTAGCGGTTCACCGGTCACCGGTTACCGGTCACCGGTCACGCTCCTTCCTCCGGTCACCGGTCACCGGTCACCGGTCACGCTTCTGGATCGGCAGCCATGAAGCTCACCCCGATGCTGGAGCAGTACCTGCGCGCCAAGCAGGAGGTGCCGGGGGCGCTGCTGCTGTTCCGGCTCGGCGATTTCTACGAGCTGTTCTTCGAGGACGCCGAGGTGGCGGCGCGCGCGCTCGACATCACGCTGACGACGCGCAGCAAGAAGGACGAGGTGCCGATCCCGATGTGCGGCGTGCCGCACCACGCCGTGCAGCAGTACGTCGCCCGGTTGCTGGCGCAGGGATTCAAGGTCGCGCTGTGCGACCAGACCGAGGACGCCAGCCAGGCCAAGGGCCTCGTGCAGCGCGCCGTGGTGCGCGTCGTCACGCCGGGCACGGTGACCGAGGAGGACTACCTCGATCCGAAGCAGCCCAACTACCTGGCGGCGGTGGCGCGCGACGGCGACGGCTTCGGCCTGCTGGCGGCCGATCTCTCCACCGGCGAGACGCGCCAGGCGTTCTGCGCCGAATCGGGCGGGCTGGCCGACCTGCTCGGCCGCCTGGCGCCGCGCGAGATCCTGCACGCCGCCGACGACGCGGGGCTCGCCGCGCTGCTGGCGCGTGCGGCGCCGGCGGCGATGCTGAGCCCACTGGCGGCGGCGCGCTTCGACGCCAGCACCGGTACAGCCTGGCTGGCGACGCACGCCGCGCCGGCCGCACCGGCGATTGCCGCCGCGCTCGGCGCGCTGCTCGGCTACCTGGCCGAGACGCACCGCGCCAGCGTCGCGCATCTGCGCCCGCCGGAGAGCGACGCGAGCAGCGCGGTGCTGGTGATCGACGAGGCCAGCCGGCGCAATCTCGAGTTGCTCACCACGACGCGCGGCGAGAAGCGCGGCGCGCTGCTGGCGGTGCTCGACGAGAGCGAGACGCCGATGGGCGGCCGGCTGCTGCGCCAGTGGCTGCTGGCGCCGCTCACCGACCTCGCCGCGATCGGCGCGCGGCTCGACGCGGTCGAGGCGCTGGTGCGCCAGCCGAGCCGCCGCGACGCGCTGCGCGAGCGTCTCGGCCGCATCGGCGATCTCGAACGGCTCACCGCTCGCCTGGCGGCGGCGCGCGTCGTGCCGCGCGACCTGCTCGGCCTCGCCGCCGCGCTAGCGGTGGTCGGCGAGCTGCGCGATCTGCTCGCCGACATGCCGGCCGCGGCGCTGCGCGACGCCGGCGTCGCGCTGGCGCCGCTGCCCGCGGTGCAGGCGACCATCACCGCGACGATCAGCGAGGACGTGCCGCTCAAGCCGCGCCCCGGCCAGCTGCTCAAGCCGGGCGCCGACCCCGAGGCCGACGAGCTGCGCGAGCTGGCGCTGCACGGCAAGCGTTTCTTCGGCGAGTACGAGGCGCGCGAGCGGCAGCGCACCGGCATCAATTCGCTCAAGGTCCGCTACAACAACGTCTTCGGCTACTACATCGAGGTCACCAAGCCGAACCTGCACCTGGTGCCGGCCGAGTATCGGCGCAAGCAGACCATCGCCACCGGCGAGCGCTTCATCACCGACGAGCTGGCGCAGTACGAGGCCAAGGTGCTGGGCGCCGAGGAACGGCTCGGCGCGCTGGAGGCGCAGCGCTTCACCGCGCTGGTCGCCGCGATCGGTGCGGAGCACGCGGCATTGTCGCGCACCGCGGCGGCGCTGGCGCGCATCGACGTGTTGGCGGCGCTGGCCAGCGTCGCCGAGCGGCGCCGCTACACCCGCCCGACGCTCGATCGCGAGCGCCGCATCGCGATCGTCGAAGGGCGCCACCCGGTGGTCGAGGCGGTCGCCGGGCGCGAGGGCTTCGTCGCCAACGACTGCCAGCTCGACCCTGACGGCGAGCAGATCCTGGTGCTCACCGGCCCCAACATGGCCGGCAAGTCGACCTATCTCCGCCAGGTCGCGCTGATCGGGCTGCTGGCGCAGATGGGCAGCTTCGTGCCGGCGGCGCGCGCCGAGATCGGCGTCGTCGACCGACTCTTCACCCGCGTCGGCGCCTCCGACAACCTGGCCGGCGGCGAGTCCACCTTCATGGTCGAGATGAAGGAGACCGC
>JANRJF010000016.1:0-6539 GCA_033764095.1 Deltaproteobacteria bacterium | reverse complement strand
GCGCCGACGCCGACCGCCTCGCCCTCGCCGGCGGACGCGGCACCGGCGCCGCCGGCGACGCCCGCCCCGCGCCCGCCGATCGATCTCACCGTGCAGGCGCTGCGCATCGTGCGCGGCGGGCTGGAGTTCACCGACCGGGCGGTGCAGCCGCCGTTCACCGCCCGCTACGCGCCGATCGAGCTCGACGCGCGCGGCATCAAATATCCGGATCTGACCATCAAGCCGCTCAAGCTGGCGATCAACGACGCCAACCAGCAGGGCAAGATCACGCTCGACGGCGGTCTCTCGCCCGACGGCGGCCAGCTCACCTTCAAGATCGACCAGCTCAACCTGCTGGCGTTCAACTCGTACGCGACGACCTACTCGGCCTACAGCATCGCCGACGGCGCGCTGTCGATCGACACCACCGCCAAGTACAGCGGCGGCAAGTACGAGGTGAAGAACGACATCACGTTGCACGAGTTCGATCTCGGCGGCGCCGAGGGCGACTCGCTGTTCGAGCAGAACTTCGGCATCCCGCTCAGTCTCGCCCTGGCGCTGCTGCGCGACGCGAGCGGCGACATCGACCTCGGCGTGCCGCTGGCGGTCGATCGCGAGGGCAACGCCGCCATCGACCTGATGGCGGTGGTGCGCAGCGCGCTGAAGCAGGCGCTGGTCGGCGCCATCTCCTCACCGCTCAAACTGCTCGGCGCCGCCGCCGGCGGCGGCGGCAAGGGCGCCGGGCTGGCGCCGGCGCCGATCGCGTTCCGCCTCGGCCGCGCCGAGCCGACCAGCGCCGGCGCCGAGAGCGCCACGCGACTCGCCAACTTCCTCGCCAGCCGGCCGGGCATGGCCGTCGAGCTTACCGCCAATCCGACCGCCGACGACGTGCGCTGGCTGCGCGAACAGGCGCTGAGTAGTGAATGGGAGGAGGAGGGCTTCTTCAGCAAAGGCGTCGCCTTCTTCACCGAGCGCGGCCCGCGCGAGCGGATCAAGGCCTACCTCACCGCGCGCGCCGAGGACGGCAAGCCGGAGCTGTCCGCGGAGGATCAGGCGACGCTGCAGCAGTGGCTCGACGAGCGCCCGGTGCCGCCGCCGGAGCAGTTGCGCGCACTGGCCGACGCGCGGCTTGCCGCCGTACGCAGCGCGCTCGACGCGCAGCACATCGACCCGGCGCGCGTCACCAACGCCACGCCCGCCGACGCGCCGGTGGAAGGCCCACCCATCGTGACGATGAAGCTCGGCACCGCCGGCAAGAGCGCCGACAGCGCGCCTCCGGCGGATGCCGCCCCGGCGCCGTGAGGCGTCACCACATCAAAACGAGGAGGACACGACGATGCTGAAAGAGTTCAAAGAGTTCGCCATGAAGGGCAACGTGCTCGACATGGCCATCGGCATCATCATCGGCGCCGCCTTCGGCAAGATCGTCAGCTCGTTCGTCGCCGACCTGCTGATGCCGCCGATCAGCATGCTGCTCGGCAAGGTCGACTTCACCAACTGGTTCATCACCCTGAGCGACGGCCACTACGACACGCTGGCCGCCGCCCGCGCCGCCGGTGCGGTGACGCTCAACTACGGCACCTTCGTCAACGTGGTCATCGACTTCCTCATCGTCGCCTTTGCCATCTTCATGCTGGTCAAGCAGGTCAACCGCCTGAAGAAGGCCGAGCCGCCGCCGGCGCCGGCCGAGCCGACGCGCCAGGAAGTGCTGCTGGCCGAGATCCGCGACCTGCTGGCGCGACGCTGAGTCCGGTAGCGCCCGCGCTACTCCCTGGCGCCGCCGTCACGCCGGGTGCTTGGTTTCCCAGTCCTCCAGCTGCGCGGCGACGCGCAGCAGCAGGTCCTCGCGGCCGTACGCGGCGACCAGCTGCACGCCGACCGGCAGGCCGTCGGCGCTCCAGTGCAGCGGCAGCGAGATGGCCGGCTGGCCGGTGACGTTGAACGGGATGGTGAAGGCGGAGATGGCGGCGAAGCGGCGCCCGATGCGCAGCGGGCGATCGGCGGCCGGCACTAACTCTTCCAGGCGCGGCGGCGGCTCGGTGGTGGTCGGCGTGAGCAGGAGATCGAAGCCGCTGCTCCACCACTGCGCGACGCGCTCGGCGTAGCGCTGCTGCACCTCCATGGCGCGAATGATCTCGGCGCCGCTGAAGCGGCGCGCGTACGCCGCCATCGCCCAGGTGTAGGGCTCGACATCGTCAGCGGTGATGGCGCGGCCGAGCCGCTCGGCGAGATTGTCCACGTCCACCGCCGAGCCGACCGCCCACAGCGCCGCGGTGCGCTCCGGCACGTCGGCGTCGAACAGCGCCTGCGGCCAGGCGGGCTCGATCTGGTGGCCGAGCGACGCCAGGCGATGCGCGGCGCGCTCGGCGGCGGCGACGCACTCGGCGTGCGTCTCGGCGTGTGGCGCGCGGGTGAGCAACCCGATGCGCAGCGGCGGCGGCGGTGCACCGACCTCGGCGGCAAATCGTCGCGCCGGCGGCGGCGCGACGTAGAGCTCGCCGGGCGCTGCGCCGTGTACGCAGTCGAGCGCCAGTGCGGTATCGCGCACGCTGCGCGACACGACGTGCTCGACGACGTTGCGGTTCACCTCGCCGGCGCGCGCCGCGGTGCGGCCGCGCGACGGCTTGAGGCCGACCAGGCCGCACCAGGACGCCGGCAGGCGGATCGAGCCGCCGCCGTCGTTGGCGTGCGCGATTGGCACCAGCCCGGCCGCGACTGCCGCGCACGAGCCGCCGCTCGACCCGCCGGCGCTGTGCGCGAGTTGCCACGGATTGTGCGTCGGTCCGCAGGCCAGCGGTTGCGTGGTCGGCTGCGGGCCGAACTCCGGCGTGTTGGTCTTGCCGAGCGTGACCAGCCCGGCGGCGCGGAAGCGGGCGCCGAGCACGGTGTCGCTCGCGGAGCGGTGGTCGCGTTCGCGCAGCGCCCGATTGCCCATCCAGTAGGGCAGGCCGGCCTGCTCGACGGTGAGATCCTTCAACAGGAACGGCACGCCGCGCAGCGGCGCCGCCGCCGGCAGCCTGTCGAGCGCCGCGCGCGCGGCCTCGTAGGTCGGCGCGATGACCGCGTTGAGCGCCGGGTTGAGCCGCTCGATGCGCGCGATCGCCGCCTCCACCACCTCGCGCGAACTCAGCTCGCCGCGCCGCACCAGCTCGGCGGTGGCGGTCGCGTCGAGCCAACGCAGCTCGTCAACAGTTGGCATGGCGCTCAACCGGCCAGCACGTCGCGCATGCGCAGCGTCAGGCCGGGAAACAGGCTGGGGCGGAACACTCCGCGCGCGCCGAGCTCGGCTTCGACGACGTAACGGCCGCCTTCCAGGCGCATTGCTTTCAAACCGCCGCGCCGCGGATCGATCATCCAATAGTGTGCGACGCCGCAGCGCGCGTACGCGTCCAGCTTGATGCCGCGATCGCGCGATGCGGTCGATGGCGAGGCGACCTCGACGAGCAGGTCGGGCGCCCCGACGACGCGCAGCTCCTGGGCGATCGCCATGCGGGCCTTGCTGATGAAGACCAGATCGGGTTGCACCCCGGTCGGCCGTTCCAGCGCTACCTCGATTGGCGACACCCAGACCTTGCCGAGGCGATGCCGCCGCACGTGTGCGCTGAGCAAGACGGCGAGGCTGAGCACGACGTCCTGATGCCTGAGCGAAGGGGCCGGGCTCACGTACACCTCCCCATCGATGACCTCCCAGCGCTGCCCATCATCGGGCGTGTGCCGGAGATCGCGGTAGGTGAGCGCGCCGCGCGCCATGGTCATGCGCGAGCTATAGCAGGAGGGGGCGCGCTTCCCTACGCCGTTTGACACGCGCGCAGGGTGAGCGAGATCACCCCGATGCCGCAATCGCCGCACGGCATCGATGCGGTGCAGCGGGTGCTGGCCTTTGTATTGATCGATGCGCCAGACTGGGTCGGTGCACACCTCGCGCCTGCTACTGATTCTCCTCGCCCTCCTGCTCGGCGCGTGCGGCGATGACGACAATCGTCCGCGGGCGACGCCGACCGCGACCGTCACCCGCACGGCGACCGCCTCGCCGAGCCCGACGCCGACCACGACCGCGCCGCCGACGGCGACCTCCAGCCCGACGCCGACCGCGAGCGCGACGCCGCCGCCGACCGACACCGCGTCGCCGAGCCCGACCGCGACGCGTGATCCGCTCGCGCTGCCGGCGCTGCGCGCCGCGCCGGACGTCGAGCGCGGCGGGCGCATCGTCGATGCCGACGGGCGCGAGGTGCTGCTGCGCGGCGCCAACGTCAACGCCTACGCCGAGTACTGGCAGGGGAGCGACTTTCCCACCGTCTTCCCGCTTGCCGAGGAGGACCCGCAGCGCATGGCGGCGATCGGCTGGAACGCCGTGCGGCTGCTGCTCAGCTGGTCGCGCGTCGAGCCGTCGCCCGGCGCGTACGACGAGGCCTATCTCGCCACCGTGCGCGATGGGGCACGGCGGCTGGTTGCCGCCGGCCTGTACGTGATCCTCGATCTGCACCAGGACGCCTGGGGGCCGACGCTGGCGGCGCGCATCGACGAGCCGTGCGGCGCCGGCGAGCTGCCCGCCTTCGGCTGGGACGGCGCGCCGGGCTGGGCGACGCTCGACGAGGGCAAGCCGCGCTGCGCGCTTGCCGGGGTGCGCGAGCTGAGCCCGGCGGTGCTCGCCGCCTTCGCCAACTTCTTCGCCGACGCGCCCGGACCGGGCGGCGTCGGCGTGCGCACGCGCTACGCCCGCATGCTCGGCCACCTCGCCCAGTTCTTCGCCACCGAGCCGGGCATCGCCGGCTACGACCTGATCAACGAGCCCAACGCCTTCAACGAGGCGCAGGAGGCCGGCCTGTCGGCGCTCTACGGCGACGCGCTGGCGGCGATCCGCGCCGGCGAACGGGCCGGCGGCGGTGCGCCGCGCCTGGTGTTCTTCGAGCCGTCGGCGGTGTGGTCGCTGATCGGCGGCGGCGCGCCGCCCGACTTCGCGCGCGATGCCGACATCGTCTACGCGCCGCACATCTACGCCGGCGGCATCGATCCGCGGCCGCTCGACGCGACGCCGTTCCAGACCGCGCGCGACGAGGCGGCGCTGTTCGGCGGCGCGCCGGTGCTGGTCGGCGAGTGGGGCGGCGATCCGCACCGCGCCGCCGATCCGCAGGACGACTACTTCCTCGCGCATCAGCGCCTGCAGGACCAGTTCGCCGTCGGCGCGACGCTGTGGACCTGGCGCGAGTCGTGCGGCGACCCGCACAAGATGGGCGACCTCCGCGCCGGCACCCTGCCGCAGGTGTGGGGCGAGTTCGAGGTCGATTGCACCAGCAACACCGTCACCGGCCTGCGCCAGCCGCTCATCGACCAGCTGACGCGCGCCTACGTGCGCGCCGCGCCGGGCCAGCTCGACGAGACGAACTTCGACCCAAGCTCCGGCGCGCTCGTCGCCAGTGGCAGCGGGGCGCCGGCCGGCGCGGAGTTGATCGCGTTCTTCCCGGCCGCACGCTTCGGGGCTCCCGGACTGAGCGGCAGCGGCCTCAGCGATCTGCGCACGCTGCCGGCGCCGGGCGGTAATCTGTACATTCTCGCCACGGCACGCGGTGGCGCCTGGGAACTGCACGCGGCGCCGGTGCCGTGAGCGGCGCCCGACGGTCGCGCTGAGCGCGCGACGGGGAATCCGCGCGCGCCGCGCAATCCGTGGCAGCCCACCGCATTGCCGCACCCCCGCGCGCCCGGCACAATCGTCGGGTGACGTCGATTCTGCGCCGCTGGTTGTGGGGGCTGGGCATCGCCCTCACCGGTATCGCGTTCTGGTTGCTGGCGAGCGGGGCGCGGCGGTCAGTGTTCTTCGCGCTGCTGGTGCCGCCGCTCTTCGCGCTGTTCGCCTATGGGCGAGTGCGGCTGTACCGCCAGGTGTCGGAGGCGCTGGTCCGCCGCGAGCAGATCGTGCTGCTCGCCGCCGGCATGCTCTGCGACGCGATCATGGCGGCGCAGCTGGTCACCGCGCGCGGCGGCGCGCCCGGCTGGCTGAACGTCGGCCCGCTCGCCTGGCTCGGGCCGGTGTGGTTCAGCGCGCACGGCCTGGCGCTGCTCGGCTACGCCGTGCTCGGGCTGCTGCGCGCGCCGCTGCGGCCGTGGCGCTGGTGGCAGGCGCGCCGCGCCGAAGCGGCGCCCGACCCGACCAGCGAGGTTCCCGAGCTCGACCGGCGCACCTTCCTGCGCCAGGCCGGCGCGTTCGGCGCCGCGGCGCCGTTCGCCCTGTCGCTCAGCGGCGTGCCGCTGTCGTACGACTTCCGCGTCGAGGAGCGCGAGCTGCGCATTCCCGGCCTGCCGCCGGAGCTCGACGGGCTGCGCGTCGCGCACCTGTCCGACATCCACGTCGGCGGGGCGATGGACCGCGACCGCCTGTTGCGCGTCGCGGCGCTGACCAACGCGGCGCGTCCCGACCTGGTGCTGCACACCGGCGACTTCCTCACCCATCGCGCCGGCGACTTCGACGCGCCGCTGTACGATGCGCTGGCGGCGATCGGCGCGCCGCACGGGCAGTGGGCGTGCCTCGGCAACCACGACTTCGACGATCCCGAGCGCTTCACGGC
>JANRJF010000015.1:0-21515 GCA_033764095.1 Deltaproteobacteria bacterium | reverse complement strand
ATCATCAAGGGCATGGACGGCGCCATCGGCGCCAAGACCGTCACCTACGACTTCCACCGCCTCATGGAGGGCGCGACGCTCCTCAAGTGCTCGGAGTTCGGCGAGGCGGTGGTGAAGCATATGTGAGACGAAATCGTGACCGGTGACCAGTGACCGGTGACCGGTAGGAGATTCGCTGGAGGGGGACAGGGCCGTCACGAAGCGAGACCTCACCTCCTCTCGGCGCAGCCGTCTTCTACCGGTCACTGGTCACCGGTCACCGGTCACGCAGTTCTCGCTTGTCACCGGTCACGCAGTTCTCCGATGAAGCTCGCCGTCTGCATCAAGCAGGTCCCCGCCGTCTCCGCGCTGGCGTTCGACCCGGCGACCCGGACGATCAAGCGCGAGGGGGTGCGCAGCGAGATCAGCGCCTTCGACGTCCGCGCGCTGCTGCGCGCGATCGAGTTGCGCGACGAGCACGGCGGCGAGGTGGTGGCGATCACCATGGGGCCGCCGGCGGCGCGCGAGGCGCTGGCGGAATGCCTGGCGTTGGGCGCCGACCGCGCCGTGCACCTGAGCGACCGGGCCTTCGCCGGCGCCGATACGCTGGCGACGGCGCGGGCGTTGGCGGCGGCGGTGCGGCGCGAGGCGCCCGACCTGGTGTTGTGCGGGCGCAACAGCGTCGACGCCGAGACCGGCCAGGTCGGCCCCGAGCTCGCCGAGCTGCTCGACTGGCCGCAGGTGACGATCGCCCGCAGGCTGACGCTCGACCCGGCCGCGCGCCGCCTGACCGCCGAGCGCGAGGTCGACGCCGGCATCGACGTGGTGCGTGCGCCGCTGCCGGCGGTGGTCACCGCCGCCGAGGATCTGGCGCCGGAGCGCTTCACCACCAAGGCCGAGCGCGAGGCGGCGTTGGCGAAACCGATCGACACCTGGAGCGCCGCCGAGCTGGGGCTCGACGCGGCGACGGTCGGCGCCGCCGGCTCGCCGACCTGGGTGACCGACCTCGAAGCGGTGGACGAGCCGCGCAAGCGCGAGATCATCGACGCCGGCTCGCCGCAGGCGCAGGTCGAGGGTCTGGTGACCCGCCTGCTCGGGCACGGCCTGTTCGGCACCTGGACCGCCACCCGCCCGGCGCCGGCGCCGCTGCCGCAGCCGACCGCGCCGCCGCGCCGCGGCGCGCGCGACGTGCTGGTGGTCACCGAGGCGCGCGGCGACGCGCTCTGTCCGGTGAGCTTCGAGCTGCTGGCCAAGGCGACGCAACTGGCGACGCGCCTGCACGGCGGCGTCGTCGCGCTGGCCGCCGGTGCCGTCGCGGCACGGCACGTCGACGCGTTGGCGGCGCACGGCGCCGAGCGCGTCATCGTCGCCGACGACGCCGCGCATCTCGCCGGCGTCGAGTCGGCCAGCGCGCTGCTCGCCGCGGTGCTGCGCCGCCACGCCTTCGGCCTGGTGATCCTGCCGGCCACCGTCTGGGGGCGCGACGTCGCGCCGCGCCTGGCGGCGCGCCTGGCGCTCGGCCTCACCGGCGAGTGCATCGACCTGACGCTCGACGCCGCCGGCTCCGTGCTGCAGCACAAACCCGCCTTCGGCGGTAGCGTCGTGGCCCTGATCGCCTCGCGCACCCAGCCCGAGCTCGCGACGGTGCGGCCGGGCATGCTCGCCGCCGCGGCGCCGGACGCGACGCGCCGCGCCGCGGTCGAGCGCTGGAGCGAGCCGGCGGGCGCCGAACGCGTCGCGCTGCTGGAGCGGCGCGAGGATGCCGAAGCCGCGACCGAGCTCGACAGCGCCCTGCGCGTGGTCGGATTCGGCAAGGGCATCGGCGGCGCCGAGCACCTGCCGGTGATCGCGCAGCTGGCGGCGGCGCTCGACGCCGCGCTGTGTACGACGCGCGACGTCACCGACGTCGGCTGGCTGCCGAAGCAGTATCAGGTCGGCATCACCGGCCGCGCCATCGCCCCCGAGCTCTACCTCGCCGTCGCGCTGCGCGGCGCCTTCGAGCACACCGTCGGCGTGCGCCGCGCCGGCCTCATCGTCGCGATCAACAAGAGCGCCAAAGCGCCCATCTTCAAGAGCTGCGACTACGGGCTGGTCGGCGACTGGCAAGTCCTCGTGCCGCTGCTGACCGCGCGGCTCGTGGAGGCACGTGCGGCGTCGAGTGTGTGATCGAGAAAGGCAAAAGGCAGAAAGCAAAAGGCAAAAGGCAAAAGGGTCGAGTCGGATCCATCTGAAATGGATGGGCCTCGTCGAATCCTCACTTTTGCATTTTGCCTTTCCCGGCTGACGGCTGACGGCTGCTAGCTGATAGCGGGCGTCCCGCAGCTTTGCCTTTTGCCTTTCTGCAGTCCAAGTTGAGCGGTTCGAAGCTGATGAGCCGCGTCGCCTTTCTCTTCCCGGCCTTTCCCAACCTGCACCAGACGTTCGTGCTGTGGGAGGTGCTGGCGCTGCGGCAGCGCGGCATCGACATCGCGATCTACTCGATCAAGCGGCCGTCGACCTCGACCCAGCAGCCGGAAGGCGCGGCGCTGCAGGCGGAGGTGAGCTACCTGCCGAAGACGTTGTCGGCGGCGGTGCTGCGCGCCAACCTCGCCTGGCTGGCACGCGCCCCGCGGCGCTATCTCGGCGCCTATCGGCGCGTCGTGCAGGGGTGGTGGGCGGATCGCGACGCCGGTCGCGCCTGGCAGCGCGAGCAGGTGAGCGCCGACGCGCCGGATCGCGAGCGGACGACCCGCGAACGTCTGGCCGGCTGGTTCAATCGCAGTCCGGTCCTCTACCTTCTGAAGTCGCTGTGGCTGGTGCCGCTCGCCGCCTGGCTGGCGCGCGACCTCGAACGGCGCGGCATCGGCCGCGTGCACGCGCACTGGGCGAGCTACGCGGCGACCGTCGCGCTGGTGGCGCACTGGCTCGGCGACGTGCCGTTCAGCTTCAGCGCGCACGCCTATGACATCTACCTGGTGCCGCGGCTGCTCGGCGTGAAGGTGCGCGAGGCCGCCTTCGCCGTCACCTGCGCCAAGGTCAACGCCGAGTTCCTGCGCGCCTTCGGCGGGCCCGCCGCGGCCGACCACGTCGTGGTCAACTACCACGGCGTCAGCCTGGAGCGCTTCAAACCGTTGCCCGCCGCGCCGCGCGGCGACGTGCCGTGCGTCGTCACCTGCGGTCGGTTGGAGCCCTACAAGTGGCATCACATCCTGCTGCGCGCCGTCGCGCAGCTCGGCCGTCCGCTGCGCGTGGTGCTGGTCGGCGAGGGGCCGCAGCGCCAGCGCCTCGAGCAGCTGGCGCGCGAGCTCGGCATCGCGGCGCGGGTCGAGTTCACCGGTCCGCTGCCGCAGGCGCGCCTCGCCGAGATCTACGCTGGCGCCGACCTCTTCGTCCTCGCCAGCGTCGTGCTGGAGCGCTCCGGCAAGCGCGACGTCATCCCCAACGTGCTCGCCGAGGCGATGGCGATGCGCATCCCGGTGGTGGCGACGCGCGTCTCCGGCATCGCCGAGCTGGTGACCGACGGCGAGAGCGGGCGGCTGGTGGCGCCGAACGACGCCGCGGCGCTGGCGCGCGTGATCGGCGAGCTGCTCGACGACCCGGCGCAGCGCCAGCGCCTCGCAGCCGGCGGCGCCGCGACGGTGGCGCGCATGTTCGACCGCGACGTCAACATCGAGGAGCTGGCGGCGCTGTTCCGCGCCGCGCCGCCGCGCTCGGAGGTGGCGTGAAAGCCGGCAAGGGGCTGAAGGACACCGTCGGGATCCTCGGCACGCGCGTCATCTGGTCGGTCACCGGGTTGATCAGCGGCGTCATCCTGGCGCGCTGGCTGGGCCCGATCGACCGCGGCGTGCTGGCGATCGTGCTGCTGATCCCGTCCACCGTGCTGACCCTGGTCAAGCTCGGCGTCTCGCAGGCGACGGTCTACTTCATCAACCGCAAGGAGGCGACCGTCGACCGCGTCGCCTCGAACTCGATCATCCTGGCGCTCGGCCTCGGCCTGCTCTCGGCGGTGGTCGTCTGGGCGCTGCGCGACTCGCTGCTGCACACCGTGTTGCGCGACGTGCCGACCTGGGCGCTGCTGCTGGCGCTGCTGCGCGTGCCGATGCTGCTGCTCGACAACTACCTGTACAGCATCCTGCAGGCGACCGGGCAGTTCGGCATGTACAATCGCCGCCTGCTGCAGAGCGAGGCGCTCCGCCTGGTGCTGGTGGTGGTCTGCGTGATGGTGCTGCACCTCGGGCTGCCGGCGGCGGTGGTGATCTACACCGTCATCGCCGCGGTCAACATCCTCTGGCTCCTGTACAGCATGAGTCAGACGATCACCTTCTCCTTCGCGCTCGATCGCGCGCTGCTCGGCCGCATGCTGTCGTTCGGCATCCGCTCGTATGTGCAGGTGGTCACCGCCCACCTGCTGCTGCGCATCGACGTGTACATGGTGCAGGCCTTCCTCGGCCCGGCGCAGACCGCCTTCTACGCGCTCGCCCTGCACTTCACCGAGCTGGTGCTCGAAGTGCCGCAGGCGATCGGCCTGGTGCTCTATCCGAAGCTGGCGGCGCTGCCCGAGGAGCGCATCCACCAGCTCACCGCGCAGACCTGCCGGCGCACGCTGTTCGTCACCATTCCCGCCGCCGCGGCGCTCGCCTTCGTCGGCCCGTGGGTCATCACGTTGTGGTACGGCCAGCCCTACGCGCCGGCCGGCGCGCCGCTGCCCTGGGCGGCCGTCGGCGTCGGCATGATGTCGATCTTCGTCATCATCACGCGCGACTTCACCGCGCGCGGCAAGCAGCGCGTCAACACCACGGCGGGCCTGCTGGCGCTGGCGACCAACGTCGCGCTGAACGTCTACCTCATCCCGCGCCAGGGCATCGTCGGCGCCTCGCTCGCCACTGCCGTCGCCTACACCGCCGCCTGCGTCGTGCTGATGTTCGCCTTCGTGAAGGAGTCCGGCCTGGGCTGGACGACGCTCTTCCTGCCGACCCGCGACGACGTGGAGTATTTCGGCGGCATCGCGCGCAAGGCGCTGGCGCGCTCGGGAAGGCTGTTAGGCTGCTAGGCGGTTAGGCTGTTAGGGGAGGAGTCTGCGATGGTAGAGGGATCTCCTCCGCCCAACCGCGTAACCGCCTAACAGCCTACCTCACCGCCCGATCCACCAACGGCTGCCCGTGCCGATAACGCCGCAGGTTGTCGGCGAAGTGCTCCAGGCAGCGCAGCAGCTTCTCGCCGACGTTGACCGCGATGTGCGGCGTCATCAGCAGGTTCGGCGCTTGCCAGAGCGGGCTGTCGGCGGCCGGCGGCTCGTCGACGTAGACGTCGAGCCCGGCGGCGGCGATGGTGCCGTCGCGCAGCGCCGCGGCCAGCGCGCGCTCGTCGACGACGATGCCGCGCGCGACGTTGATCAGCGTCGCGCCGCGACGCATCGCGGCGAGCTCGGCGGCGCCGATCAGCCGCTCGGTGTCGGGAGTGCCGGCCACCGCCAGCACGACGACGTCGGCGGCGCCGAGCATCTCGTGCAGGGCGCGGCGCGGGTAGACGCGGTCGACGTGCGGCACCGCCTCGTCGTGGTTGCGGCGCGTGCCGATGACGCGCATGCCGAACGCCTGCGCGGCGCGCGCCGTGGCGCGGCCGATGTTGCCGAGCCTGACGATCGCCATGGTGGCGCCGCGCAGGCCGCGCAGCTCGATGTCGCGCCCGGCCCAGGCGCCGCGCTGCTGCGCCGCGACCATCAGGTCGAGCCGCCGCCACAACCCGAGCAGCAGCGCGAAGACATGCTCGGCGACCCACGGCGCGAACAGCCCGCCGACGCTGGTGACGATCACCGCGTGATGCTCGAGCAGGCCGGTGCCGTTCAACTGATCGACGCCGGTCGCCGGCGTCTCCACCCAGCGCAGGCGCGGCGCCAGCGCCGCGCTGTCGAGCGGCGGCGCGAAGGCGAGCAGTACCTCCGCCTCCGCCAACGCCGCCGCCAGCTCCGGCGTCGCATGCGAGCCGCTCGCCGTGCGCCCGGCGCGCCGCGCCGCGATCTCCTGCCACGGCACGGCGAAGTCGTGGTGCGCGATGCGCGCGTCGAGGCCGGATGTCAGCGTCTCGAGCGTCGCAGCATGCGCCGCGAGGTTGAGCGCGACGACGTTCATCGATTCCCGCGGGCCTTCCCCCCTTTGAAAAAGGCGGGCCAGGGGGGATTTTCGAAGCAGGGCATCGGTGCGAGCGGCGCGGTTGCGAATATAGGGTGAGGGAGAAATCCCCCCTCACCCCCCTTTTTCAAAGGGGGGAATATCTCCAAAGGGGGGAAGAGCGCGCAGGTGCACCAACTCTCTCACCTCGTATGTCGGCCGCACCCCACCCGCCGGTAGCGCGATGCCGTCCCAGTTCACCCACACGGTGTCGATGCCGGCGGCGGCCGCGCCGGCGACATCGTCGGTCAGGCTGTCGCCGATCATCAGCGCGTCGCGGGGGGCGGCGTCGAGCTGGCGCAGGGCGGCCGCGAAGATCTCCGCATGCGGCTTGCGCCGCCCCACCTCGACCGACACCACGGTCGCGGCGAGCAGCGGGGTGAGCCCGAGGCGCTCGAGCAGCGCGTGCACGGTCGGGCCGTCGTCGAAGTTCGAGATCACCGCCAGCCGGCGGGTGGCGGCGAGCTCGCGCAGCAGCGCCGCGTGGGCGGTGGGGAGCTCGACGTTGGCGAGCAGCGCCTCGAGCTGGAGTGTGGCGAGGCGGGCGGCGGTGGCGTCGGCATCGGCGCCTTCGACCCCGAGCCGGGCGAGGGCGCGCCGGTAGCGTTCGGCGATCGGCGTCTCGCGCTGCTCCGCGCCGCGCGCCTTGGCCAGCGCCAGGCTGGCGTCGTAGAGCGCATCGAGGAAGAAGCCGAACTCGATTTCGCCCAGCAACGCCTGGGCGCGACCGCGCAGCTGGTTCATCGCCGGGCGCCAGGTCGGCTCCTTCACCTGGCCGGTCGGGGCATGGCGGGTGAAGCGCACGATGGTGCGGAACAGCCCGAAGAGCAGGACCGGGTAGGGCATCGGCGCCGCCGGCTTAGCACCGCTGCCGCGCCGCGGCCACATACCATGTGCGCGGTCGAATCCGCTTCTGTAACCGTGCGGCGGGTGGTAGCGTGCCGATGTTTTCCTTCTCCGCCGGGGGGCCGCGTGCCGCGTTACACCAATCGACTGCAGGAACTGTTTCAGGATCCGAAGCGCACCACCAAGCCGCGCCAGGCGGGCCTGACGCACGTGCTCGACAAGGGCATGTCGCTGGCCGAGGTCGAGAACCTGCTGGAGGTCGCGGCGTCGTACGTCGACATCATCAAGTTCGGCTGGGGCACCGCGGTGGTGACCGAGAACCTCGACGCCAAGATCGCCCTCTGCCAGCGGCACGGCATCGACATCTACTGCGGCGGCAGCCTGTTCGAGCTGGCGCTGCAGCGCGGCCAGGTGGACGACTACGTCGCCTTCCTCAAGGACCGCGGCATCAAGCTGCTGGAGATCTCCGACGGTGTCGTCGAGCTGGCGGCCGAGGACAAGCTGCGCCACATCAGCCGGCTGGCCAAGGACTTCACCGTGCTCTCCGAGGTCGGCAGCAAGGACGAGGCGGTGGTGGTGTCGCCGTCGCGCTGGGTGCGGCAGATCAAAGCCGAGCTCGAGGCCGGCGCCTGGAAGGTGATCACCGAAGGACGCGAGTCGGGCACCGTCGGGCTCTACCGCGGCAGCGGCGAGATCCGCACCGGCCTGATCGACGAGATCGAGACCCAGATCGACACCGCGCAGCTCATGTTCGAGGCGCCGCAGAAGGCGCAGCAGGTGTGGATGATCAAGCACTTCGGTCCCAACGTGAACCTCGGCAACATCCCCCCCGCCGAGGTGATCGCGTTGGAGACCATGCGCCAGGGGCTGCGCGCCGACACCATGCCGCGCTGAGCCGCCGCGCCGCGCGCGTTGCGCGGCGGCAGCGGGTGACGCTACATCCCGTCAGATCATGAGCGAGCGCTTGCGCAATCCCGCCGTCGTGCTCGACCCGGGCGCGGCCGGCATCGGCATCATCCACGCGCTCAGCCTGGCCGGCGTGCCGACCGTCGCGGTGGTGCGCAACTGGCCGCCGATGATCAGCCGCCTGTCGCGCTTCCTGCGCACCTGCGTCACCTACCGCCCGAGCCGCGGCGAGACGGTGCTCGACGGCCTGGCGCGCCTGGCCGAGCGCTTCGACGGCAAGGGCGTCCTGTTCCCCTCCACCGACATCGACCTGGAAGCGATCATCGTCGGCCGTCAGCGGCTGGAGGCGCGCTACTGGATCCCCGCTTCGGCCGAGATCGGGCTCAAGATCGACGGCAAGAACTGGCAGTACCAATACGCCGACCAGGTCGGCATGCCGACGCCGCGCCACGTGCTGTTCCGCGGCGGCGAGCAGCCCGACGTCGTCGGCTTCCGCTATCCGCTGATCGTCAAGCCGTCGGCGCGCGGCGCCAACGCCGGCGACTGGGTGTTCCGCCTGCAGTTGCTCGACGACGCCGCCGGCCTGGCGCGCTGCGTGGAGACGATCGCGCGCGACTATCCCGGCCGCGAGTTCCAGGTGGCCGAGAACATCCCGGGCGAGCCCGACGAGCTCTACACCGTCGGCACCTACAGCGGGCAGGACGGCGTCGTGCAGCGCTGCTACACCGGTCGCAAGCTGACCCAGTATCCGTACCACCACGGGGTCGCCAGCCTGGCGGAGAGCGTGACGCTGCCCGCGCACGTCGTGCGGCACGCCGAGAACCTGCTCAACGCCATGCGCTTCGTCGGCATCAGCCAGGTCGAGTACAAGCGCGACCACCGCGACGGCGAGTACAAGCTGCTCGAGGTCAACGGCCGTTCGTGGCTGTGGGTCAAGCTGTCGGCCTTCTCCGACGTCAACCTGCCGCTCATCCAATATTACGACCTGACCGGCGACCCGCGCCACGCCGAGGCGGTGGCGCGGCCGCAGCGCAACGATCGCTTCTTCGTCCACGAGCTGCACGTGGCGCTCAACAACCACGCCGGCGAGCGCGCCCGCCTGCGCGAGCTGGAGCAGACCAAGCAGCGCGTCTCGGCGATTCCCTACGAGCGCGACCCGCTGCTCAGCGCCGCTTTCCACGCCGGCGCGATCGCGCGTCGCGTGCGCTATGCGTTGACCCCTGGCAACGCGCCGGCGGGCGGCACCTGGGCGCAATCGCAGGCCGGCGCCCGCACGCGCAGCGCGGTGCGCGCCGCGCGCCAGGAATGAGCGCCCGGCCCGCGTCGAACGACTGCGGCATCGCGGTCATCGGCAGCGGCGCCGCCGGGCTGATGGCGGCGATCGCCGCCGCCGACGCGCCCGACACGGTGCTGTTCACCGACGGCCCGCTCGGCCGTTCCAACTCCAGCATGGCGCAGGGCGGCCTGCAGCTGCCGCCGCCGGGCGCCGCGGCGCTGCAGCGCTTCGGCGAGGACATGCGCCGCTCGGCGCGCGAGGCGCTCGACCCGGCGCGCATCGCCGCCTTCGTCGGCCACGTGCAGGAGACCATCGACTGCCTGGTCGAGTGGGGCCTGGAGCTCGATCGCGACGCCGGCGGTGAGGTGGTGCGGCGCATGGCCGGCGGGCTCAGCGAGCCGCGCATCGTCTCGGCGCGCGACCAGATCGGCCCGGCGATCATGAAGGTGCTGCTGGCGCGGGTGCGCGCGGCGGCCGTGCATGTCGCCGACCATGCCCGCGTCGTCGACGTCGAGCCGTTGGAGCGGGGCGTCGCCCTGCAGGTCGAGCGCGCCGGCGGCGGGTGCGAGCGCTGGCGGGCGCGCGCCGTGGTCTGCTGTACCGGCGGCATCACCTGGCGCGAGGCGCAGCGCCGCGCCCGTCCGACCACCAACCCGGCGAACGACAACCACGTGCTGTTCGACACGCTGGCGGCGCGCGGCCTGCCGCTGATCCACCCCGACTACTACCAGTTCCAGCCGTACGGCCTGGCGGAGAGCGGTCACGAGGCGGTCGGCCGCTGCGTGCCGGAGAGCATCGTCAACTTCCCGGTGCGGCTGCTCGATCGCGACGGCGCCGAGATCGGCGCGATCGGCCAGGACCGCTACGCGCTGACCCAGCACATGTTCGCGTGCGCCGAGGCCGGTCGCGCCGTGCGTCTCGACGACGGCTCGCCGGGCTTCCGGCTGACGCTGAGCGACGTCGCGCCCGAGGCGCTGCGCCGGCACTTCCCCAAACTGGTGCAGTATCTGGAGCGGCACCAGCGCATGGGCGAGGACGTGCTGGTGTTTCCCTTCCTGCACTATTACCTGGGCGGCTTCGCGGTCGATGCGCGCTGCGCCACGCGCGTGCCGGGGCTGTTCCTGGCCGGCGAGATGGTCGGCGGGCTGCACGGGCGCAATCGTCTGATGGGCAACGGCATCACGGATTCGCTGGTGCACGGCCGCCTGGCCGGGCATACGGCGCGCGAGTACGTCGCATGAGCCAGGGCAAGGACACCGATACGGCGCGCTATCTCGACGCCGGCGGACGGCTGAAGCGTCCGCCGTCGGCGTTGCTGGTCGACACCGCCTTCCGCCGCGAGTTGGAGTACGCCGGCGTGCTCTACGAAGGCATCAGCTACGCCGACCTGGCGCATGTGCTGATGCTCGCCGAGGTCGGCGTGATCCCGACCGCGCCGGCCAACGCACTGCTCGGCGCCCTGGTCGACCTGCACGACGCTGGCATCGCCGCGCTGCAGCTCGAGGCCAAGTGGGGGGATCTCTACAACAACCGCGACTCCGAGCTGCAGCGCCGCGTGCCGGCCGTCGCCGGCTGGCTGCACGCCGGGCGCGCGCGGCGCGAGGCGCTGACGCTCGGGTGGCTGATCCACCAGCGCGTCGCCCTGGCCGACCTGCGCCGTGACCTGGCGGCGCTGCTGCGCGGCTTCGCCGCGCTCGGCGAGCGCCACGCCGCCGACGTGATGCCGGACTTCACCTACCTGCAGCACGCGCAGCCGACCACGCTCGGGCACTTCCTGCTCGGCTTCGCCGCGCCGCTGCGGCGCGATGCGCAGCGCCTGGCGCTGGAGGCGGCACTGCTCGACCAGTCGCCGGCCGGCGCCGCCAGCACCAACGGCGCCCGCCTGCCGCTCGACCGCGAGCGCATGCGCGCGCTGCTCGGCTTCGCGCAGGTGAACCTGCACAGCCGCGACGCCATGTGGCGCCCCGATGCGGCGATGAATCTGATGGGCATCCTGGTGTCGGTCGCCACCGGTACGGCGCGGCTCGCCGAGGAGCTGCAGCTGTGGGCGACCGACGAGTTCGGCTACGTCGCGCTCGCCGACGAGCATTGTCGCGCCAGCGTCATCATGCCCAACAAGAAGAACCCCTACGCGCTGTCGTTCATCCGCGGCCAGGCGCGCGAGCTCGACGGCCTGCTGATGAGCGTCATCGCCACCAACCAGACGCCCTCCGGCCAGATCGACAACCGCAACACCTCGTACGACGCGTTGCCGCGCGGACTGGCCTCGGTCGGCGGCCTGTTGCGCTTGCTCGGCGAGGTGCTCGAGCGCCTGACCTTCGACCTCGGCCGCCTGCGCGACGCGGCGCACCACGGCCACACCTACGGCACCGAGCTCGGCGACCTGCTGCTGCTGCGCGAGGGGGTCGATGCGCGGATGGCGCACGAGATCGTCGGCGCGACGATCAGCCGCCAGGTCAACGCCGGGCAGCCGTTCCCCGACGCGCTCGCCGCCGCCTTCCAGGCCGCCGTCGGCCGGCCGCTCGCTGTGAGCGCCGACGAGCTGTGGCGCGAGGTGCAGCCCGCGCAGGTGGTCGCCAGCCGACGCGGCATCGGCAGCTGCGCGCCCGACACGGTGCGCGCCATGGCCGCGCAGTTGCGCGCCGACGCCGACGCGCTCGCCGCCGCCGTGGACGCCGAGCAGCGCGCCGCCGAGTTCCCCGCCCGCCTGCGCGCCGCCGTCGCCGCCCGCCTCGGCCGCGCCTGGTGATGCGGCTTCGCACCTCTATGGTACAAAGCCGCGCTGATCGCGGATCGCCTATGGTGTCGGAACCAGCAGAGCACTTCAGGCAGAGCCTCCGGCGATAGGCGATCAGCGACAGGCGATAGGCGGCGTCGCCCAAGCATTCAGTTCAGGCCCCCCATCCTGACGCCCCGCTGCGCGGGGGCAGGAACATGACCAGCAAGCCCTGTGGCACATGGCCTGCCTGCATCCGATTGCTTCCCCCGCGGCGCGGGGGAAGGTCAGGATGGGGTCCGAAGTGATTTGCCGGGCAAGGCGGCGATAGGCGATAGGCGGTTCGGCGGACCTTGGATGCAAAGCCTGGTGATGGATCTTCCGGTGGCGCAGGGCTCCAGCTCCGTGCCCGGCGCAGCGCCGCGCAGCCGCGCTGGCGCAACCCGGCTGGCGACCATGCTGTCCCTGGTCGCCCTGTGCACGCTGCTGCCGCTTCCCGCCGCCGCCTGTCCCGGCGATTGCAACGCCGACGCGGCCGTCACCGTCGACGAGATCGTACGCGGCGTTCGCATCGCGCTCGGCGAAGCGCCGCTCGCCGACTGTCCGGCGGCCGACGCCGACGGCGACGGTCCGGTGTCGGTCAGCGACCTGATCGCGGCGGTCAACGCGGCGCTGAGCGGCTGCCCGCCGCCGCGCCTGGTCGCGCTCAGCCGCGCGGGCAGGATCGCCTCGCTCGATCTGCTGGCGCCGTGGACGCTGCGCGCGTCCGCCGACCTCGGGTCCGACATCGCCAGCGCACGCTGCGGCGCCGGCCGCTGCCTGATCGTGCATCCGTCGATCGACGCCGTCAGCGTCGTCGATGCGCTCACGCTGGCGCGTGGCGAGCCGATCCAGCTCCAGCGCGCCGCCGACCCGCGCGACGTTGCGTTGGTGGGCGCGCGCACCGCCGTGGTCGGCCAGTATGGCCGCGCCGAGCTGCTGGAGATCGACCTGCTGACGCGCGACACGATGGCGATCGATCTCACCCCGCTCGCCGACGCCGACGGCGTGCCGGAAGTGCTGCACCTCGCCACCTGCGGCCGGCGCGTCTTCGTGCAGCTGCGGCGCGTCGATCACCAGACCGAGGTGCCGTCGCCGCCCGGCGCGGTGATCGCGGTGATCGATCTCGATCGCCCGAACGGCGAGCGCCTGGTCGATGTCGATTCCGCCACGCCCGGCATCCAGGGCATCGCGCTCGCCGAGCGGCCGGCCTTCGACATGCCGGTCGACTGCGCCGCCGGCGCGCTCTACGTCGCCGAGCCGCGCCCGCTCATGCAGGGTGGCGGCGGCTACCAGGTCGTCGACCTGCGCACCCTGGTGGCGCGCGAGCTGCCGATCGCCACCGGCGCCGAGGTCGGCGGTTTCGCGGCGGCCGGCCCCGACGCGTTCTGGCTCATCACCCACACCGAGTTCGGCCCCGGCCCGTCATCGCACCTGACGCTCACCAGCCATCCCGAGTTCGCGACCCACAACACCTTCGCGTTCGAGCACGTCAACGACCTCGCCATCGACCTGCCGACCAACGTGCTCTTCTACCCCGATCCGTGTTTCGGCCCGTCCTGCGGCCCCGGCATCTACGCCTTCGCCGCCGACGACGGCGAGCGCCTGTCACCGGCGCCGGTCGATCCCGGCTTCCTGCCGATCGAGCTGGCGGTCGCACGCTGAGTTGGTGCGTGTCCCCGCCGGCGCTTTCTCACCACAACGACACAACGGCACAACGACTGTTGGCCACTGCCTTCCAGGCGCGGGCGCCGCTGTGCTACCCGAATCCCTCACGAGCCGTTAGCTCAGGCGGTTAGAGCATCTGCCTTTTAAGCAGAGGGTCCTGGGTTCGAGTCCCAGACGGCTCATTCACACTACTGGGGTGGGCGCGCGGCGTTTCGCCTCAGCCGGGCGCGCGCGGGAGTTGGCTGGCCATCAGCGGGCCCATCTCCATCTCGGCGACCAGCGGGACGTAGAGGAACAGCATCTCGCCGTTGAATCCGTTCGCGGTGAACATGAGCGTCTGACCGCACTGCGTGTCGAAGAGCCAGCACACCGGCTCGAACTGCATGATGTCGTTGGCGTTGTTGTTGTGGCCGATCTCGTGGGCGACGAGCGCCAGCTGCTCGAAGGCGGTGCCGTTGAAGGTGAACGAGGGCGACTGGCTGGCCACGAGCTGCGACACGGCGTGATGGCAGAGGCCGGTGCCGGCGTCCTCCCGGCAGCGCGGGCCGTAGTAGTTGAGACCGCCGATGCCGAATGCCTCGCCGGCGCCGTCGGTGAATGCGGTGCCGGAGAAGAAGTGCACGATGCTGGAGCGTCCGGCGGTGTGCGGCGGACCGCAGCACAGCGGGGACGACTGATGGGTCATGGCGGCCGACTGATTCAGCACCGCGCGCCGGGTCGGCGCCGTCGGCCCGCCGCTGGTCCACACCTCCAGGCGATCGATGCGCACGCGCGCCTGGAAGGCGCCGGAGCCGCCGTCGAACTGGTTGTCGCACTCGGCGTAGGCGTTGGCGGCGTTGGCGTCCGGCTCGACGCAGTTGTACAGCCAGTCGACGCCGTTCAGCAGCGTCTCCTGCTTGAGCCAGAACGGCATCACCGAGTCGAGGGGATAGGCGCGCCACAGCGCCGCGTCGCCGTCGGCGACGACGGACATGACCAGCGGCGCCGGCGGCTGCGGCGGTCCCACCACCACCGGTGGCCGGCCCGGGTCGTCCCTCGGCAGTTGGTCGGGCGCGGTCCTCCTGGTGTTGTAGACGATGTGATTGTACTTCCGCAGCAGGCGGCGGCGCGCGCCCGGCTCGACCTCGTGCAGTCGTAGCTGCGGTTCGAGGGGCTCGATGAAGGACCAGCCCTCGGGCGCCACCAGCATGCTGCCCTCGACGGCGGCGGCGGTGACGGTGGCCACCGCCACGCCGCCGTCGCGCACCGTGCCCTGGTAGGTCGCCGGCGCCGGCAAGGGCATGCTGGAGCCGCTGCCCGCGGCGCCATCCTTGAGCACGAATTCCGTCAGGGCCGGATTGCGCAGATTGCGCAGCGTCAGTCGCACCTCGCGCTCGACCACGCCGCCGTCCGCGCGCGCGAACGGCAGGGTGATCGGCTGCTCGGCCTGGACACACGCGCCAGCGCCGCGGTATCGAGACGAACGACGGAGAATTGCCCGAAGCCGCGCAATGCCTCCCTGAGCGTCTGCTCATCGTCGTTGTTCCCGCCGCCGCTGCCGCAGGCGAGCGCCAGCAGGGCGACGCCAGCGAGGACGAAGTGCGCGCCACAGGGTCCGATGCGTCCGAGCCTCATCCGTCCTCCTTCCCCGCTGCCGCAAGACGCCGCCAGCCGGGCACCGCACGATCCAACCAGACCGGACCAGCGTTGAACAGTGCGGTCCTGATCACCGACGGATCGTCCCCCTCTTGCCGGACACGCTTGCAGTGTCACGCCGCCCGCGCATCTATCGTCGTCGACCGGAGGAGCCGATGCCGCCAGACGGACCGCTCGTCGAAGTCGATCCCGCCACCCTGTCCCGCAGCGAATGGGCCAAGCTCGTGTGGGCCGTGCTGTGGCGCGGCTCGCGCTACACGCTGCCGCCGCTCGTCGCCATCCTGGTGACCGTGGCGGTCTTCGGCCTGGTGATCACGGCCATCGGCGTCACCGCGGGGCTGTCGCCGGAGGTGCTGGCGACCTACGAGCCGGTCTTCGAGATCACCGGCGACGTGCTGAGCGGAGTCATCGGCATGTACGTGTTCGCCCGCAATCTGCGCGTGCTGCCGCGTCTGCACCTGAACGGCTACCGCTTCGCCTTCGTGCGCGACGATGCCGTCTCGTGACGGGCCGCAGCGCCCGCAGCGCCTGCCGGCGCGCCAGCGCGGCGCGATAGCGCGCTTTCGGGCAGCCCATTCGCTCGTTGGTGTTCCTAGGCCCGGCAATGGCGGGGCGGGCGCTGGGTGACCGACCGCACCGCCGCGCAACGACGCTGGACCACCAGCGTTGTCGCGCATTGCGCCGCCAAGGTCGTGCAGGGCCCGGCCGACGCATCTGGAATCCGCCCGTCGCTGTGCGGTAAGCCGGCGCCATGCCGACGGCGGCAACCTGACATGGCCGCTTCGATCGCCGCCCTGATCGATCTCGTGTGCACGCGCGCGACCACCGCGCCGTTCCTGGTCGGCGTCGCCGGGCCGGTGGCGGTGGGTAAGACGACGATCGTGCGCGCCCTCGCGCCGGGGCTGACGGCGGCGGGTCGGAGCGTACAGGTGCTGTCGACCGACAGCTTCCTACTCGCCAACGACGCGCTGAACGCGCAAGGGCTGCTGATGCGCAAGGGTTTTCCGGAGAGCTACGACAGCGCGGCGATGCGCGCCGCGCTGCAGCGCCTGCGCGCCGGCCAGGCCGCGGCGGTGCCGGTCTACTCACACGACGTCTACGACATCGTACCCAACGCCAGCGAGGCGATCGCCGCCGCGGCGGTGATTCTGATCGAGGGCATCGTCGCCTTGCAGCCGCCGGCGGCCGACGCGCTCGATCTCGCCGTGTATGTGGATGCCGAGGAGGAGGTCGTCCGCGGCTGGTTCGTCGCGCGCTTCGAGCGTCTGACCGCCGAGGCGGCCGCGCAGCCGGCGTCCTTCTACCATCCGTTCGCCTCGCTGCCGCCCGAGCAGGTGCGCCAGATCGCGGTCGCTACCTGGGACACGATCAACGCGCCCAACCTGCACGATCACATCGCACCATCGGCGGCGCGCGCCGACGTCGTCGTGCGCAAGGCGGCCGATCACTCGATCGCCGAGCTGTGGACCGGCACCGCCGCGGCGACGGGGCGCGCAGAATGATGGGAAGCGGGCGATGACCTCCGAGCGCAACCAGGCGATCGATTGGCTGCGCGGCCTGGTGATGATCGTCATGGCGCTCGACCACTCGCGCACCTTCGTCGGCTCCGAGGTGGATATGCACAGCGCCGGTCCGGCGCTCTACGCCACCCGCTGGATCACGCATTTCTGCGCCCCGGTATTCGTGCTGCTGGCCGGCATGGCCGCCTATCTGCACGGCCGGCAGCTGGGGACGACACGGGCGCTGTCGCGCTACCTGCTGACGCGCGGGGTGTGGCTGGCGGTGCTCGAAGTCACGCTGGTGCGGCTGGTGTGGATCTTCTACGTCGGACCGGAGATCCTCGTGCTGCAGGTGATCTGGGCCATCGGCGCCTCCATGGTCGTGCTGGCCGGTCTGGTCTGGCTGCCGCGCGGCGCCATCGCCGCGTTCGCGCTGGGGCTGGTCGCCGGCCACAACCTGCTCGACGGCGTCGAGGCCGACCAACTCGGCGGCCTGCGCTGGTTGTGGTTGCTGCTGCACGAGTTCGGACGGCTGGAGCCGTTCAGCGGCGCGCGCTGGTTCGTCGTCTATCCGCTCATCCCGTGGGTGGGGGTGATGGCGGCCGGCTACGTGATCGGTCCGTGGGCCGCCCTGCCGCGCGTCGAACGACGCGCGCGCTTTCTGCGCGTCGGCGTCGGGGTGACCGCGGGATTCGTCCTGCTGCGCGCGGCCAATCTGTACGGCGACCCGTTGCCCTGGTCGCTGGACGGCGGCTGGCTGCGCGCGCTGCTCTCGTTCCTCGACTGCGAGAAATACCCGCCGTCGCTCCTCTACCTGGCGATGACGCTCGGGCCGGCGCTCTGCCTGCTCGCCGCGATGGACCGTCCGCTCGGGCCCTGGGCCGCACGGGTCGCCATCTACGGACGCGTGCCGCTCTTCTACTACGTCCTGCATCTCCTGTTCATTCACCTCGGCGCCATCGCGCTCGCCTGGCCGATGCTCGGGGTCGCCGCCGTCGCGCATCCGTTCGCCGCCGGCGAGCCGCTCGGCTATTCGCTGTGGGCGGTCTACGGCCTCTGGATCGCGGTGGTGCTGGCGCTCTATCCCCTCTGCCGCTGGTTCGCGGAGGTGAAACGGCGCAGTGACTCGCCGTGGCTGAGCTACCTGTGAGCGCGACCCGGTACCTGTGCGGCGCCGTCCTGCTGCTGGCGGCCTGCGCCGCCAGCACGCCACCCGAGCCGCCTCCGACGAGCCCGCCCGCGGCACTGGCGCGGCTCGACGCGGCGGCGGTGCGCATCGCCGCCGCGTCGGCCGAGTCGCCGGACTTCGGCTGGCAGCGCCTGACGACGCTCGCCGACCTCTACGGTCCGCGCATCACCGGCTCGCCCGAGCTGACCCAGGCGCTCGCCTGGGCGGCCGAGCAGATGCGCGCCGACGGGCTCGACGCCGTGCGGCTGCAGCCGGTGATGGTGCCGCACTGGGTGCGCGGTGCCGAGCAGGGACGCATCGTGCAGCCGATCGACCGGCCGATGGCACTGCTCGGCCTCGGCGGCACGGTCGGCACCAGCGGCCGGCTGCGCGCGCCGCTGGTCGGCTTCGACAGCCTCGACGCGCTGCGCGCCAGCACGGCGCGGCTCGACGGCACGATCGCCTTCGTCAACCACCGGCTGCCGCCGTTCGACGCGGCGCACGACGATCCCGGCTACCGTCAGGGCGTGCAGGCACGCCTGCACGCCGCCTCACAGGCGGCCACGCGGGGGGCGCGCGCGGTGCTGGTGCGCTCGGTCACCGCGGTCAGCCTGCGCACGCCGCACACCGGTGCGCTGCTATACGACGCCGGCGCGCCGAAGATCCCCGCCGCGGCGGTGTCGATCGAGGACGCCGACCTGCTGGCGCGTCTGCTGCAGCGCGGCGCGGTCGAGGTCGAGCTGTCGCTCGGCGCGCACCAGCTGCCCGATGCACCGAGCGCCAACGCCATCGGCGAGCTGCGCGGCCGCGAGCGCCCGGACGAGATCGTCCTGCTCGGCGCGCACATCGACTCGTGGGACGTCGGGCAGGGTGCCTCCGACGACGGTGCCGGCTGCGTCGCGGTGATGGAGGCGCTGCGGCTGCTCCGGCGCAGCGGCCTGACGCCGCGCCGCACCGTGCGCGTCGTGCTGTTCACCGGCGAGGAGTACGGGCTCGCCGGCGCGCGCGCCTACCATCGGCAGTACGGCCGCGAGCCGCACGTCGCCGCCTTCGAGACCGACTACGGCATGGGCGCGCCCGACGCGCTCGGCGTCGGCAACGAGGCGCGCGTGCAGGCGATGGCGCCGCTGCTGCCGGCCTTCGCGCGCTTCGACATCCGCCGCTTCCTGCCGCACGCCTACGGCGCCGACGTCGAACCGATCGTCAGCGGCGGCGCCGCCGGCTACGACCTCGAGCCGGACGGCCGCCACTACTTCGACATCCACCACACGGCCGCCGACACGCTCGACAAGATCCGCCCCGAGGACCTGCGCCGCAACGCGGCGGCGATCGCGCTGCTCGCGTACTACCTGGCCGAGGAGTAGCGCACCGGCCAGAGCTCGGCTTCGACCAGCCCGCGGGTCAGGACGACGGCGACCAGCAGGTTGTACGGCACATCGTAGTAGGCGAGGCTCAGGAACGCGCCGGCGACGAAGAAGCCGACCAGGCTCACCTGGATCATGCGGGCGAGATCGGAGGCCCAGCCGAGCGTCTCGCTGTCGCCCGAGCGGCGGATGATCCACGCCGTGTCGCGCCACACCAGGATCCACAGCAGGAGATAGAGCCCCAGCCCCGCAAAGCCGTGCTCGCCGAGCACCTGGAAGTAGATGCTGTGCGCCGCGTGGGGCACGCTCGGGTCGCGGGCGTAGCGGGCGAACACCGCCGCGCTGCCCAGGTCGAAGCCGCCGCCGAGCGGGCGATCGCTGGCGACGCGGTACGCCATCTCCCAGGCGTTCACGCGCGCCATGGCCGACGCGTCCTGTTCGTAGGCCGCGATCGTCTGCATGCGCTCCACCCACTTCGCCGGCATGAAGACGATCGCCGCGGCAACCAGGACCCCCAGGAGGACGCCGACGACCCACTTGCCGCGGCTCTGCCACCACAGGAACGCGAGCATGACGACCAGCGCGATCAACCCGCCGCGCGAATGCGAGCCGAGTACGGAGAAACCACACAACACCATGGCGCCGGCCAGTCCCCAACGCGCCCAAAGCGTCGGCGCGCGCTGCACCGCGTAGTAGAGCAGCGGGATCGTCATGATGGTGGCGAGCGCCAGCGCGTTGTTCTCTTCGATGAACGATCCCGGCGGCCCGTACACGCGGTGCTGCGCGCCCTTGGCGAGCGTGAACAGGCCGCCCTTGACGCCGTAGAAGGCGATCGAGCCGGCGACCACCCAGATGAGGGCCTGGACGTGCCGTTTACTGTGCAGGACGTAGAGCGCGATGAAGACCATGAAGACGATCTTCATCACGCGCTCCCACATCCGCATCGACAGGGGGATGTCGATGGCGAAGCAGGTGCTGAGCGTCATCCAGGCGACCATCAGCGCCAGCACCGCCGTGACCGGCGTGACCGGCAGTCGGCGCGGCTCGCGGGAGACGACAAGCCCGACGAGAGTGGCGACCGCGATGAGATACGCCCAGCGGAAATCGTGCGCGAAGCCCCAGGTCAGCCGATGCGGGCTCATCACGCTGACCCAGATCCACAGCAGGACGCCGACCGCCGGTCGCCACAGAACGAACGGAATCGACCCGATCAGGAAGGTGGCGAGGGCGATCCCTCTCATCGGCAACCCGCGCGCACGTCAGAGCGCGTTCTCGTCCAGCAACTCGAGCGGATCGCGCAGCGCGACCATGCCGAGGTAGCCGCCGCCGTGCAGCAACGCGTCGTGCACGGCGTAGCCGAGCACCTCCTGGCAGCGGCGCGGCAGCGTGCGGGCGACCGCCGGGGGGACGGCGAGGTAGTTGTTCTCCTCGGTGCGCAGCCAGCCGAGCGTGTAGCTGAGGTGCACGCCGCGCCGCCACGCGTCGGCGGTGGAGTTGGCGCCGCCGCCGTGGATGGTCGAGCCGAGGTAGACGACCGCCGAGCCAGCCGCCATGTCGGCGTCGGCGATCTCCGCGCGCCGCGCCTCGCGCTCATGGCTCCAGCGGTGACTGCCGGGGACGACGCGGGTCGCGCCGTTGGCGGCGCTGAAGTCGACCAGCGCGACGATCGAGGCGAGCTGCAGCTCGGGGTGCGGTCGCGGCACCAGGTTCCACACCAGCTCGTCGCGGTGCAGGAGCTGGGCCTCGGCACCGGGTCCGCGCACGATCAGGTGCGCCAGGTTCAACTGATAGGTGGCGCACGACGGCGCCAGGATGGCGTCGCAGAGGCCGAGCAGCAGCGGGTGGATCATCACCGCGGTGGCGAAGCTGCGCGACTTTCCGGCGATGCCGCCGACGTGCTTGGTGCGGTCGCCGAAGAACATCTGGATCGCGGGGTTGAGATGGCGCATCGCCGGGTCGGCGCCCTCCACCCAGCCATCCAGCTCGCGGTTGATCGCGGCGACCGTCGACGCGTCGATGAGCTGCTCGATGATGACGCCGCCGTCCTCGTTGAGGATGCGGACCACCTCGTCCACCGGCGCAGTCGCTTGCACTCGTCGCAGCTCAGCCATGCCATCCCTCGTTCTCGTTGCTCGGCTGTCGTTGCATCATGGGCAGTAGTAGCGCGGCCCTCCGTGGCCGCCGCTTGATCGTCTGGCGGCCACGGAGGGCCGCGCTACGATCGCTACCTGCGCAATTGGCGCATCACTCGCGGCACAGCGGTCCCGGCAGGT
>JANRJF010000014.1:0-49617 GCA_033764095.1 Deltaproteobacteria bacterium | reverse complement strand
GCCGGAACACTCGGGCGAGAAACGCGCGTCCTCGCCGCTGAGAAGATCACCACCAAGACACCAAGGCACCAAGGTCTGAGGTCCGCTTGGTGTCTTGGTGCCTTGGTGGTTGGCCTTGCTCCTGTGCGTGAAGTTTCAGGTCAGGGCAGAAGGGCAGAAGGATCCGAGCCCCTGACAGCGAGCCGCCTAACAGCCTGACAGCCTCGCCCGCGCACTTCGCTGCTGAGGCACATTGCCGGGCAAAGCCCCCCTTTTTCAGAGGGGGAAGCGCTACTGCAGCAGGAACTGCTCGATCTCGTCGATGCGCGCGGCGGCGTCCTGGTAGCCGACGTCGATCAGCGCGCGGGTGTAGGACGAGTCGAACAGCAGGTAGCTCATCAGATCGGCGCTCTGGGCGTCGGGCGTGCCGAGGCCGTCGAGGACGTAGCGCACCGCCAGCGGCATCTTGTGTGCGAAGGCGGCGGCGACGATGGCGAGGTCGGCGGACGGGTTGATCACCAGCGGCTCGATGCGCCGCATCGGCTCCTGGACGTTCGCCCCGCGCTTGCGCCGCCCGTTGCCGCCGTGGTGGCCGTTGGCGATCAGCTCGTTCATGCGGCGCAGGTGATCGAGGTCGGTATCCAGGTGATCGAGGAAGATGGCGTTGAGGAATACGCCGCAGATCTGCGCCAGCGGTGGGCGCGGGATCGGCCCGAGTCCGGCGTGCGACTCCTCGTCGGTGTGCAGCTCGGCGCGCGACAGCGCGTCGGCCGAGCTCTGGCAGCGGATGCCGACCGCGAAGATGCGGTCGGCGCCGAGCCGGATGGCCGGGCTGAACGGCGTCACCAGGCGCATGCCACCGTCGCCGAACCAGCACTCGCCGGCTTCCGAGGCGATGCGCACCGGCGGGAAGACGATCGGGATCGCCGCCGAGGCGCAGATGTGGTCGCTGGTGAGCGTCACCGGCAGCGCGACGCGGCGGCTCTTGATCCACAGCGGGTGGCCCTTGCGGCCCTGGATGAAGGTGAACGACTTGCCGGAGTGGTAGCTGGTCGCCGACACCGCCAGCGCGTACAGATGCCCGGCGCGGATCGACTCGCCGATGCCGGCCAGCGGCAGGTGCGCGGCCATGAAGGCGCGCAGCGGCGTGGTGTCGAGCAGCGACTGCACGGTGCCGCCGCCGATGATGCCGCCAAGCGACAGGTCGCGCACGAAGCGGGCGCCGAGCGCGCCGAGGGTCAGCACGTCGGTGCGGAACACCTGCTCGACGCTCAAGTCGGCCCACAGCTTGGCGAGCACGTGGCTGCCGTCGGCGAAGTTGCTGCCGGTGGCGGCGACCATGCTGCCGTTGATCGCCCCGGCCGAGGCGCCGGCGATGACTTCGAATGGCGACGGCTTGCCGCGCAACGAGCGCAACTCGCCGACGCGCTTCAGCACGCCGGCCTGATAGGCGCCGCGCGCGCCCCCAGCGGTCAGCACCAGGCCCAGCATCGGTCGATTCGTCGTGTAGCGACGGAGGGCAGCAAGCCCGGTGCCAGGCGCGTCGGGAGCCCGCGCCCGCTTCGCGGAGGGATGCGGCGGCGGCGCGTGCTCACGCCGACGGCAGCCGATGCCGCCGCCGTGGGCAGCGGTTATGGGGCGGATTCGACCGGCGCCGGTTGGGCGACTTCGTCTTCGGTGAGCAGGACCGACCAGGCGAGCCAGCCGGCGAGGAACAGGATCATACCCACGGCGATCAGGGTCTTGTGCTGACGCTTCATCGCGCCCGGCCTGACCAGAATCCGCCCGCGCGGTCAAGCCGCCTGGGCGTTACGCCGCGGGCCGGCGGCCGCGGCGCGGCCGCGCAGGGCGAAGACCAGGCGCACCCCGAGCAGCACGGCGAGCGCCAGCGCGTACCAGCCCGGGCCGCGCACGTCGGCCTTCACCAGCCACCAGTAGTGCACCACCGCGGCGAGCGCGGCGAGGTAGGCGAGCCGGTGCAGCGTCGTCCAGCGCTTGCCGAGGCGGCGGATCCAGCCGCGCGTCGAGGTGATCGCCAGCGGCAGCAGACAGCTGAACGCGACCATGCCGGCGGTGATGTACGGCCGCTTGCGGACGTCGGCCCACAGCCGCGGCCAGTCGAACGCGTGGTCGAGGCCGATCCAGGTCGACAGGTGCAGCGCCGCATAGAAGAACGCGAACAGCCCGAGCATGCGCCGGTAGTTGATCAGCCGATTCCAGCCGAACAGCCGGCGCAGCGGCGTCACCGCCAGCGACAGCAACAGGAAGCGCAGCGCCCAGTCACCGGTGAGGTGGGTGATGTACTCGATCGGATTGGCGCCGAGCCGATCGGTGAAGGCGCCGTAGATCAGCCACGCCAACGGCAGCAGACCGGCGGCGAAGACGGCGGGCTTGAGGCGGGAGACCATGAAGAAACTCACCACAGAGGCACAGAGGCACGGAGAAGGATCACGGAGTCATGCCTCTTCAGACTTCCTCTCCGTGTCTCTGTGCCTCTGTGGTGAATCCTCAGAAGTTCTTGCGCAGGTCCATGCCGCTGTACAGCGACGCGACCTGCTCGCCGTAGCCGTTGAACGGCAATGTCTCGCGGCGGCGGAATTCGCCGATGCGGCGCTCGCTGGCCTGGCTCCAGCGCGGGTGATCGACCTCCGGATTGACGTTCGAATAGAAGCCGTACTCGTCCGGCGCCATCATGTTCCAGGTGGTGCGCGGCTGTTCGTCCTGCAGGCGGATGGCGACGATCGACTTGATGCCCTTGAAGCCGTACTTCCACGGCACCACCAGCCGCAGCGGCGCGCCGTTCTGGTTCGGCAGCACCTTGCCGTACATGCCGAAGGTGAGCAGCGTCAGCGGGTGCATCGCCTCGTCGATGCGCAGCCCCTCGCGGTAGGGCCAGTCGAGCACGCTGCGCTGCTGGCCGGGCATCTGCTTGGGGTCGAGCAGCGTGGTGAACGCGACGTACTTGGCGAACGAGGTCGGCTCGAAGCGCTTCAGCACGTCGCCAAGCGGAATGCCGATCCAGGGGATGACCATCGACCACGCTTCGACACAGCGGTGCCGATAGACGCGCTCCTCCGGCGTGTGGCCCTTCAGCAGGTCCTCCAGCGCCAGGGTGCCCGGCTTGTGCACCTCGCCCTCGATCTTCACCGACCACGGCGCGGTGACCAGCGAGCCAGCGTACTCCTTCGGATCGCCCTTGTCGGTGCCGAACTCGTAGAAGTTGTTGTAGCTGGTTGCGTCGTTCTCGGCAGTCGGCGCCTCGTCGGTCGAGAACGGCCCCTTCACCACGCCCTGGATCGCCGCCAGCTTCGTCGGCGCCGCATCGGCCGGCGCGCTCTCGCCGGACGACCGACAACCGGGCTGCTGCAGGGCGCGGGCGCCCAACGCCGCGCCGCGCAGGAATTCGCGGCGCCGCAGGAAGAGGGATTCGTCGGTGATCTCCCGGGCGGGCAGCTGCCAGATCCGTTTCGAGGTTTTCATCAGACGAAGCTCAGACGGCAGCCGGTGGGTGCCGATTCGATGCGCCGCCCGCGGGCGTGGTTTCGCGGCTCAGCCGACCGAGCGCCGCGCCTCGGGCTGGTCGACGGCGAGGTCGATGAAGCGCTGGCGCATCTCGAGCGGTGGGATGATGCACTGCTCGGAGCGGCCGAACCAGCGATAGCGACGACTCGCCAACCAATCATACGCGGCGTTGCGCAGCGGCCTCGGCAGCAGGCGGGCGACCGCGGCCATGCGCCAGATGCCGCCCAGGCGGGTGAGGATGTCGAGGATCGCGTCGGCCTTGACGCTCAGCCGATCGCCGTCGAGCAGGCAGACGGTGTCGAGGTCAGCGGCGTCGCGTCCGTGCCGCGCCAGCGCCGCCGCGGCGAACTCGCTCTGCAGCGCCGCGAAGCGGAAGCGCGTGCCGTCCGGATCATGCGCCAGGACGAAGCGGACGGTGCGGTCACAGAGGCCGCAGACGCCGTCGTAGAGGATCACCGCGGGGAGCATGCGCCAGAAGCCTACACCCGTTCCGACGTCGATTCACCACAGCGACACCACGGCACAACGGAATTGCGTGGTGTCGTGGTGTCGTTGAGGTGACTCTTCAGGCACCTGGAAAGACCGCGCCGGCTCTGTCCTACTGGAGCGATGCGACGCCTGGCCACGCTCGCATGCGCCCTCGCCCTGGCGGCGGCGGCGCAGGCTGGCGACAACGTCTGGAGCGGCAGCGGGCCGCCGGGCGGCGACGCGCGTGGCTTCGCCATAGGGCCCGGCGCGCAGCCGGTCGCCTATGCCGCGACCAGCGGCGGGGTGCTGCGCAGCGCCGACCTGGGTGCGCACTGGACGCGCTCGACCGTCGGTCTGACCAGCCTCGACGTACTGAGCGTCGCGGTCGCCCCCACCGACGGCCAGCAGGTCTACGCCGGCACCGACGGCGGCGGCGTGTTCGCCAGTCGCGACGGCGGCCTCACCTGGCGGGCAAGCAACGCCGGCGTCGCGCAGCTGCCGACCGCGGCGGTGGTGGCGCTGCTGGTCGATCCGAGTGATCACCAGACGCTCTACGCCGCGACGCGCGACAGCGGCGTGTTCCGCAGCACCGATGCAGCCGCCACCTGGATGGCGGCGAATCAAGGTCTGACCAGCGCCTTCGTGCTGGCGCTGGCACTCGATCCCACGGCAACCGCGCACGTCTATGCCGGCACCGGCGATGGCGTCTTCCGCTCGCTCGACGGCGGCGCCAGCTGGCAGGCGGCCAGCATCGGCCTGACCGACACCTTCGTGCGCGGCCTGGCGGTGGGGTCGAGCGGCGGCACCGTCTACGCCGCGACGCCGAGCGGCGTGTTCCGCAGCAGCAACGGCGCGGCGACGTGGAGCGCCGCAAACAACGGCCTGGGCGCCGCGACCGACGCCTTCGCGCTGGTCGCCGACCCAACCACGGCGCCGCGCCTCTACGTCGCCACCGGCGGCGGCGTCCTGCGCACCAACAACGGCGCCGACCGCTGGTTCGACGCCGGTGAGGATCTGCCCGCCGCGCCGATCGGCGCGCTGGCGATCGCGCCGGCGGCGGCAAACACGCTGCTCGCCGCGCCGCTCGACGGCGGCGGACCGTACCGCACCACCAACGGCGGCAACGCCTGGAGCGCCGCCCGCGGCGGCTTCGCCAACAGCATCGTGCGCGCCCTGGCGCTCGATCCGACCACGCCGGCGACGCTCTTTGCCGGGACCTTCGAGCAGGGCGCCTGGCGCAGCACCGATGCCGGCATCACCTGGACGGCGATCAACGGCCTCACTGCCAGCGAGGTGAGCGGTCTGGCGCTCGGCGCCGGCACCGCCTTCGCCGCCACCGCCGGCGCCGGCGTGTTCAGCAGCACCGATGACGGCGCGCACTGGACGCCGTCGAACGACGGTCTGCTCGATCTGTTCGTTCGCTGCCTGATCGCCGACCCGGCCGAGCCGACGCGCCTGTATGCCGGGACGCAGGCCGGCGTCTACGCCAGCGCCGACGGCGGCAAGAGCTGGAGCCCGCGCAACGACGGCCTGGCGCCGAACGGCATGCCGCTGCGCATCGACGCGCTCGCCCTTGATCCCGCCGATGCGCAGACGCTCTACGCCGGCACGCCCGCCGGCGTGCGCAAGACCATCGACGGCGCGGCGAGCTGGAGTCCGGCGAGCAGCGGTCTGCCACCCGGCGCGATTCTCAGCCTGGCGGTCGATCCCGGCGACTCCGCCATCGTCTATGCCGGCACCGGAGCCGCCGGCGTGTTCAAGAGCACCGACGGCGGCGCCAGCTGGAGCAGTCGCGCCGGTCCGCCCGGCGGCCAGCTCGCCGGCGCCGCGGTGTCGGATCTGCTCGTCGATCCGGCTGATTCCCTGCGGCTGTGGGCGGCCACCTCGCTCGGCGTGCTGACCAGCGCCGACGGCGGCGCCAGCTGGACCGGCATCAACCAGGGCCTGGCCGTGCGCAACGTTACCGCCCTGGCGTTCGACGCGCGCCAGCCGCGCGAGCTGTTCGCCGCCACCAACGGCGGTGGCGTCTTCGCGCGACGGCTCGGCCTCGTCAGCTGCGGCGACGGCCAGGTCGACGCCGGCGAGGCGTGCGACCGCGGCGGGCTGAACGGCGCCGCCGGTTCCTGCTGCGCCATCGACTGCACCTTCCGTTCGGCGATCACCGTCTGCCGCGCCAGCGCCGGCGCCTGCGATCCGGCCGAGACCTGCGGCGGCGACGCCGACACCTGTCCGGCGGATGCCCTGGCGGAGGCCGGCGCGCCGTGCCCGCCGGATGCGAATCCGTGCACCGACGACGTCTGCGCCGGCGGCGTCGCCTGCATGCATCCAGCCAACAGCGCGCCGTGCGACGACGGCAACGCCTGCACCGACGGCGACCAGTGCAGCGGCGGCGCCTGCATCGCCGGCGGGCCGTTGGCCTGCGACGCCTGCCAGAGCTGCGACATGCAGAGCGGCTGCAGCGGTCCGCTCTGCACCGCCACGCCGACGGTGACGCTCACCATCACGCCGACCCGCACCGCGACGGCCTCGGCGACGCGCACCGCCACCGGCACCGCGACCGCGACGCTGACGTTCAGCCCGACGCCGCCGCCGCCGCCCTCGCCGAGTCCGACCCTCACCGTGACGCCGCTCGACACACCGACGCCGACCGCGACGGTGACCGCGACGCCACCGGCGACGCCGACCGACACCGCGACCCCGACCGACACCGCGCCGCCGCCGCCCTCGCCGACGCCGACCGACACGCCACTGCCGACCCCGAGCGACACCGCCGTCCCGCCCGCCTGCGCCGGCGACTGCAACGGCGACCGCAGCGTCGTGATCAGCGAGCTGATCCGCGCCGTGTCGATCGCCCTCGGCGATGCGCCGATCGACGACTGCCCGCCGCTCGACGCCGACCGCGACGGCGCCATCGCGATCAGCGAGCTGATCGGCGCGGTGAACGCGGCGCTGGCGGGGTGTGGGTGAGCTTCACCACAACGACACGACGGCACAACGAATCACAACGTTGTGTCGCCGTGCCGTCGTGTCGTTGTGGCTACTCCGGCCGCGACCTAGCCCGGCACCGCGACGCTGGCGCCGCGCCCCTCGGGCGTGAAGCGCACCCGCATCTCCTTCACGCCGGCGACGAAGTTGGAGCGCAGGCGCCGCACCGGGCCATCGAGTCTCATGTCGGGTAGCCGGCGCAGCAGTTCCTCGAACAGGATGATCAGTTCCAGGCGCGCCAGGCTGGCGCCCAGGCAGAAGTGCTCGCCGACGCCGAAGGCGAGATGGTCGTTCGGCGAGCGGCCGACGTCGAAGCGGTCGCCGTCGGCGAACACCGCCTCGTCGCGGTTGGCGCTCGGGTACCACATCGTCACCCGGTCGCCCTCGCGGATCTTCATGCCGCGCAGCTCGGTGTCCTGCGACGCGGTGCGCCGGAAGTGGATCAGCGGCGGACTGAAGCGCAGCGATTCCTCGATCGCCGAGGGGATCAGCGCGGGGTTGGCGCGGACGCGCGCGAACTGGTCGGGATGCGCGTCGAGCAGCCGCAGCGTGTGGCTGGATGCGGTGCGCGTCGTCTCGTTGCCGGCGACCGCGAGCAGCAGGAAGAACGAGTTGAAGTCGAGCTCGGAGAGGTGCTCGCCGTCGACCTCGCCCTCCAGCAGCGGGGTGGCGAGGTCGTCGGCCGGCGTGCGGCGCTTCTGCTCGGCCAGCTTGGCGGCGTACTGGAACATCTCCAGCGACGCGAGCTGGCCGTCGAGCGGCGAGGCCTGCAGCTCCGGGTCGTCGAAGCCGATCAGCCGGTTGCTGAGATCGTAGATCGGCTGCCAGTCCTCCTCCGGCACGCCGACCATCTGGCAGATCACCTGCATCGGCAGCAGCGCGGCGATGTCGGCGACGAAATCGCATTCGCCGCGCCGCGCCACGCCGTCGAGGATGGCGTTGGCGGTGGCGCGCACGTGCGGCGCGAGTTGCGCGATCATGCGCGGCGTGAAGCCCTTCTGCACCAGGCGGCGGTACTTCACGTGCTGCGGCGGATCCATGTTCAGCATGATCGCGCGCGACCCGTCGAGATGATCGGGCGGGATGTCGCGTAGGGTCGTACCGCCGCGCCACGACGAGAAGACGACGTTGTTGCGCGAGACGGTCTTCAGATCCTCGTAGCGCACGATCGCCCAGTGGCCGCCGCCGTCGCGCTCCTCGTGCCAGCACACCGGCGCCTCGCGGCGCAGCAGGCGGAAGTAGTCATCCGGCGGCCCATCGGCGAAGTTGGCCGCGTCGCTCAGCAGCAGCTCTCCCGGTCGCATGTTTCAACTCCCACTGGTGAAGCGAATGGCTATCAGCTTTCAGCTGTCGGCCGGAAATCGTTTGTGCGGTGGTGCGGGCTCCGAACGACGTCCGTACATCGGCATAGGACGTACAGCTCTGGCCGACGGCTGATAGCCGACAGCTGAACGCTGCCCCTCAGTACTTCGCGCCGCGCACCAACGCGTCGGTGCCGCCGTCGATGAACCAGACGCTGCCGCAGACGTAGCGGGTCTCGCCGCTGAGCAGGAAGGCGACCACCGCGGCGATGTCATCGGCGTCGCCGTAGCCGCCGGTCGGCACCGGGAAATTGCGGATCGCCGGGCCGTAGATGGCGTGCGAGAGACCGCCCTCGAGCAGCGGTGTGCGCACCGGGCCGGCGGCGACGGCGTTGAGGCGGATGCCGGCACCGGCCCACTCGGCGGTCGGCGCGGTCCGGCGCAGCCACTGGGTCAGCGCCAGCTTGGCGCCGGCGTACACCTGGCTGCCGGTGAGCGTCGCCGCCATCTGCCGCACGATGGTCTCGTCGCCCTCCAGGCAGGCCTCGACCAGCGGCGACTCGGCGCCCGGCATGGTCGTCGAATTGGAGGAGATCACCACCGCCGACGCTGTTTCGGCCGCCGCCAGGTCGCGGCGCAGGCCAACCAGCAGCTCCTGCGCGCCGAAGTAGTTCACCGAGGCGATGGCGGCGTGGTCGGTGACGTGCGGGCCGAGCCCGGCGCACGCGACCAGCGCGTCGAGCCTGCCAGCGCACGCCTGGCGCACTCCGTCGATCGCCGCCAGCCGCCCCTCGGGGGTGGAGAGGTCGGCGATCACCGTCGCGTCGCGCAGATCGATTCCGATCACCTCGGCGCCGTCGCGCGCCAGACGCGCCGCGATCGCCGCGCCGATGCCGGACGCCGAACCTGTGACTGCGATGCTGGGCATGAGAATCTCGCTGATGGATTATGGCCTATGGCTGATGGCTTATGGCACATGGCCGACGGCCGACGAAGCGCACCTCAGTTACTCAGGCCATACGCCATATGCCGTCAGCCATACGCCGTGCTCACAGCCAGCCGGGCACCGGCAGGTTGCGGGCGCGCAGGAACTCCGGGTTGAACAGCTTGCTCTGGTAGCGGGTGCCGTAGTCGCACAGCACGGTGACGATGACATGACCCGGGCCGAGGGCGCGCGCGACGCGGATGGCGCCGGCGACGTTGATGCCGGATGAGCCGCCGACGCAGAGGCCCTCCTCGGCGAGCAGGTCGAAGACCACCTGGCAGGCCTCGGCGTCGCTCACCTGGATGGCCTCGTCGATCGGTGCGCCGTCGAGGTTCCCGGTGATGCGCCCCTGGCCGATGCCCTCGGTGATCGACTCGCCCTCGGCCTTCAGGCTGCCGTGCGCGTAGTAGTGATAGAGCGCCGAGCCGAACGGATCGGCGAGCACGATGCGCACCGCGGGCTTGCGCGCCTTCAGCGCCAGGCCGACGCCGGCGAGCGTGCCGCCGGTGCCGACCGAGGCGACGAAGGCGTCGACGCGCCCCGCCGTCTGCGCCCAGATCTCCGGCCCGGTGCCGTCGATGTGCGCCTGGCGGTTGATCACGTTGTCGAACTGGTTGGCCCACACCGCGCCGTTCGGCTCGCTTGCCGCCAGCTCGCTCGCGAGCCGTTCGGAGACGCGTACGTAGTTGCCGGGATCCTTGTACGGCACCGCCTTCACCAGCCTCAGCTCGGCGCGGCACAGGCGCAGCATGTCCTGTTTCTCGCGGCTCTGCGTCTCCGGCATGACGATGACCGTGCGATAGCCGCGCGCGTTGGCGACCAGCGCCAGGCCGATGCCGGTGTTGCCGGCGGTGCCCTCGACGATCACGCCGCCCGGGCGCAGCACGCCGCGCGCCTCGGCGTCGCGCACGATCCACAGCGCGGCGCGGTCCTTCACCGAGCCGCCCGGGTTGAGGAACTCGCACTTGCCGAGGATCTCGCAGCCGGTCGCCTCGGAGGCGCGTCGCAGCCGCACCAACGGCGTGTTGCCCACCAGGGCTTCGAATCCAGTCGCTACGGTGGTCACGGTCGTCGTTGGTGGTGGCGGTCGATTTCCAGATCGGGTCTGCGCTTGGTAGTCGGTATGTCCCGACGGCGCAAATCGCAACGACGAATCTGCCAACGATGACCGACGAACCGGTTGCCATCACCGTCCTCGACGGCGCGACGCTCAACCCGGGCGACAACCCGTGGGATGCGGTGGCGGCGCTGGGACCGTTGACCGTGTACGATCGCAGCGCGCCCGAGCAGGTGGTGGCGCGTGCCGCCGACGCGGCGGTGGTGCTGACCAACAAGACGCGGCTCCCCGCCGAGCTGCTGGCGCAGCTGCCCAAGCTGCGCTTCGTCGCCGTGCTCGCCACCGGCTACGACGTCGTCGACGTGGCGGCGGCGAAGGCGCGCGGCATCCCGGTCTCGAACGTGCCGGTGTACGGCACCGCCGACGTCGCGCAGCACACCATCGCGCTGCTGCTCGAGCTCTGCCAGCGCACCGGCGACCACGCCCGCGCCGTCGCCGCCGGCGACTGGGCGCGCTGCCTCGACTTCAGCTTCTGGCTCGCCGCGCCGCGCTCGCTCGACGGCCTCACCCTCGGCCTGGTCGGCTACGGGCGCATCGCGCAGCGCGTCGCCGCCATCGCCCGCGCGCTCGGCATGCGCATCCTCGCCAACAGCCCGTCGCGGCGCGGCGACCCGGACGGCTGGCGCGAGATCCCGGCGCTGTTCGCCGAGTCCGACGTGGTCAGCCTGCACTGTCCACTCACCCCCGCCAACACGCGCTTCGTCAACGCCGAGCTGCTGGCGCACATGAAGCGCGGCGCGCTGCTGCTCAATACCGCGCGTGGCGGGTTGATCGACGAAGCGGCGCTGGCCGCGGCGTTGCGCAGCGGGCAGCTCGCCGGCGCCGGCCTCGATGTCGTGTCGCGCGAGCCGCCGCCACCCGACCACCCGCTGATCGCGGTGCCAAACTGCCTGATCACGCCGCACATCGCCTGGGCCAGCCTGGCGGCGCGCCGGCGGCTGATGGCGACGACCGTGGACAACGTCGCGGCCTTCCTCGCCGGCAAGCCGATCCATGTCGTGAACCCCTGAGCGCTTGCAAAGCGTTCCGACCGCGGAGACGCTGAGCGGCTGAGGGGGGACATCATGCGCAGCATCTCCGCGTCTCCGCGCCTCCGCGGCGTGATCCTGATCTGCCTGCTAACCGCGGCCTGCGGCGGCGACGATGAGGGCGGCGCCGCGAACGGCATGCCCGACCTCACCGTCGCGCAGCTCAACCTCCTGCACGGCACCACCGGCATGTGCCCGCAGCAGGACAACTGCCGGCTCGACGACCGCGCCGCACTCCTGGCGCAGTGGATCGCGCGCAGCGGCTGCCCCGACGTGGTGACGCTGCAGGAGGGATGGCGCGGCTGGGTGACGCGCCTGCAGGAGCGCGCGGCGACGATCTGCGACTTCCCCTACGACGTGGTGACGGTCGGCACGATCGCGGTCGACGACGAGATCGTCCTCAGCCGCTACCCGGTGCTGCTGGCCGAGGAGCGGCCGCTGTTCCCCGGCTTCCGCAAGGTGATGCACGTGCGCGTCGATCACCCGCTCGGGCCGGTCGACGTCTACACCACCCATCTCGGCTCGAGCTCCGACGGCGGGCCGCTGTCGTGCACCCTGGGCACGCCCTGTCCGGACCAGTGTCTCGCTGCCGGCGCGCAGATCCGCCGCGACTGCCAGGCGGTGCAGATGGCGGCGTTCATCGAGGCGACGCACGACGTCGACACCCCGGCAGTGGTGAGCGGCGACTTCAACAGCGAGCCGAACAGCTTCGCCTACCGGCAGTTCAGCGAGCGCGGCTGGCGCGACGTCTACCTCGCCGCCGGCAACCCGGAGTGCGACCCGGCGAGCGGCGGCGGCTGCACCTCCGGCCGCGCCGACGAGTCACTCGTCGAGCTCGAGTCGCCGCAACGCAACGAGGTCGAGCGCATCGACTTCATCTTCCTGATCCCGCCGCGCAACGGCTTCCCCTGCCGCGCCCGCCTCGACCCGGCCGCCGACCGCGACGGCGACGGCAGCGCGACCCGCCACTTCACCGACGCCCCGAATCCATTCGCCGCCCAGTGCGGACCGGCACCGCTGCCGATCTGCTGGCCATCGGATCATGAAGGCGTCGAGATGGACCTCAACTGTGGGTAGCGGGCGCGCGCCTTGGCGCGGCGTTGTCCGCCTTCAGAGGGACGGCTGCCTGGAGAACCGGAGAAGGCAAAAGGCAAAAGGCAAAGTTCTGCTCTCCAGCCCGCCCTTTTGCCTTTTGCCTTTCAGTTCGGCCTTTTGAACTCGCGCCGCCTTCCTGGTCCGCCTCTCAGCTCACGCCGCCAGAGCCGCCTTCGCCACGGGCAGCGTCACGGCAAACAGCGCGCCGCCGTCCGGGCCGGTGCCGACCTCGATGCGGCCACCGTGCGCTTCGACGATCTGGCGCGCGATCGCCAGGCCGAGGCCGGTGCCGCGGGGGCGGGTGGTGACGAACGGATCGAAGATGCGGGCGCGCAGCTCGGCGGGCACGCCGGGGCCGCTGTCGGCGACCCGCAGTTGCACGGCGTCCGCCAACGCCACCGCGTCGAGCGTCACCCGACCGCCGTCGGGCATCGCCTCGGCGGCGTTGCCGAGCAGCCCGAGCAGAACCTGACTGATCAGGTCGGCGTCGGCGAACACCGGCGGCGTCGCGGCGTTGGTCGACCGCTGCACCTGCACGCGGCGCGCGCCGAGGTCGCCGCCGGCGAGCAGCAGGGCGCGGTCGAGCAACTCATTGACCGGCACGGCGCGCGGCGCGAGCTGCAGCGGGCGGGCGTAGGCGAGGATCGAGTTGACGACGTTCGCCAGGCGATCGATCTCGGCGATGATGAAATCGCTGGCGCGGCGCGCGTCGGCGCCGGATGGCGGCAGCGTCTCGGAGAGCGTCTGCGCCGCCGAGCGCATGATGCCGAGCGGATTGCGCACCTCGTGCGCGATGGTGGCTGCGAGCTGGCCGAGCGCGGCGAGCTTCTCCTGCTGCGCGCCGCGCGCGCGCGCCGCGGCGATCGCCTCGGTCTGCGCCTGCAGCAAGGCGGCGGTGCGGCGCTCGCGCCGCCGGCCTTCGATCAGCATGCCGATCAGGTAGCCGAGCACGGCGAACGAGATGCCGAAGTAGGCGGCGATCAGCGGCCGGGCGTCCCAGGCGTTGACCGCGAAGGTGACGCCGATCGCCGACATCACCGCGGTGTCGAAGCCACCTGCCAGCAGGCCGAGAATGGTGCCCCACCAACGCAGGCGCAGGCCGCGCCAGGACTGATCGGGGTGGCTGGTGCCGTCGGGAACCGGATTCGTCATGGCGTCTCCCGCCTCGCAAGTTTCGCGCCCGGCGTCCACCGCGGCAGGCGAGCATCGATCCTGCGGCGCGTCCGCTCGGCGTTGCCGTTCGGCAACGCCGCTCGTTGCTGACCAGCAACGCCGGAGCGTCGACCACCGGAACACGGCGGGCATCGGCGGTGCAGACGCGGCGCGCACGGTTCGGCACGCGACTTGATAGCGCGATCGGCAACCTCACAGCGCCAGCGCGGCTGGCAGAAAGGGCGCACCGATGAATCGAAAGCAGTGGATCCTCGCCATCCTCCTCGTCGACCTCATGGCCATCAACGCCGTTGCCGTCCATCATTACGGCCTGCTCGGCTTCTTCCAGGCGGTGCTGTCGTCGCTGGCGAGCGTCGCGGTGCTGGTCGATCTGACCATCGCCGTCGGCCTCATCGCCGTCTGGATGTGGGGCGACGCCAGGCGGCGCGGCATCTCGCCGGTTCCGTACCTCATCACGAGCGTGCTGCTCGGCAGCGTCGGACCGCTCACGTACCTGCTGCGTACCCGCGGCGACGAGGTCGCAGCGCCCGTCGCGCCGCGCCTTGCCGCCGAGCGCGGGCACTGAGGCGCGCATGGATCCGGTCGAACGCTTCGCCCAGTATGCGCTGGCCTTCGAGCACGCCTTCGCCAGCGACGACTGGTCGGTCCTGCCGTCACACTTCACCGCCGACGCGACCTACGAGACCTACGGCGCGCCACCGCTCGCCGGCCGCGCCGCCGGGCGCGCCGCGGTGGTCGAGCGGTTGCGCGGGCTGGTCGACGGCATCGACCGCCGCTTCGACCGCCGCGCGCCGGCGATCGTCGACGGCCCGCGCGAGCGCGACGGCGGCGTCTGGATGCGTTTCGCGCTGACCCTGGAGCGCGACGGGCTGTCGCCGCTCACCATCCACGGCGACCACACCGTGCTGTTCGACGGCCCCCACATCGCGCGCATCGAGGAGTACGTGCCGGCGCGCGACGGCGCGGCGGTCGAGGCCTACCTGGCGCAGCACGCGGCGCGCCTGCACCCGCCGCGCGGCACGGCGCTGCCGCTGTCGGTGGCGCGCATGGAGGCGCTGGTGAGCGCCTACGCGGCGGCGAAGAGCCGTGCCGACATCGATGCCGCGCTGGCGGTCTGCAGCGACGACTTCCAATTGGAGACCGTCGCCCTGCACACCCGTGCGCAGGGCGCCGACGCGGCGCGCGCGCAGCTCGGCGTCTTCTTCACCGCCTTCCCCGACTACGCGGTGAGGCTGGAGGGCCTCGCGGCCGGCGACACGGGCATGGCGGCCTGGGGCCGGGCGCGCCTGAGCTTCAAGGGGCCGCTGCTGGAGATCCCGCCCACCGGCCGCACCGCCGAGCTGCCGATCTTCTGCGTCTTCGGCTTCCGCGGCGACCGCATTGCCAGCGAGCGCTTCGTGTTCGACCTCGCCGACCTCTGCGCGCAGACCGGCCTGCCGCTGGAGCTGCTCAGCGCCATGGCGCGCGGAAACGGATCACAGCGCGCGGCGGCGTCCTGAGAACGGCTCTCCACAGATGAACACAGAGAACCACGGCGGGCACGGAAGCCGCGGTCTTGCGACGATACCTCCGTGCTCGCTGTGGTTCTCTGTGTGTTCTGTGGACTCTTGTTCCTCACGCCGCGGCGGCGGCTTCGCAGCGGGCGATGGTCGTTTCGCGGTCGGGCGGGCCGGGGATGGCGTAGATCCGGTTGCGGCGCTTGCCGCGCAGCCAGACCCTGAGCGCGCGCCAGACCACCGCGCGGCGGCCGAAGGCGACCTCCGGCGGCTCGAGCATGTTGAACATGCGCACGAAGGCGCGGAAGACGACCGGGTCGCAGCGCGTCGCGACGATCAGGCCGTCCTCGATGAAGCGGGCGCGCAGGCGGTCGGCGAGCTTGCGATGGCGCCGACCCTCGGCCTTGCGCACCGCGTCGCGGTCGGCGAGCACCGACGCTTTGTAGAACGGCTCGATCTCGCGCCGCGCGCTGGCGTCGAGCGCGCGCGCCGCGGCGGCGAGGTCGTCGGGGTGCGCGTCGAGCGCCTGGCCGAGCAGGTCGGAATGCAGGAAGGCCTGCGCGCAGCCGCGGCCGTACAGCGGGTTGGTGCAGTACGCCGAATCGCCGAGCGCGAAGAAGCCCTTGGCCAGCGGCTCGCCGTCGACGACGAAGCGGCGCAGGCGGTTGATCAGGCCGCCCATCGCCTGCACCGGGTGCTCGGGGTCGCCGATCGGCTCGGACACCGCCGGATCGACCCACGGCACCAGCGCCGGCAGGGCGCGGGTCATCTCGTCGAACGCCTCGACGCGCGCCAGCACCTTGAGGCGCGGGAAGGCGAGGGCGACGGCGAAGGTGATCGAGAAGGTGCGGTCGTCGGCCGGGAAGATGGCGTACTTGATCCAGTTGTAGTCGGCGGCGGCGGGGTACCTGGTCGGCGCCGGTGCCTCGGCGCCGGGCCGGAAGCGGTAGAAGCGGGTGTAGTAGACGACGCCCGACTGCTCGAGCTTCTCCGGCAGGCGCGGCACGCCGAGCGCCGCCAGCCACTCGGGTGCCTTCGAGTGCCGGCCGCTGGCGTCGACCACGAGATCGGCCGCCAGGCGGTGTTCGGCGTGGTCGAGATCATAGACCACGCCGGCGACCTGGGCCGGCGAGCCGATCAGGCCGCGCACCTGGGCGCCGCCGATCAGCGCGACGCCGGGGCGCGCCAGCACATTGCGCCGCACCACCCACTCGAACGTCGTGCGCCGGCAGCCGAGCGCGACCAGGTCGGCGTCGCCCGGTTCGGGGGTCAGCTTCGGCAGCGTCAGCGGTGGCCGCTCCAGCATGTCGAGCTGCGCCGCGCCGGCGTCGAGCAGCGCCTGGAAGATGTCCGGGTACTTGTCGCGCAGCAGGCTGCGCAGCCGGCCGAGGAAGGCGTGCGAGTGCCGCACCTGCGGCGCGCCCTTGCGCTTCCAGGTGCTGAAGGCGGCGTGCGGGTCGGCGGCATCCGGTTCGGCGTCGCGTTCCAGCACGGTGACGCGCGCGCCGCGGTCGGACAGCACGCGCGCGGCCGCCAGGCCGGTGATGCCGGAGCCGATGACGACGGCGTGCAGGGTGCTGAGCGAGGACGAAGACATGCGGAGGCGAGGTCGGGTGGACGACAGATGAATGACCAGCCGCGCCGTGAAAAGCGAGCCACGGCGGTCGAACGGTCCCTTTCGCGGGCTATCGGGCGGACGATTCCGCCGGTCAGCGCTTGTGCCGACGCGCCGGCGGCGCAGGCGTCTGCCTGTCGTCAATCAGGCGGCGCAGTTCGTCCTCACCGAGCGGGGTGCCGCTCTTCACCCGCAGGCTGTCGGCCCACTCGCGGGCGAAGTCGCGTTGGTAGCGCCAGTTGAGTGCCGCGGTGAGGCACATGGCGATCACCGCGCCGAGCGTGGCGAGCGCCATGTCCTTCTGCGCGTCCCACGGGTCGCCCTGGGTGCCGAGGTAGGCGACGCCGAGCTCGCCGCCGAAGAAGACCGCCGCGCCCCACTCGATCAGCTCGTAGAGCATCGAGGTCGCCATGGTGACGTCCAGCGGCAGGTAGTAGCCCCAGAAGCCGCGCACCGCGGCGACGCGCAGGAAGATCTCGCGGATCGGGTAGGCGAGCAGCAGGCCGTAGGCGAAGTGCACCAGGCGATCGTAGTGGTTGCGACTGTCGCTGACCGGCTGGCCGGTGAGCCGCGCCCACCACTCCTGGTACGGCACCTCCGAATAGGTGTAGTGCGCGCCCACCGAGTGTAGGCAGAGGAAGACGAAGATCAGCGTGTAGGAGAAGCGCGACAGCGGCAGCTTGCGGCGCGTGGCAATCAGCACGCCGAGGCCGCCGAACATCAGGGCGTTCTCCAGCGCCCAGTCGGCGCGGTCGTGCGGGTTGATCGCCAGCCCGCCGGCGAACACCACCAGCAGCGCGAAGAGCACGATCGGATAGCGCTCGTGCGACAGCCAGGAGGGGTCGGAGGCCGGTGTCTTGCGCACCGGCTTGCGCGAACGGGCCACTAGGCGGCGGCGCGGGTCAGGAAGCGATCGTAGCCTTCGGTCATCGCCGCGTGCGCCAGCACGCTGAAGCGAAAGGCGCGGCGGATGCGCGCCTGCTGCTCGCGCGTCTGCCCGCACAGCCGCAGCGCCTGCTCGGCGTTCTCGCCGTGCTCCTCCTCGGCGGCGATGTGCACGCGCCAGAACTCCATCGCGGTGTGGTCGATGCCGTAGTGGCGCGCCAGGCCGTCGTGGAGGAATTGCGCGCCGTTCGGGCGACCCGGCACCTCCATCTCGACGCCCAGGCCGAACGCGCCGAGCCCCTCCTCGAACGAATTGCGGCAGTAGTAGCCCATCGCCGACGCGGCGCCGATGGTCGAGGCGAGCGGGGTATGCTCGAGCAGGTCGTCGCGACCGATGCCGAGCCCGGCGCAGAACTGCAGATAGAGGTCGTGGTGCTCGGCTTCGTGGATGTAGCCCATCTCGCCGGCCAGGTTGCGTGCGATCAGTTTGTAGGCCGCGCGGTCGGGCAGCGTCGGCGCCGACGACAACCAGGCGGCGATGGTCGGGATGGCCGGTTCGACGTAGAAGTAGAAGTCCTTCGCCCACCGCTCGAGCTGCGCGCGCGCGAGCGTGCCCATCACCAGCGCGCGCATGAACTGACTCTGCGGCGCGTGCGTGCGCTTGAAGTCGATGCACTCGTCGAGGAACTCGCGCGCCGAGAGGGTGCGGTCACTGACCAGCGACATGGCGGATCTCCGATCTGGGCGGTTCAGAGCACAGGCGCGGGCAAACGTGAAGCGAGGCGTCCGGTCGCGATCAGGTAGCCGCGGACATGGCGGATCAATTGCCCACGGATCGCGGAGACTGATGGGCCACGGATTTCACGTGTAATCCGTGGCCTCCTGCCGCGAGCAGTCCGCGCCCGCACGTCACATCTGGTGCAGGGTCGCGGGCAGATCCGCGAAGCGTTGTACCAGCGGGCCGGCGGCCTCGATCTCGTCGCGGTGGCCGTGGCCGTAGTCGCAGCCGACGAACCGGCAGCCGATGCTCTGTGCGGCTTCGACGTCGCTGGTGCGGTCGCCGATCATTACCACCTGCTCGACCGGCAGGCCGAAGCGGTAGCGGTAGAAGCGCAGGATCGAGAGCTTGTCGCCGACCATGTCGGCGGTGACGCGCGGCTCGAACAGCGCGTCGATGCCGTAGGTCGCCAGCACCGTCTCGACGTAACGGGTGCGCCCGTTGGAGGCGACGCACAGCGTGTGGCCGGCGTCGCGCAGCGCGCGCAGCGTCTCCGGCACGCCGTCGAAGAGCTCCCCTTCGCGCGCCGCGACGCGCCGGCAGATCACCTCGAGCGTCTCGGCGTGCAGGTCCTGCAGTGCCGCCTCGCCCGCATCGGGAAACAGGTGGGCGAAGATGGTCGGGATCGTCCACCCGACGTGCGCCAGGATCTCGGCGGTGCTCGGCACCCGCGCAAACGCCCCCGGCCGCCGCGTGTTCACGTTGGCGATCGCCTCCTGGTAGGCCGCGCCGAGAAACGGCTCGGAGGAGTAGAGAACGCCGTCGAGATCGAAAGCGAGCAGCATGAGGAAGGCTGTTACGCGCTGTTAGGCTGTTACGCTCTTAGGGTTATGAACAGTGAATCCGTTCCCCTAGCAGCCTAACAGCGTAACCGCTTAACAGCCTATTCCTTCAGCCCCAGCCGCTCGAGCGCGAGCTTCTTCGCCCAGCGGTAGTCGGCCTTGCCGGACGGGCTGCGTACCATCTCGTCGACGAAGAGGATGGCGCGTGGCAGCTTGTAGCGCGCCAGGTGCTGGGCGGCGGTGTCGGAGAGCTCGGCTTCCTGCACGGAGGCGCCGTCGCGCGTCTGTACGACGGCGGTGACCTGTTGGCCGAAGCGCTCGTTCGGCGTGCCGACCACCACCGCGTCATAGACCGCCGGGTGGTGCTTGAGCGCCTTCTCGACTTCCTCCGGGTAGATCTTCTCGCCGCCGGAGTTGATCGACACCGAGCCGCGGCCGAGCACGGTGATGGTGCCGTCGGCGGCGACCGTGGCGTGATCGCCGGGCACCGCGTAGCGCGCGCCGCCGATGGTCGGGAACGTCTTGGCGCTCTTCTCGGCGTCCTTGTAGTAGCCGAGCGGCACGTGGCCGCCGCGCGCCAGCCAGCCGCTCGCTGCGCTGCCGGGCGCGACCGGGCCGCTGAGGTCCTCGGCCAGCACCAGCGTCTGGTCGTTCATCTTGAAGGTGCCGGTGGTGGCCTTCTGGCCGGCGGTGGAGACCTGTTGACCCTGCCCGCCGGTCTCCGAGGCGCCGAAGCCGTCGATGATCATCACGTGCGGAATGCGCTGCAGGAAGGCGTCCTTCAGCGCCGGTGTCAGGATAGCGCCGCCGGAGAGGATGATGCCGAACTTCGACAGGTCGTAGGACTTCTTGTCGAGCTGGTCGATCAGCGGGCGGCCGAAGGCGTCGCCGACGATGGTCAGGAAGCGCACCTGCTCGCGCTCGATGGTCGTCCAGATGTCGTCCGGATCGAGGCGCTCGGGATGATCCTGCACGATCACCGTGCCGCCGGCGTGCATGGCCAGGAACGCCATCCAGTGCGCCGCGCCGTGCATGAACGGCGGCGCCGGGCAGGCGCGCAGGTCGCCGTGCTTCGCCGCCTCGGCCACCGACTCGAGGCTCGCCACCTTGGGGCCGAAGTTCGGGGTGCCGCCGAGCGCGCCGAAGAAGATGTCCTCCTGGCGCCACAGCACGCCCTTCGGCATGCCGGTCGTGCCGCCGGTGTAGAGGATGTAGAGGTCGTCCGGCGACCACGCCAGGTCGGGCCGTTCGGGCGACGATTCGGCGAGCGCCGCCTCGTAGTCGACCGCGCCGGGCAGCAGCGCGTTGCCGGAATCGTCGGCGACCTGCAGCAGCACGTCCAGCTTCGGCAGCTGCGCGCGGATGCGCGCGACGTTGGGCGCAAAACCGGCGTGGTAGACCAACGCCCGCGCGTCGGCGTCGCGGAGCAGGTAGATCAGCTCCTCGTCGACGTAGCGGTAGTTGACGTTGAACGGCGCGACGCGCGCTTTGTACGCGCCGAGCATCGCCTCCATGTACTCGTTGCAGTTGTAGAGGTAGATGCCGAGATGGTCCTGGCCGGACTCGTGGTTGGCCAGCCCGTCGCGCTCGCGATGGCACCCCAGGCCGCGCTGGCGCAGGTAGTTGCCGAGCCGGCGGGTGCGTTCGTTGAACGCCGCCCAGGTGAGGCGGCGGTCGCGGAAGATCAGGCACTCGCGATCGGGAATCGCGGCGGCGATCGCCTCGTTGATCTCAGCCAGATTGAAGGTCGTGTTCACCCGTCAGCGCTCCCAGACGACGTACTCGTCGATCTCGGCGCCGTTGACGGTGATCTTGTACGGGCCGGCGACTTCGAGATCGGTCGGTGCCGCCGACGCGGCATGGCCGATCCGCTCGCGATCGGCGATCAACGCGGCGCGCAGCTCGCCCTCGCTCGGGCGAGGGTTGCCACGCGGCACGCGGATGAGTGCGAAAGCCTGGGACGCTCCGGCGGGCATGATCCGAGTTGACATATGGGCCGGGTCGGGGCGGGTCAAGCCAGTGGTCGAGGCGGGCTCAGCCGCCGCGTCGAGCGGGCTCTACTGCCTAAAACAGATGAACACCGACCCCACCCTGCCGCCCCCGATGAACACAGAGCGCAGTCCTTATCGGCTCGGAAAATTCCCTCATTCTTTTTCTTCTTTTCCTTACTCGAAGGGGCGGTGGCGAAACGTCTGTCTCCCGATCGAGACCAGGCTTCCGTGTTCATCCGGTGGGGAGCGGCGGGGTCTGGGTTCATCTGTGGAGAGCAGTCCGCCGGTGTGGAAGGCAGTTCGCCGGTTTTCGCCGGTCAGCGTTCATCCAGCTGCGCGAGCAAGGCGCGCATCTTGTCCACCTCGACCGGCTTCACCAGGTGCTGGTCGAAGCCGGCGGCGATGGCGCGGCGGCGGTCCTCTTCCAGGCCGTAGCCGGTGAGGGCGACCAGCACGGTGTCGCGCAGGGCGGGATCCTGGCGGACGCGCTCGGCGACCTCGTAGCCGCTCATGCCGGGCAGGCCGATGTCGACCAGCATCACGTCGGGCGGATCGCCGTGGGCGGCGGCCAGCGCCGCGGGGCCGTCGCCGACCGCGCGCACGCGCAGGCCGAGCGCCTCGAGCAGCAGCGTCAGGCTCTCGGCGGCGTCGCTGTTGTCCTCGACGATCAGCACGCGCGTGCCGTTGCCGAAGCGTGCCGCGGGCGTCGCGCACCGCGCCGGCACGCTGTCCGCCGACACGCGCGGCAGGCGGACGACGAATTCGGCGCCCTGTCCGGGCCCCTCGCTGTGCGCCTCGACCGTGCCGCCGTGCAGGTCGACCAGCTTCTTCACCAACGTCAGTCCAATGCCGAGACCGCCGCGGGCGCGATCGAGCGCCTGCTCGCCCTGCACGAAGAGGGTGAAGATGCGCGGCAGCAGCTCGCGCGACATCCCCATGCCGGTGTCGCGGACGCGCAGCACGACAGCCCCGTCGTCCTCGGCGATGCTCACCGTCACGCGCCCACCGGCCTCGGTGTATTTGGCGGCGTTGGTCAGCAGGTTGCCGACCACCTGTTCGAGGCGCGTCGCGTCGCCGTCGACGCAACAGTCGGCGTGCGGCGGTGTCAGCTCCAGCCTGACGCCGCGTTCCTCGAACAGCGGGCGGACGCCCTCGGCGGCGCGCTCGACCACGTCCGCGAGCCGCAGCGGCGCGCGGCGCAGCGTCAGGCGGCCCTGCGTGACGCGGGTGACGTCGAGCAGGTCGTCGACCAGGCGGGTGAGGTGCGTCGCGGCGTGGCTGGCGAGCTCCAGCGCGCGCGGCAGACGCGACGGATCGAGCGTCGAGGCGGTGAGCGCGTTGCGGATGGCGGAGAGCGGATTGCGCAGCTCGTGGCCGAGCATGGCGAGAAAGTGATCCTTCTCGCGCTCGGCGCGCTTCTGGTCGGTGATGTCGCGCGCGATCTTCGAGGCGCCGGTGATGCGGCCGCTGGCGTCGCGGATCGGCGACACCGACAGTGACACGGTCAGTCGCGTGCCGTCCCGGCGCACCCGCTCGCTCTCGAAGTGCTCGATGCGATCGCCGCGGCCGATGGCGGCGAGGATCTTGGTGACGTCGGCGGCGCGCTCGGGCGGGACGATCTTCAGGATCGACTGGCCCACCATCTCCTCGGCGGTGTAGCCGAACAGGGCACGCGCGCCGGCGTTCCACGACGTCACCGTGCCGGTGAGGTCCTTGGTGACGATCGCGTCGTCGGACGACTCGACCACGGCGGCGAGCAGGGCGCGCACCTCGTCGCCCCGCCGCCGGTCGCTGACGTCGCGGAAGATCAGCACCGCGCCGTGCACGCGGCCGTCGTCGTCGCGGATCGGCGCGGCACTGTCGTCGATCGGTCGTTCCTGGCCGTCGCGCGCGATCAGCATCGTGTGGTTGGCGAGGCCGACGATGCGGCCGACGCGCAGGGCCTCCAGGGCCGGGTTCGGCGTCGCGGCGCGGGTGAGCTCGTTGACGATGCGGAAGATCTCCTCGAGCGGTCGGCCGCGCGCCTCGTGCTCGGGCCAGCCGGTGAGCGTGCTGGCGACCTCGTTCATCGAGGTGACGCGGCCGTGCATGTCGGTGGTGACCACCGCGTCGCCGATGCTGCGCAGGGTGACGCGCAGTTGCTCGCGGTGCAGCGCGTTGTCGCGCGCCGCCGCCTCGGCGCGGGTGCGGGCGCGGTGCATGGCGCCGCCGATGGCGGCGATGCCGAGGCTGACGGCGAGGTAGAGCAGCATGCCGCCGACGTCCTCGGTGTCGGTGACGAACAGGCGTCCACGCGGTGCGAGCAGGAACCACGGCGCCAGCAGGGCGCCGAGCAGGCTGGCGGCCAGCGCCGGTCCGAAGCCCGCCAGCCAGGCGCTGACCAGCACGGCGAAGAACAGCGTGGCGAACGGGAAGCGGGTTCCGAGGATGGGATCGAACGCCAGTCGCAGCGCGGTGGCGGCGGCGACGCTGCCGGCGGCGACGGCGTAGCGGATCAACGTCGTGCGATGGCGCATTGCTTCAGTCGCGACGGCGACGTCTTCCCCCCACAGACCATCGCCCGCGCCCGGCGTGGGCGCAAGCCCGGATGGCCCCGCTCACGGCGTCAGCCGTTCGAGCATGCGCGGGAAGGGGATGGTCTCGCGCACGTGCGCGATGCCGCACAGCCAGGCGACGACGCGCTCGATGCCCATGCCGAAGCCGGCGTGCGGCACCGAGCCATAGCGGCGCAGGTCGAGGTACCAGCCGAAGGCCGACTCGGGCAGGCCGTGGTCGCGGATCTTCGCCTGCAGGGTCGCCAGATCGTCCTCGCGCTGGCCGCCGCCGATGATCTCGCCGTAACCCTCGGGGGCGAGCATGTCGACGCACAGCGCCAGGCGCGGATCGGCCGGGTCGCCCTTCATGTAGAAGGCCTTCATCGCCGCCGGATAGCGGTGCACCAGCACCGGGCGGTCGAACTCGCTGGAGATCGCCGTCTCCTCGTCGGCGCCGAAGTCGGCGCCCCACTCGACCGCGAAGCCCTTGCGCTGCAGCAGGCCGATCGCCTCGTCGTAGCTGATGCGCGGAAACGGTTTCTGCACGCGCTCCAGCGCGGCGACGTCGCGCTCCAGGGTCTCCAGCTCGCGCCGGCGGGTCGCGACGACGTGCTGCACGACGCCGGCGACGAAGTCCTCCGCCAGGTCCATGTCGCCGGCGAGGTCCATGAACGCGACCTCCGGCTCGACCATCCAGAACTCCATCAGGTGGCGGCGCGTCTTCGACTTCTCGGCCCGGAAGGTGGGGCCGAAGCAGTACACCTTGCCGAACGCCATGGCGCCGGCCTCGACGTAGAGCTGGCCGCTCTGCGTCAGGTACGCGGTCTCGTCGAAGTACGGCGTCTCGAACAGCGTCGTGGTGCCCTCGCAGGCGGAGGGCGTGAGGATGGGCGAGTCGAACAACACGAAGCCGCGCGAGTCGAAGTACTCGCGGCAGGCGTGGATCACCGCGGCGCGGATGCGCAGCACGGCGTGCTGGCGCGCCGAGCGCACCCACAGGTGGCGATGGTCGAGCAGGAAGTGCACGCCGTGCTCCTTCGGCGTGATCGGGTATTCCTCGGCGGCGTGCACCACCTCCAGGTCGGTGACGCCGAGCTCGTAGCCGAACGGGGCGCGCTCGTCGCGGCGCACCGTGCCGGTGACGCGCAGCGACGACTCCTGCGGCAGATGGTCGGCGCGCGCGAACTGCTCCGCCGGCACGTCCTTCTTGAAGACCACGCACTGCACGATGCCGGTGCCGTCGCGCAGCAGCAGGAAGTGCAGCTTGCCGCTCGAGCGCTTGTTGTACAGCCACCCCTGCAGCGTGACGGTGTGGCCCTCGTAGCGGCCGATGTCCTCGATGTAGATCCGCGGCGCGTCACCCATGTCGGCGATATAGCACGCGAAACAGAGGCGGCACCCCTCTCGACATGGCGCGCCGGACAGCTAAGGCTGCGTCCTCATGTCGCGCGCCCAGCAGCTCCGCTTCGCCGCTCGCTATCTCCGCCATCGTTGGTCGGCCGTGCATCCCTTCGAGGTCCAGGCGGTGCTGCTCAACGCCTGCAACCTGCGCTGCGCCTACTGCAGTTGCCCGGAGCTCAAGACCGCGCTGCTCAGCACGGAGCAATGGCTCGACGTCATCGCCTACCTGGGACGCGTCGGCACGCTGCGGCTCAAGTGGCAGGGCGGCGAGCCGACCATCCGCAAGGACTTCGACCGCCTGTGCGCCGCGGTGCAGCAGGCCGGCATCCTCTGCGCGGTGGTCACCAACGGCACGCAGATCGCCGCGCATCCGTCGCTGCTCGCGCATCTCGACGAGGTCGTGTTCAGCCTCGACGCGGTGACCCCGGCGCTGAACGACGCGGTGCGTGGCGCCGGCGTGCACGCCGCGGTGATGCGCGCGATCGAGCTGGCGCGCGCGGCGGCGAAGCCGCCGCGGCTGTTCGTCAACATGGTGGTGACGCGCGCCACCTACGGCGAGATGGAGCCGATGCTGCGCTTCTGTGCCGCGGAAGGCCTGGGCATCAACATCCAACCGGTGGTGTTCGGGCTGCCGTACTACGACGACGCGGCGCAGCCGCTGGCGCTGACCAACGACGAGACGCGCGAGATGTTCCGCACGCTTGCCGCCTGGAAGCGCGCCGGGCTGCCCTTGATGTTCGCCGCCGCGACCTACGAGCACGCGGCGCGCTGGGGCGACTACCGTCAGTTGACCACGGCAAGCGAGGGGCGCTCGTCGTGCGTCATGGGCTCGGTCTACGTGCACATCGAGGCGAATGGCGACGTGCATCCCTGCGTGCAGAGCACGGCGCGCTTCACGCCGAAGAATCTGGTCGCCGACGGCTGCGAGGCGGCGCTGGCGCACGCGCAGCGCCACGAGTGCGGCGACTGCTACAGCGCGTATCTCAACGAGCGCAAGGCGCTGTTCGGGTTGCGCCCGTCCGCCGTCGCCGAGTACCTGCGCCGCGGCTGACCCCGCTCAGCGCCGTCCGCCGAGCCAGCGCCGCAGCCGCGCCCAGAGCGACGGCCGCTCGTCCGCCACGCAGTCGCGACACACCGCGCGCGGTACCGACAGCCGCAGCACCAGGTCGACGCAGTCGCCGCAGCACAGCGCGCCGCATTGGGCGCACGGCCCGGCGGCCGGGGCGTGGCAGTACACGCAGTAGTCGTCGTCCGGGGTGAAGGGTGCGAGCGGCACGCGCGGACAGTACGCGGGATCGAGGGGGGAGCGGAACAACACGCTTGACTCTCGCCTCGCTCCCAACATACTGAACGTTCAGTATGGCCGCTTCAGCACGGCCCGCACGGCAGGAAAACGGCCGGCGGGACCTGATGGACATCGCGATCGATTGCTTCGCCCGCTACGGCTACCAGGGGGCGTCGATCGACCGTATCGCCAAGGCCGCCGGCCTCACCAAGGGCGCCATCTACTACCACTTCAAGGACAAGGAAGAGCTGCTCTTCGAAGCGGTGAAGAGCCGCGTCAGCCAGTTCGAGCGGCGCGTCACCACCGATCTCGGCGTCATCCAGGACGCCGCCGCGGCGCTACGGCGCGTCACCAGCGTCTGTCTGGAGCACGCCACCAAGAGCAACCACCGGCGCCTGATCATCACCCTGATGGTCGAGGCGCTCGACACCAACGCCCGCCTCTCGGCGCAGTTTCGCGACATGATGCGCCGTTTCCGCGCCTTCCTGCGCGGTATCATCGAAGTCGGCCAACGCCAGGGTCACTTCCGCGCCGACGTCAGCGCCCTCACCGCCGCCGGGGTCTATGCCGGCGCGGTGATGGGCGCCGAGATCGAGTACTACCAGGATCCGGACAAGGTCGATCTCGCGCAGCACCTGACCACGTTTCTCGAATCCTATCTCACGTGGCTCGCGGTCCCGGCACCGCGCGCCAGGAGGACCTGACCGATGGTGAGTTTCGAGCCCAGCGAGGAGCAACAGCTCGTCCGCGACACGGTGGCGAGCTTCGCGCGTGAACAGATCCGCCCCGCCGCGCGCGAGGCGGACGAGAGCGGCCACATCCCCGAAGCCCTGATCCAGCAGGGCTGGGAGATCGGGCTGGTGCAGAACGCCATCCCCGAGGCGCACGGCGGCTACGGCGACTCGCGCTCGGCGGTGACCAGCGCGCTGGTCTGCGAGGAGCTCGGCTGGGGCGACCTGTCGATCGCGCTGCACATGCTGGCGCCGCGCCTGCTCGCCTATCCGCTCATCGAGCTGGGCAGCGCCGCGCAGCAGCAGCAGGTGCTGCCGGCCTTCGCCGGCGACCGCTTCGTCGCCGGCACCGCCGCGCTGATGGAGCCGCGCTTCAACTTCGACGCCGGCGAGCTGGCGACCACCGCGACGCGCGCCAACGGGCACGTCGTGCTGAACGGCACCAAGTGCTACGTGCCGCTCGCCGCCGAGGCGCCGCACACGTTGGTGTACGCGCGCGGCGCCGATGGCCTCGCCGCCTACCTGGTGCCGCGCGACACGCCGGGATTCAAGGTCGGTGAGCGCGAGCAGAACATGGGGATCAAGGGGCTGGCGACCTACGAGATCGAGCTGCACGACTGCCAGGTGCCGGCCAGCGCCGAGGTGAAGGGCGACTTCGCGCCGCTGTTCAACCGCGCCCGCATCGCGCAGTCGGCGCTGGCGGTCGGGGTGGCGCGCGCCGCCTTCGAGTACGCGCGCGACTACGCCAAGGATCGCCGCGCCTTCGGCGTCGCCATCGCGCAGAAGCAGGCGATCGCCTTCATGCTCGCCGAGATGGCGATCGAGATCGACGCGACCCGCCTGCTCACCTGGGAAGCGGCGTGGAAGCTCGACCGCGGCGAGAACGCGACGCGCGAGGCCTGCCTGGCGAAGAACTACGCCGCCAACATGGTGCTCAAGGTCACCGACAACGCCGTGCAGGTGCTCGGCGGCCACGGCTACATCCGCGACCATCTGGTCGAGCTCTTCCTGCGCAACGGCCGCGGCTTCGGCATCTTCGAAGGCCTGGCGATGGCGTGAGAGGAGCAAGCGTTCAGCCGTCAGCTATCAGCTGTCAGCTGATCCCTTGAGTCCGAGATGGATGTATCCAACCGACCAGAGCTGACGGCTGAACGCTGATAGCCAAAGGCCAAGCGAACGCAGTGAGGTTGAAACCATGATCGATTTCGAACTGTCCAAGCCGATCGAGAACGCGCGGCAGATGATCCACATGATGGCCGAGCAGACCATGCGGCCGATCTCGCGCGAGTACGACGAGCGCGAGCACGAGGATCCGACCGAGTGGCACCAGATGATGTGGTCGGTGTCGCAGGGCAGCGAGGTCGGTTTCGGCGGCGGCAAGTCCGACAAGAAGGACAAGGGCCCGTCGGAACGCCACCTCGCCAGCACGGTGAGCATCGAGGAGCTGTCGTGGGGTGATGCCGGCCTCTACCTGAGCATTCCCAACGCCGGCCTCGGCGGTGCCGCGGTGGCCGCGGCGGGCACGCCGGAGCAGCGCCAGCGCTTCCTCGCCCGCTTCGCCGAGGGCGAGCCGAAGTGGGCGGCGATGGCGATCACCGAGCCGGGCTGCGGGTCGGACTCCGCCGCCATCACCACCACGGCGGTGCGCGACGGCGACCAGTGGGTGCTGAACGGCACCAAGATCTTCTGCACCAGCGGCCATCGCGCGCTCGACAAGTCGAAGGGCTTCGTCGTCGTCTGGGCGACGGTCGACCGCAGCGCCGGCCGCGCCGGCATCAAAGCGTTCATCGTCGAGTCGGGCACGCCGGGCGTGACGGTGACCAAGGTCGAGGACAAGCTCGGCATCCGCGCCTCCGACACCGCGCAGCTGGTGCTGGAGGACTGCCGCATCCCGCTCGACAACATCCTCGGCAGCCCGGAAGTGAAGACGCAGGGCAGCGAGGGCTTCAAGGGCGTCATGGCGACCTTCGACGCCACCCGGCCGGCGGTCGCCGCCAGCGCGCTCGGCATCGGCCGCGCCGCGGTCGACTTCGTGCGCGAGGCGCTGGAAAAGGCGGGCGTCGTCATCCGCTACGACGCGCCGCAGTCGAAGCTCACCGCGCTGGAGCGCGACTTCATGGAGATGGAGTCGAACCTGCAGGCCGCCCGCCTGCTCACCTGGCGCGCCTCGTGGATGATGGACCGCGGCATGCACAACAACCTCGAGGCCTCGATGTGCAAGGCCAAGGCCGGCCTCGCCGTCACGCAAGTGACGCAGAAGGCGGTCGAGTTGCTCGGGCCGCTCGGCTATTCGCGCAAATTGCTGCTGGAGAAGTGGATGCGCGACGCCAAGATCAACGACATCTTCGAGGGCACGCAGCAGATCAACCTGATGATCGTCGCGCGCCGCATCCTCGGCTACTCCAACAAGGAACTGAGCTGATTCAGGCGGTTGGTTGGTTGGCCGTTGGATCCCAGGCCGGGAGCCACGGTCAACCGACCCCGAGCGCTGTCTTTGTTTGAGATAGCGCGAAGCGGCGTGCTAGCTCTCGCAGACGATGGCCACCTATTGGATCGGCACGTCGGGCTACAGCTACAAGCAGTGGAAGGGGAACTTCTACCCGGACGCGCTGCCCGATGGCGAGATGCTGCGGTACTACGCGGAGCGCTTCGCGGCCGTCGAGGTCAACTACACGTTCTACAAAATGCCGTCCGTGCGCCAGCTGCAGAGCTGGGCGAAGGACGTGCCCGAGCACTTCACCTTCACGCTCAAGGCACCGCGCCGCATCACCCACGAGCTGCGGCTGCGTGACGCCGCCGACCTGGCGGTCGACTTCGGCGACACCGCGCGGGCGCTGAAGAACAAGCTCGGCGCGCTGCTCTTCCAGCTGCCGCCATTCCTCAAGCGCGACACGCCGCGCCTGGAGGACTTCCTGCACCAGATGCCGGAGGGCTTCCGCGTCGCCTTCGAGTTCCGCAACCCGACCTGGTACGTCGACGAGGTCTACGAGACGCTGCGCCGCTTCGGCGTCGCGCTGTGCGTGGTCGAGGCGCCGGAGCGCAGCGTGCCGATCGAGCATACCGCCGACTTCGGCTACTTCCGCCTGCGCCAGCCCGAGTACAGCGACGCCGAGCTGGAAGAGACCGCGGCGCGCATCGAGCAGGCGGCGGCCGAGTGGCGCGACGTGTTCATCTACTTCAAGCACGAGAACGAGGGCCTCGGTCCGCAGCTCGCCGCGCGCCTGCGCGCGCGCCTCGAAGGCGGCGCGCCGACGGTGGCGGCGAGTGCGCAGTAGGGCCGCGGCCAGCGATCGGCTGACCGCCATCGGTTGCGGACCTGGCGCGCCGGGCACCGCGCGCGCGGCGCATGGCAGTCGCGTTTGACGCGCGGCGCTTCGCGGTCGGCGACGCCTCGGTCTCCGGCGCCGTGCATCGCGCCGCGCCGCCGGCGCTTGGAGTGACGGTCGTCGTCGCGCACGGCGCCGGCACCCGGTTCGACCATCCGTTCCTGGTCGCCTTTGCGGACGGACTGGCGCGCCACGGCGTCGATGCTGTTCGCTTCAACTTTCCCTACACCGAGCGCGGCGGGCGCGCGCCCGATCCAGCGCCGGTGCTGGAGGCCTGCTATCGCTCCGTGCTCGAGGCGGTGCGCGCCGACGCGGTGCTCGGCGCCGGCCGCCTCGTCATCGGCGGCAAGTCGATGGGCGGTCGCATGGCCTCGCACCTCGCCGCGGCCGGCGCCGTGGTCGACGGCCTGCTGTTCCTCGGTTACCCACTGCACCCGGCCGGGCAGCCGCACAAGCTGCGCGCCGCGCACCTGCCGCGTATCAGTGCGCCGATGCTCTTCCTCACCGGCACGCGCGACGCGCTGTGTCCGCTCGAGCGCCTGCGCGCGGTGCTCGCGACCGTGCCGCGCGCGGCGCTGCACGTCGTCGACGACGCCGACCATGCGTTCGCGGTGCGCAAGCGCAGCGGGCGCGACGCGGCGGCGGTGATGTCGGAGCTGATCGAGGCCAGCCTGTCGTGGGTGCGCGGCGAGGTCGCCGCGGCGCGTTGAGCGGCGCCGCGTTCCCGCGCTACAGGCAGCCCATGGGCAAGGCGTCGCGCCGGAAACAGGACCAGATCCCGAGCGCGCCGGGCGCTGCCCCCACTGCTGCGGCGCCGCGCCGGCCGCCGCGCGCACGCGCGGGCGGCGCGCCGAGTTGGCTCGTCTGGCTGGCCGGCCCGGCGGTGATCGTCGGGCTCGGCATCGCGCTCTATGCCAACAGCTTCGCCATCCCGTTCCTCTTCGACGACCACTTCGAGATCACCAACAACCCGGCGGTGAAGACGCTCGGGCCGCTGGCCAGCTACCTGGGCCGCTCGCGCGGCCTGACGCTGTACAGCTTCGCGCTCAACGCCGACGCCGGCGGCATGCAGGTGTGGGGCTTCCACGCCGTCAACGTCGCGCTGCACGTCGCCAACGCGCTGCTGGTCTACCTGCTGGTGCTGCGGACGATGACGCTGCCGGTGTTTGGCGGCCGCTACGCCCGCCAGCTGCCGCTGCTCGCCGGGCTGACCGGTGTGGTCTTCGTCGCCCACCCGCTCCAGACCATGGCGGCGAGCTACCTGGTGCAGCGCGCCGAGAGCCTGGCGGCGTTCTGGTACCTGCTCGCCATGCTCGCGGTCGGCGGCGCGCTGGCGAGCGACGGCGGCCGCCGTCTGGGGTTGATCGGCGCGGCGCTGCTCGCCGCGGCGCTCGGGGTGGCGAGCAAGGAGGTCGCCGCCACCCTGCCGGCGGCGGCGCTGGTCTACGTGCTGTGCTTCGGCGCCGCGCGCGGCATCGGCCGGCGCGGGCGATGGATGCTGCCGCTGGCGCTGCTGCCGCCGCTGCTCTACGCATTGTGGCTGGCGCTGCCGTACCTGTGGCCGGCGAACACCGACCCGTTCAACCCGAGCGCGACGCGCTCGTGGATCTTCGTCCCCAGCGCCGGTTTCCAGACCGCCGGCATCGACGCCTGGCACTACCTGCTCACCCAGTTCGGCGTCATCACGCACTACCTGCGCCTCTACCTGCTGCCGGTCGGGCAGTGCTTCGATTACGGTTGGCCGATCGTCGACGGGCCGTGGCGCGCCGACGTCCTGGCGCCGTTCGCGCTGCTGCTCGCCATCGCCGCCGCCGGCGTGGCCAGCGTGCGCCGCTACCCGCTCGCCAGCTTCTGCATCGCCTGGGTGTTCATCACCCTGTCGCCCGCGTCGAGCGTCATCCCGTTGCGCGACGCCGCCTTCGAGCACCGCATGTACCTGCCGATGGTTGGCCTCGCCTGGCTGACCGTGGTCGGCGGCGCCGATCTGCTCGCCGCCCTGGCCCCGCGCCTCGGCCTCGCCGCGGCCAGTGCGCAGCGCGGCGGCGCGCTGCTGCTGTGCGCGTGGATCGTCCTGCTCGGCGGGCTGACCTTCCGCCGCAACGAAGTGATGAGCGACCCGATCGCGCTGGCCACCGATTCCGCCAGCCAGGCGCCCGAGCACTGGCGGCCGCGCTTCGAGCTCGGGGCAGCGCTGATCGAACAGGGCCGCACCGACGAGGCGATCGCGGCGCTGCGCGAGGCGGTGCGCCTGGGGCCCAAGCAGGGCGTGCCGCGCGTGCAGCTTGCCGGCCTGCTGATTCGCGCCGGCGCGCTCGACGAAGCCGAGCAGGTCGTGCGGCCGGCGACCGACCTGACCGAGGAGAGCGTCGTCGCCGCCGCCTATCAGCAGCTCGCCAACATCGAGCAGGCGCGCGGCAACCGCGACGCGGCGGCGGAAGCGCTGCTGCTGGCGAGCCGCGCCAAGCCGGACTGGGCGTCGCTGCATCAACAGCGCGCCCGCCTGCTGGCCAAGGACGGCACCTGGTTCGTCGCCGCCAACGAGTACAACCGCGCCATCGAGCTCAAGCCGTCGCTGCTGGAGAAGATCCGCCGCGAGGCGGTGGAGGCCAACCTGCGCGCCGCCACCGTCGTCGCCGGCCAGGGCCGCCCGCGCGGCGCCCTGCACCTCGCCGAGCTGGCGCTCACCTACGATCCCGGCAACGTCACCGCGCGCTGGCAGCTCGCCGCCGCCGCCGCCGCGCTGGGTGAGTGGGCGCGCGCCGAGCAGGCGCTGCTCGCCCTGCAGGCGGCGCGCCCGAACGACCCCGCCGTCGCCGCCGCGCTGGCGCAGGTGCGCGCGCAACAGGTGATCGCGATGCCGTGAGAGTGATGCGTGACCGGTGACCAGTGACCGGTGACCGGTCAGGGAGATCAGCTTCTTCGTGTTCCTGTACCGGTCACTGATCACGCAGTTGGGCCCTCGTATCAATCAGCGGATCGGCGTGCCGTCGTACTGCGCCGGATCGACTGTCCCCCCTTTGAAAAAGGGGGGTGAGGGGGGATTTTCAGACTCCCTCGCCTGTACACCGCCGGATTGCGCGGGCTGCCAACTGACGATCGGACGGCGACGTTCGCGCGCGCTTTCCTGGAGCGGCAGGGGTGGTTTGAAAATCCCCCCCGGCCCCCCTTTTTCAAAGGGGGGAAAGACAGCGCGCCGCCGAAAGTTCAGGCAGGGAGAGCGGGCGCGACGGGCCGATTGCGCCGGCTGTGCGGCTGTGGGACAGGCTAGCGATGGCCGACGACAAGCCGAACGAGCAGCAGATCGCCATCCAGGTCGACGCCGCGCAGGGCACGGGCGTGTACTCGAACCTCATGATGATCAGCCATCGCAAGGAAGAGTTCATCCTCGACTTCCTCTTCCTGCAGCCGCAGCGCGCGCCGCACGGCCAGGCGGTGGCGACGCTGCGCTCGCGCGTCATCACCTCGCCCGAGCACGCCAAGCGCATCCTGCGCGCGCTGCAGGAGAACCTGCGCCGCTACGAGGACAGCTTCGGGATCATCGAGGAGTCGACCGATCTGCCGAAGATCACGCACTGAGGATGAGAAGCGTGACCAGTGACCGGTGCGCCGGTGACCGGTTGTCTTCTCCGGCGGTCTTACAGGTCACCGGTCACCGGTCACCGGTCACGCTTCGATGACCGTCCCACGCCACCCGCGCGACCGCCTCACCCCGCAGCTCTCGTTTCTCGACGCGACCATGCTGGTCGTGTCGTCGGTGATCGGCGTCGGCATCTTCCTGACGCCGGGCTCGGTGGCGGCGCAGCTGCCGGCGCCGGCGGCGATTCTCGCGGCGTGGACGTTGGGCGGGGTGCTGTCGCTGGCCGGCGCGCTGGCCAACGCCGAGCTCGGCGCGATGTACCCGCACGCCGGCGGCGACTACGTCTACCTGCGCGAGGCCTACCATCCGGCCGCCGGGTTCCTGGCCGGCTGGGTGTCGTTCTTCGTCATCTACGCCGGCACGGTGGCGACCCTGGCGGTCGGCTTCGCCGAGGGCCTCGCCTTCTTCGTGCCGCTCGAGCACGGCGGCAAGGTGGTGGTGGCAGTGCTGATCACCATCGCCACCTCCGTGATCAACTACGTCGGCGTGCGCACCGGCGCGCGCTTCAACAACGTCACCGCGGTGATCAAGCTGGCGGCGCTGGCCGGCGTGGCGCTGCTCGGACCGCTGCTCGGTGGCGGCTCGTGGGCGCACTTCACGCCCTTCTGGCCGGCGGAGGGCAGCATCACCTGGAGTGGCTTCGGCGGCGCCATGTCCGGCGTGCTGTTCAGTTACCTCGGCTGGAACGCCTCGGTGTCCGTCGCCAGCGAGATCCGCGATCCGCACCGCAACGTGCCGGGCTCGCTGTTCGTCGGGCTGGCGGTGTGCGCCGCCATCTACCTGGCGATGAACCTCGCCTACCTGCTGGCGCTGCCGCTCGACGCGCTGCGCGGCGCGCGCGCCGGCGAGGCGGCGGCGCTGGTCTTCTTCGGCCACGCCGGCGGCGCCATCGCGGCGCTGCTCATCCTCGCCTCGGTGGTCAGCTGCCTGAACGCCACCATCCTGGTCGGCCCGCGCATCGCCTACGCGATGGCGATCGACGGGCTGTTCTTTCCCGCCGCCGAGCGCGTGCACGACCGCTTCCAGACCCCGCACGTCGCCATCGTCGCGCAGGCGGCGACCGCGATCGCACTGATCGTGCTGCTGCAGCGCTTCCCGAGCGTGCTCGACTACACCACCTTCGCCATCGTGCTGGCGACCATGGCCGACACCACCGCGCTCTACGCGCTGCGCCGCCGCGCTCCGCACCATCCGCGTCCATACCGCGCCTGGGGCTACCCATGGGTGCCGGCGCTCTACCTGCTCGCCAACCTGCTCATCGCCCGCGCCATGGTGTTGAACACGCCGCTGGAGTGCGCCGTCGCCGTCGCCGTCGCCGCCAGCGGCCTGCCCTTCTACTGGTGGTGGGCGCGGCGGAACGGCTAGCGGCGGCCGGCGTCCCTGCCCGCCTGCAGCGCTGAATGCGGACAGGGACGCCCGCGCTACGAATCTTCGAGCATGAGACTCACCCTGCGCGGCCTGCTAGCCTGAGGCGCGTCCATGGCTTCCGAGCCCCGCTTCGACCTCGAGTTGCTCGGCTTTCGCAACGACCTGGCGCGCGAGCGGGTACTGTCGTTTCTGACGACGGTGCCGGATGCCGGGCCGGTGTCGCGCGACACCGCGCTGCCGCACGTGCTGCCGATCGGCGTCTCGCACGAGTGGGGCCTGCGGCTGCTCGGAGCGCTGCGCGAGCGTGGCGCGCAGGTGCGGCTGGTGGCCAGTCCAGTCGCGACGCCGGAGGCTCCGCCGCCGGTGGCGGGCGCGCCGGCGCCACCGGCGCGGCGCGCCGGCGGCTGGTCGGTGCTCGTCGTGGTGCTGATCGGCCTCGCTGCCGGTGCGCTGGCGCGCTTCCTGCCGCTGCCACCGGCGCGCCCGCCGCGCCCCGGTGCGGTGGCACCGGCGCAGCCGGCGGCGAGCGGCATCGCACAGGCACTCAACGACCAGGCGGTCGACCTCAACGCCGCCGGCCAGTTCGCCGACGCGGCGCAGCGCCTGCGCGCCGCCCTGGCGCGCGACCCGGATCAGCCGGCTCTGCAGCGCAACCTGCGCACCGTCTTGCAGAACTGGGCGGTGGCGGAGATCAATGCCGAGCGCCCCGATGCGGCGATCCCGCTGCTCGAGGAAGCGCTCGGATTGGAGAACGGCGCCGCGCCCGGCAGCGAGGCGGCGCTGCGCAGCGCCCTCGGCATCGCGCGCGTCCGGCTTGGCGAGTTCCAGCTCGGCCGCGACGCGCTGGAGCGCGCCGTCGCGCTCGGCGCCAACGACGCCGCCACCTACGCCGCGCTGGCCAAGGCCTACCGCCAGCTCGGCGAGCGCGAGGCGGCAGTCGAAGCGTTGCAGCAGGCGCGCGCCGTCGGCGCCCAGGGGCCGGAGTTCGACGCGATGCTCAGCCGCCTGGAGCGCGAGCTCGACGCCGAGTGGGGCTTCGACCAGCTGCTCACGCCGCATTTCTCGATCGGCTTCGCGCCCGGCGAGCACGAGAGCCGCGCCGCCGCCGAGCTGGTCGAACAGGGCCTCGAGCGCGCCTATTTCCACGTCGGCCGCAAGCTCGACCTGTATCCCGGCGAGCGCGTGCCGGTGGTGCTCTATCCGAGCGAGGAATTCCACGACGTCACGCAGACGCCGAGCTGGTCGAGCGGCGTCTACGACGGGCGCATCAAGCTGCCGGTCGGCAACCTGGTCGGCGGCGACCAGGCGGCGCTGGAGCGCACCCTGCGCCACGAGTACGCCCACATGCTGGTGCACGAGCTGGGGCGCGGCAACGCGCCGGTGTGGCTGAACGAGGGGGTGGCGATCTGGTCGGAGGAGACGCGCGACGGCGACCGCACCGACTGGGCGCTCGGTGCCATCGCCGGCCAGGAGCTCTTCCCGCTCGCCACCCTGCAGGGCCCGTTCCTGCAGCTGCCCGCCGACCGCGTCCACGTCGCGTACGCGCAGAGCTACCTCGCCACCCGCGCCCTGCTGGTGCGCCACGGCGCCCAGCCGATCCGTTCGCTGCTGGAGGCGCTCGGCGCCGGCGAGCCGTTCGATCAGGCCTTCCGGGGCACGTTCAACCAGGACCTGGCTGGCTTCGAGTCGGCGCTGGTGCGCGACCTGACCGACTGACCGCGGCGCGGCGCGGCGGCGCCACCGGTTCGCAGTCAACATGCGCGCCGCTTCGTGCTACGAAATGACGCCATGCAGCCCACGCGCCCGCGCGGCATGTTGACCGAGACCGAGCTGCGCGAGCTGGTCGGCGAGGGCGCCATCGACACCGTGCTGGTCGTCTTCCCCGACCTGTACGGGCGCCTGGTCGGCAAGCGCTACGCGGCCGAGTTCTACCTCGCCAGCGTGCACGGCCACGGCATGCACGCCTGCGATTACCTGCTCGCCTGCGACATGGAGATGGACCCGGTGCCGGGCTACCGCTTCACCTCGTGGGAGCGCGGCTACGGCGACGTGCACTGCGTGCCCGACGCGTCGACCTTGCGCCGCGCTGCCTGGCTGGAGCGCACCGCGCTGGTGCTGTGCGACGTCCGCAGCGAGCCGGGCGACGACCCGGTGGCGGTGGCGCCGCGCAACATCCTGCGCCGCCAGGTCGAGCGCGCCGCCGCCGCCGGCTACGTGCCGATGGGGGCCTCGGAGCTGGAGTTCTTCGTCCTGCGCGAGACCTACGAGAGCGCGCACGCCAAGGGCTTCGACCGGCTGGAGACCAGTGGCTGGTTCATCGAGGACTACCACACGCTGCAGGGCACCAAGGTCGAGCCGCTGGTCGGTGCCATTCGCCGCCTGGTCGGCGCCTCCGGCGTGCCGGTCGAGTCGTCGAAGGGCGAGTGGGGTCCCGGCCAGCAGGAGCTCAACCTCCAGTACGCGCCGCTGCTGGAGATGGCCGACCGCCACGTCGTCTACAAGCAGGCGGCGAAGGAGATCGCGCTGCAGCAGGGCGCGGCGCTGACGTTCATGGCCAAGCTGGACGAGCAGCTCGCCGGCAGCTCGATGCACGTCCACTCCAGCCTGTGGGCCGACGGCGGCGCGCGCGCCGCGTTCGACGCGCCGGCGGCGCCCGGTGCGCTGCCCGACCTGTGCCGCTGGTGGCTCGGCGGGCTGATGCGGCACGCCCGCGCCTGCACGCTGCTGTTCGCGCCCTACGTCAACTCGTACAAGCGCTTCCGCGCCGGCTCCTTCGCGCCGACCGCGGTCGCCTGGGCGTTCGACAACCGCACCGCCGGCTTCCGCATCGTCGGGCACGGCAAATCGCTGCGCGTCGAGTGCCGCATCCCCGGCGCCGACGCCAACCCGTACCTCGCGTTCGCCGCCACGCTCGCCGCCGGGCTGGACGGCATCGCCAACCGTATCGAGCCTCCCGCCCGCTTCGACGGCGACGCCTATGTCGCCGCCGACCTGCCGCGCGTACCCGCCTCACTGCCCGAGGCCGTCGAGGCGTTCGAGGCGTCGCCGCTGTTCCGCGACGCCTTCGGCGCCGACGTCGTCGAGCATCTCGTCCACTTCGCCCGCACCGAGCAGCGCAAGTTCGATGAGACCGTCACCACCTGGGAGCGGCGCCGCTACCTCGAGCGCGCGTGAGGAGAGCCCGACCGCCCCAGATGACCAACGATCGCACCTCATGACCGCTCCGCTGCGCATTCCCGAGCGCGCCCCGGCGCTGGTCGGCATCTCGTCGTACGCGCGCCTGCGCACCAGCCCGACCGAGCAGAAGTTCTCCATCCCCACCGGCTACGTCGACGCGGTGCGCGCCGCCGGCGCCGTCCCCATCGTGCTGCCCTCGGGCGAGCCGGAGCCGCGCAAGCTGCTCGACCCGCTCGGCGCGCTGATCATCTCCGGCGGCGGCGACATCGACCCGGTGCACTACGGCGGCGCCACGCACGACGCCGTCTATTCGGTGTGCGGCGAGCGCGACACCTTCGAGTTCGGTCTGACGCGCGCCGCGCTCGCCGACACGCGCGTGCCGATGCTGTGCATCTGCCGCGGCCTGCAGGTGTTGAACGTCGTCTGCGGCGGCTCGCTGCACGTGCACCTGCCCGACGTCGTCGGCGACGCGGTGAACCATCGCGCGCCGGAGAAAGCCGCCTCGGCGCATTCGGTGCGCATCGATCCGAACAGCCGGCTCGCCGCCATCCTCGGCGTCACCGAGTGCGAGGTGGCGTCGTGGCATCACCAGGCCATCGAGCGCGTCGGCGACCGCCTGCGCCCGGTCGCCTGGGCGGCGGACGGCGTCATCGAGGCGGTCGAGCACGTCGACCATCCCTGGTGCATCGCGGTGCAGTGGCACCCCGAGATGCGCCTCGGCGACCCGATCCAGCAGCGCCTGTTTCGCGCGCTGGTCGGCGGCAGTTGACCGCGATCGGTTCCCGCTCGGTCCTCTGCTACGGAGAACCGACATCCATTGGCTCGCCAGCGTAAGGAGACCCCTATGTCGAAGCGCCTCTCCGGGAAGACCGCGCTCATCACCGGCGCCGGCAGCGGCATCGGGCGCGCCGCGGCGCTGCGCTTCGCCGCCGAAGGGGCGCGCGTCGTGGTGGCCGATTTCGTCGAGGTGGGCGGCCGCGAGACGGTCGCGCAGGTGATCGCGGCGGGCGGCGAGGCGGACTTCGTGCGCGTCGACGTCGTGAAAGCCGCCGACGTCGAGGCGATGATCGGCTTCGCCGAGCAGCGCTTCGGCGCGCTGCACGTGCTGTTCAACAACGCCGGCATCTTTCCGGACGAGGACGGCTCGGTGCTGGAGACCGACGAGGCGACCTTCGATCGGGTCATCAACGTGAACCTCAAGGGTGTCTTCTTCGGCTGCAAGTACGGCATCCCGGCGCTGCTGCGCGCCGGCGGCGGCTCGCTGATCAACACCGCGTCGTTCGTCGCCGTCATGGGCTCGGCGACCGCGCAGAGCGCCTACACCGCCTCGAAGGGCGGCGTCCTGGCGCTGACCCGCGAGATCGCCGTCGAGTTCGCGCGCAAGGGCCTCCGCGCCAACGCGCTGTGCCCCGGGCCGGTGAACACGCCGCTGCTGCAGACGCTGCTCGCCAACCCCGAGGCGCGCGCCCGCCGCCTGGTGCATCTGCCGATGGGCCGCCTGGCGGAGGCCGAGGAAGTCGCCAACGCGGCGCTGTTCCTCGCCTCGGACGAGTCGTCATACGTCAACGGCTCCGCCTTCCTGGTCGACGGCGGCACCAGCGGCGCCTACGTCACGGCGCTCTGAAGGCGGGTCTTCGGTCGTGTCCGCCACCGCCGGTCGAGCGCGCAAGACATTGCCACGGATTACACGGATACCACGGGTCCGATTCGCGCCATCCGTGCAATCCGTGGCTTCTCGTCCCCGCGCTCAAGGTCGCGCGGCGCATGACCTCCTCTCGGCAGGGGGTGCGGAGCACCACCGCGCGGGCGCTGGCGCTCGGAACGCGCGGTGCCCGAGTGCTGGTGGGCAACCCCAACCTCGTGCGCTATGGAATGCCGTGATGAAGCGCGCCGCAGTCCCGGAGTCGATCGACTCGCACGCCGCGCCATCGGCGCCGCTGGATCGTGACGCCGAGATCGACGACTCGCTCATCGACATGATGCTCGAGCTGACCATCTCCGACCGGCTGCGCAGCCTCTCCAACTATGTCACCGGCCTCGCGCGGTTCCGACGCGTTTGACGTTGTTCATCTGCTGGAGGCGCTGCGGCCCGTAGACTTTATCGTCGTCGGCGGCGTGGCGGCGACATTACACGGCTCACCGCGTCTGACGATGGATCTCGACATCGTGCCCGACGACAACGAGGCAAACGTCGAGCGGCTCGCGTCGGCCCTGATCACGCTGGACGCAACCGTTCGCGAGGCAGGGGCACGCCGCTTGCCCGTGTCGCGCGAGACGCTGATCGAGACGGCGCAAGCGAAGCACGGCGGGCAATTGCGGCTGCGAACCAATTGCGGTCCGCTGGACGTGTTGTGGCGATTGCACGACGGTCAGGGCTACGTGGATCTTCTGCCGCGGACCGTTGTGCTCTCTGATGATGAGCGCCGTGTGCGGGTCGTCGACGTCACGACGTTGATCGAGATCAAGACCCGCGCAGGCCGAATGCGCGATCGCGACGACGTCGCGATTCTGACCAGGATCAAGAACCTTTCACGGTAACCGTCACAACGGCCAAAGACGTCCTGGGTAGCCGGCCGAGCGACGACGGCGCTCGGCGCCGCTGCGCGGCGCCGGCCGACACGAGGTCGGCCGGCTACCTGGGCGGTTGGGGAGGATCAATCACTACAGCCGCAGCGCCAGATGGTGCTCGTCGGCGGACTCACCGTTGCAGCGCAGCGCGTCGGTCTCGGTGCCCCAGAGCCGGAAGCCGGCCTGCTGGTAGACGTGACGCGCGGCGGGGGCGGCGGAGGTGACGCTGAGGTGCACCCACGCGATGCCGCCGAGATCGCGGGCATGCTGGATCGCGGCGGCGAGCAGCGCCTGCGCCAGGCCGCGACCGCGCTGGGCGGGCACGACGTACATGCCCCAGATGCGCGCCTTGTGCGCCGCCTTGCGGTGGTGCTCGCGGAAGATGCCGACCGCGCCCACCAACTCTGCGCCGTCCAACGCGCCGAAGACGGCGTTGTCGTCGCCGCGTGCGAGCAGCCCGCGCACCGCTTCCGGCGAGCTCGCCACGTCGTCCTCCGGCGCGGCGCCGAAGGCGAGCGGCGCGTCGAGCAGCGCGGCGCGCCGCAATGCGAAATACGCCTCGGCGTCGGTGGGCTGCAGGCGGCGGAGCATCGCCTCCGACAGTGCGACGCCCGCCGCCAGCGCTCAACCCGCCTCGACGCTCGGCGAAACGCTAGGCGTCCATCGTCAGCACGGCGCGGAAGCGCGCCTTGCCGCTCAGCATGTGTTGGTACGCCTCCTCGGCGCGCGCCAGTGGGAAGGCTTCGTTCATCGAGCGCACGCCGCTGAGCAGGCTGAAGTTGAGCGTGTCCTCCGAGTCGATCGAGGTGCCCGAGTACCAGCCCTTCAGCGACAGGGCGCCGGGGATGAGCTGCAGGGCATCGATCTGCAACGGGCCGGCGGCACCCAGCACCATCAGCGTGCCGTTGGCGCGCAGGCCGCCGATGGTCGCGGTCATCGCATCGCCGGCGGTGACGGTGGCGAGCACGATGCGCGCGCCGCCGCGCTTGGCGAGCTCGGCGGCGGGGTCCTGGCTCTGGTTGTCGATGTACTCGTGCGCGCCGAGCTGCGCGGCGAGCGCCGCCTTGTCCTGGCCGCGCGCGATGGCGATGGTGCGGAAACCCATCTTGGCGGCGAACTGCACGCCGAGGTGGCCGAGCCCGCCGAGCCCGAGCACGGCGACCAGGTCGCCGGCGCGCGCGCCGCTGTTGCGCAGCGCGTTGAAGGTGGTCACGCCGGCGCACATGAGCGGCGCGGCCTCGGCCGCCGACAGGCCGTCGGGCACCCGCGCCAGCGCCTCGGCGCGCGCGACGATGTAGTCCGCGTAGCCGCCGTCGGCGGTGATGCCGGTGACGCGCGTCGCGCTCAGGCAGGCGAAGAACTCGCCGCGCCGGCAGCTGTTGCAGTAGCCGCAGTAGCCGCCGTTCCAGCCGACGCCGGCGCGCTCGCCGATCTTCCAGCCGACGACGCCGTCGCCGAGCTTGTCCACCGCGCCGATGACCTCGTGCCCCGGAATGCGCGGCAACTGGAGTCCGGCCCACAGCGCCTCGCGCGTCAGCACATCGCTGTGACAGACGCCGCACGCCTGCACGCGCAGTCGCACCGTTCCTGGCCCGGGCTCGGGAATGTCGCGCTCGACGATCTCGAACGGCTGCCCGCCGGTGGTCACCTGTACCGCACGCATCTTCGCCATCGCTGTCCTCCTCGCTGAAGACGCGACCATACCGCTGCCGCGTCGTCGGCGACACCCGGGCGGTGCGATTCCGTGCGTCCCGCCGAGCGTCACCGCCGCCAAACGCGTGCGCGAATGGCGGCCATTCGCGGAACCGATGGCGCGAGTGCGGCTCAGCCCGCCAGCGCGCCGGCGCGACGGGCGCGGGCGAGGATGCGTTCCTCGGCGGCGACGATCGGGGCGTCCACCATACGGCCGTCGAGCGTGATCACGCCGTGGCCGTCGCGTTCGGCGGCGCGCGCGGCCTCGATGATGCGCTGCGCGGCGGCGATGCGTTCCGGCGACGGCGTATAGAGCGCGTTGGCGATCTCGACCTGTCGCGGGTGGATGCAGAGCTTGCCGTCGAAGCCGAGGCGCAGGCCGAGGGCGACGTCGGCGTGGATGGCGTCGTCGTCGCGCACCGTCAGGCAGACGCTGTCGATCGGCGGCAGGCCGTGCGCGCGGGCGGCGAGCACCACGCTGGAACGGGCATGGCACAGCGTGCCGTGCGAGGCGTCGGCGTCGTCGAGGCCGAGATCGCGGGCGAGATCGGCGTGGCCGAAGCACAGCGCATCGAGGCGCGGCGAGGCGGCGGCGAGCGCCGCGGCGTTGACCACCCCGGCGGCGGTCTCGATCAGCGCCAGGATGCGCACCGCGCCGTCGGCGCGGCCGGCGGCGCGCTCGCAGCGGCTGAGCAGGTCGCCGATCTGCCGCAGCTGCTCGCCGCGCTCGCACTTGGGCAGCATGATCGCGGTGGCGCCGGCGGCGACCACCGTCTCCAGGTCGGCGCCGCAGTGCGGCGAGCCGACGCCGTTGACGCGCACCGCCGCCTCGCTGTCGCCGAAGCCGCCGGCGCGCAGCGCCGCGGCGACCAGGCTGCGCGCGTCGTGCTTGGCGTTCGGCGCGACGCCGTCCTCCAGATCGAACAGCACCGTGTCGGCGCCGCTGCTGCGGGCGCGCTCCAACCGGCGCGGCTCGCTGCCGGGGACGAACAGCAGCGAGCGGCGCAGCCGATGTGTGCGCGTCATGCGGTCGGCCTCATCATCGCTGTCTCTGGCTCAGCGCCGCCCGCCGCCGCGGAAGCCACCGCCGGCGTAGCGGCCGCCGCCGAAGCCGCTGAAATCGCGTTGTCCCCAACTCGCGCGCTGCTGGTAGAGCTGCATCTGGCGCTGGCGCGCGTAGTAGGACTGATCGAGGCCGCTGTTGACCGGATACGACGGCACGTAGTGGCCCGGCGGCACCGGATGCGACGGCACGTACTGGCCCGGCGGGACTGGATGGCTCTCGACCGGATGCCCTTCGACCGGCATGCCGGGCGTGCCGTCGTAGCGCTGCCAACCGTCGTCGCCGTGGCGATAGACGTTGCCGTCGCCGCCGGCGTACCAGTCGCCGCCCGGCGCGCGCACCGCTGCGGCGGAGCGGTCGCCATCGCTCACCGCCACGGCCTCGCCGCCGTCGGCGGTCTGTACGCGCGCGACGCTGCCGCGGTCGTTCGAGTACTGCGCGGCGCGTGCCGCGTCACTCGGTCCGTAGACGACGCCGCGATCCCACGACGCATAGGGGTTGGCGCGCGCGACGCCGGCCGCGTAGGTCGCGGTACGCGGGTTGTACGCCTCGACCGCGCCGGCGGACTCGTAGGAATCACCCGCGACGACGCGGCGCGTGTAGACGCCGGTGGTGGGATTGTACGTCGCCGCGGCCGCAACGCCGCCGTACGGGCCGTAGCCATAGGCGGCGCGCGCGAAGCGGCCGGTGGCGGGGTTGTAGAAGGTGTCGGCGCCGTAAGTGAACGGGCGCGGGTAGTAGTATGGCGCGGCGCCGACCACCAGGTAGGGCGGATAGTAGTAGCCGGTGCCCCACGTCACGACGCCGTCAGCGACGTACTGGCCGAGGTAGCCGCCGGTATAGCCGTAGACCACATTGTCGTCGTCGACGTCGTACACGCGCACGTAGGTGAGGTTGTACAGCGGCGAGCTCGGCGGAATGCCGTAGATCGCGTCCGGCACGCTGGTCGCCACGCTCCATGGGCCGGTGGGGGCGCCGGCGACGAACCAGACGCCGTTCTGGCAGAGGTAGTAGCTGTCGCCGACGTGCACGATGTCGTCCGGCGTGTTGACCGCGTAGGTCAGCGCCGTGTTCTCGACCGGCGCGAACTGGGGCGCGCCGTTGTATGTGACGGTGGGGCTGGCGGTCTTGCGGCTCACCGTCGCCAGGTGCGGGATCTGCGATTCCAGGGCCGCCTCGCGCGCCTCCTGCGTGCCCGGTACCGAGGCGAGGATGGCGGCGAGCGGGTTGTCGGCCGGGATGTTCACCAGGTCGGCGGGCAGCGAGCCGGTGGCGAAGGTCCACGGCCCGCTCAGCGCGGGGGCGCTGAACCAGCGGCCGGCGACCAGGTAGTAAAAGGCGCGCGCGTAGCCATCCCAGAACACCAGGCTGTCGGTGTTGGAGATCGTCGAGATCCCGGTGCCCGGCACCAGCTGATACTGCGGTTCGCCGACCATGACGATCAGCTCGCTCGGCGTGGTGGCGACGAAGATCTGCAACGGCGCCTGCCCGTCGGTAATGGGCGCCGGAATGCTGGCGCGTACGTCGGTCCACTCCGGCGTGTTGGGGATCTGCGAGAATGATTGCGGAAGCTGGTCGGTGTACTCCCAGGCGCCGCTCGACAGCGCGTCGGAGGTCAACCAGCCGGTACGGTCGAGCAGGTAGTAGTTGCCGCCGTCCTGGATCAACGCCCAGTTGGTGTTGATCGCGTACTGCAGTGTCGTGCCGTCGATCGGCGCGAAGCTCGGCGCGCCGTCGAACTGCACCAGCCGCGACGGCTGCGCGGCGAGATAGATGGTCGGCGGCGTCGTGTTGAGGGTTGCCACCGAGGTCGCCTGCTGGCCGGACGCCACCAGCGCCGCCAGCAGGTTGTCGAGCGACAATACCACACCGCCGCTCGGCAGCATCGACTTCGCCAGCGCGGTCACCTGGCTGACGACGTCTGCCGGTGCCCCGTCGAACTGCACACCGGCGAGCTGGATATTGCTCAGCGTCACGGCGCGCTGGTCGAAATCGGTGTTGGTATCGGCCGAGAGACGCAGCACGCCACTCACCGGCGTGCCGCCGGCCGGCGTGAACACTGCCGCGGCGCGGCTGGTGAGCTGCACGCGGTTGGCCCAGGTGTCGAGCTGCGGCTGCGCCACCACCAGCGTCGCGCCGTTGGCGCTGGCCGTACGCGGCCATGCCCCCGGCGTCTGCGCCGCCGGCGTCGGCGGCGCGTCGGCGCGCGCCGCGCCGCTCAGCAGGCCCAACAGCATCAGCGCCAACGCGCCGCGAACTCGCCCCATCGATGGCCTCGCTTTCCGTATCCCCGCGCGGGCCGGATCGCCCGCATCGGGTGAGTATACGGAACGCGGCGCGTGCATCCAGCGATCAGGCAGACACCCGCCTGGCCGCGGGCCGGACGCGCAGGAGCGGGACCGGCGGGTGCCTCAACGGCAATCGGCGGACGCGGCGTTGCTCCACCACGACGACACCACGGCACACCGCGCGAGACCGGCGTTGTGTCGTTGTGCCGTGGTGGTGAGGCTCAGCGCGGCGCCAGCACCATCTGCGTGCAGCGGAACAGGGCGACGGTGCGGCCGCTGGCGTCGTTGGTCACGGTCGCGTCCCAGACGTGCGTCTGGCGGCCGAGGTGGGCGGGGGTGCAGCGGCAGACGACGCGCTCGCCGACGCGGGCGGACGACAGGAAGTTCGACTTCAGCTCGATGGTGGTGAACGAGTGGCCGGCGGGGACGTTGGCGCCGCAGCCGATCGCGGCGCAGGTGTCGGCCAGGGTGACGATCGCCGGCGCGAACAGGAAGCCGGTGCCGGCGATCAGCGGCGCGGTGACGTCGATGTGCCCGAGCACCAGATCCTTGGCGGCGTGATCGAAGACACAGCCGAGCTGGCCGGGGACCAGCGCGGCGAAGAACTCGGTCATGCGCTGGGCGCGGGCGGATGCATCCTCGTTGGCCGGGTCGGTCATCGCCTCACGCGGCGTCGAGCGCGTCCGGCGCGCATGCGACCAGCGGCAGCAGGCGCGAGTCCTCCAGCGCCGCGGCGCGATGGCCCATGCCGGCCAGGTACTCGCGGTGCGAGGCGAACGCCATGAAGTCCTCGACGCTGTGCTGGCGGATCAGCATCGCCGCGTCCCAGCGCTCTTCCGGCGGGCCGATGAGGAAGGGGCCGCCGCGGCCGAGGAAGACGATATCGCCGCCGCTGGCGCGCAGATACGGCAGGGTGTGGGCGACGTAGCGCTGGTAGGCCGCCGCGCCCGAGATCGGCTCGGGCGGCGCCAGCTCCGGCGCCGCCGAGTAGTCCGCCACGCGGCGGAAGCGCAGCAGGTTGAGCATCACGACCGGGCCGGCGATGCGGCGCATGAACAATGCGCGTCCGGACTCCTGCGTCGGTTCGAGGTAGGTCGCGTCAGCCATGCACGCGTCTTTAGACCGCGGCGGGCGCGGCTGAACAGGGCCGGCGCCAGCGACTGGCGCAACGAACACCCCGGCGCAGGCGATGAAGCGGTGCGGGACCTTCAGCGCTGCGCTTCCTGGTACACGCGCAACAACTCGGTGACCAGGATGCCGTTGATGCGCGCGCCCTCGAGGTTAGCATCCTCGATCGTCACGTCGCTCAGGCACACGTTGCGCAGGGTCGCGCCGCTGAGCCCGACGTTTTCGAAGCGCGCGCCGCGCAGGTTGACGTCGTCGAAGCGCGATTCGCCGAGGTCGACGTCGCGAAAGGTCGACTGCGGCAGTCGTTCGCTGACCCGGTGCAGACCGCTGGGCGCAGGCATTGGGCACTCTCCTTCTGCCCGCGCATAGCAACGTCGGCCCGATCTCGACAGTGAAATCTGGCCTCCGGCCGCGGCGCCGGCGATCGCCGCCGGCGACCGCTTACAGCAAAGACGCGAGGAAGGCGTCGGTGTTGGCGCGCAGGCGCTTGGTGCGCGCGGCGGGATCCTCGTCGACCACCTTCTCGTCCGGGTCGACGCGGAACAGCGGCTGGCCCTTGCGTACGGTGGCGCCGTTGTCGTGCATGAAGACCTCGACGATGCGGCCGGCGAACGGCGCGTACACCTTGTTGAACATCTTCATCACTTCGATGATGTAGAGCGGCTGGCCCTTCTCGAAGTGCATGCCGACCTCGACGAACGGCGGCAGCGTCGGCGCTTCGCGGTCCCAGTACACGCCGCCCATCGCGGCGGCGATCTCGTCCGAGCGCGACACCGGCGGCGGCGCCAGCAACTTCTTGCTCGCTTCCTGCTGCGCCTTGTCCTGCAGGGCGGCGGGGATCACCGGCGTGAGGTCGTCGGCGAGCGTCAGCGCGAAGAATCCGGCGCGCTCGCCGATCAGCGGGATGAGGCCGAGGATCTCCATGCCGAGCTGATGGCCGGCGTGCGCCGCTTGGACGCGCGCCCAGAGGCCCGCCTCGATGCCGAAGCTGGGCGCCGGGCCGCGCAGGCGCGCGTCGAGCTCGCGCCACGGCGTGCCGGCGGGGACGCGCTCGGCGAGCGCGGCGTAGAAGGCCAGTCCGGTGTCGAGCAGGTCGCGGTCGTGGCCCCAGATGCACTCCGCCGCGGCGCCGTCGTCGCCGACCATGTCGAGCAGCCGGTAGGTGTCGGACAGCACCTCGAGCGGATTGCGCTTCCACTCCACGCGCCCGTCGGCGATGGCGTAGTCGGCGCGATGCTGCGACAGCCAGGCGGAGAGGAAGTGCGGCTCGTTGACCAGCACGCGCAGCGGCCGTTCGAGCAGCGTCTCCTTGAGGTCGAAGGCCGGCCGCGCCTCGGCGCCGAGCGCGGCGAGGCGGCGGCGCTCGATCTCGTGGAAGGCGTATTCCAGGTCGATTGCGTGCGCCTCGCGCGCCAGCAGGCCGACCGCGGTCAGGTACGGCACGACGAACGCGGTGGTCGGCTTCGCCCACACGTCGCGGTGCAGGAACCACTTCATCAGGCCGAAGTGGAACTCGCGGTTGGTGGCCAGGTCGATGCCGCGGATCTTGGTGCAGCGCAGGGCTTCGGTCAGCCGCGCCCAGCTCTCGCCGCGGTCGGCGCCGGTGGCGAGCAGCAGCGCGACGTTGGAGTCGTAGGCGCCGGCCAGGCGGTAGCGCATGAACAGGCCGGTGTCGGGATTCTTGATCGAGATGCCCTGGTCGTCGCGGATCTCGGCGTCGATCGGATCCGACCACGACACCAGCACGCCGCCGGCGGCGGGCTGCAGCGCGCCGTCGGTGGCGTTGAGACGCACTTCCAGCGCCGCGCCCTCGCGTTGCACGCGCGTCGGCCGCGGCACCGCCGTCTTGTGGCGCGCCACGATCGCCATCGCCTCGATCAGCGAGTGGACGTCGAAGTGATCGTTGGCGTCGGCCGGGTTGGTGAAGCGCAGTGCGTAGCAGAGCTCCGAGACGCGGTGCTCCACCTGGATGCGCGTGTTCACCTCCATGAAGTAGTGGCGGTCGCCCTCGACGATGCACTCGAAGGTCGAGGCGCTGTCGAGCTTCACCGCGCGGCCGAAGCGCTCGGCCTCGGCCTCCATGCGCTGCAGCGTGGCGAGGTCGGTGGCGAGGGCCTTGGCCTTGGTCGCCGCGCCGGCGGCCTTGGCGGCGTCGCCGGCGGCGCGCAGCCCCTCCTGCGTCACCGAGACCTCGATCAGCTTCTGCTCGTGCATCTGCA
>JANRJF010000013.1:0-17681 GCA_033764095.1 Deltaproteobacteria bacterium | reverse complement strand
TCCAACCGCGTGCTCGACGCCATCCACCTCGGGCGGCAGGCTCATGGCGTTCGCTAATCTCAAGCAGCGCTCCAAGTCTCCGATCATGTCGGAGATCAACATCACGCCGCTCACCGACATCTTCCTGGTGCTGCTGATCATTTTCATGGTGAGCAGCGCGGCGATGGTCGAGTCGGGCGCCAAGATCAGCCTGCCGGAGGTGGACAACACCTCGGCGCAGCCGCGCGAGATCACCGTCAGCGTCACCTCGGCGGACGAGATCTACGTCAACAACACGCCGACGGCGATGGACCAGGTCGAGGGGGTGTTGCGCGGCCTGGTGAGTGCCAACCCCGACGTGCCGGTGGTGCTGGAGGGCGACAAGGAAGTGCTCTTCGGCGAGGCGGTGAAGATCCTGTCCATCGCGCAGAAGGCGGGGGCGGCGCAGGTGGCGATCGCGGCGCAGCGGAAACAGGCCGCCAACTAGAGGGTCACATGGCCGACGAACGCCCGGCCGACGGGGCGCCCAACGGCGACAAACAGGATCCGGCGCGCTTCGATCCGTGGTCCGGCTCGCAGTACGGTGGCGCGCGCTTCTTTGCCGCCTCGACGCTGGTCCACATCGGGCTGCTGCTGCTCTTCGCCGGGATCTCGTTCACCGTCATCAAGACGGCCGAGAAGATCAACGTGAAGATCGTCGAGCCCGAGGTCGGGGTCGACGCGGCCAATTCGATGGAGGACTACGCTGGCCTGCTGGAGGTGACCAAGGCGCCGCAGCGCGAGGCGCAGCGGCCGCAGGGCCCGGTGGTGAAGAACGTCAGCGCGCCGCGCGTGCCGACGCTCGGCAACATCGGGCCCAAGCTGGGCACCAAGCCGGTCGACCTCAACACCTCCTCGATCGCGCTCGGCTCCGGCGGCGTCGGCGGCCTCGGCGGCACCTTCGGCGAGTACATCGGCGGGCTGCGCAAGGTCGGCCTCGACCTGGTGCTGGTGATCGACAGCACCGAGAGCATGCAGTTCGTCATCGACGAGGTGAAGGAGAACGCCGCCCAGCTGGTGCGCGCGGTGCAGCGCATGGTGCCGACCAGCCGCGTCGGCGTGGTGGTGTATCGCGACCAGGGCGACGAGTACGTCACCAAGTGGTCGGATCTGAGCTTCCGCACCGACAAGTTGACCAGCTTCATCAGCAACATCACCGCCTCCGGCGGCGGCGACTGGGAAGAGGCGGTGCTCGACGGCGTCGACGCCGCCATGCACGAGCTGTCGTGGCGGAAGAAGTCGAAGAAGATCATCATCCTCATCGGCGGCTCGCCGCCGCACCCGGAAGACGTGCAGCCGCTCGCCGACCTGATCCGCAAGTTCCGGCAGGACGGCGGCTCGCTCAGCACCATCGACGTCACCGACCATCTGCACCTGTCGTTCAACAAGGAGCTGTGGAAGTCGCTGCACGGCAACGCGCCGTTCCAGCCGCCGCCCAAGCCCGAGTTCTACCAGCAGGTGACCTCGGTGTACGGCAGCCTGGCCAAGGACGGCGGCGGCGACCTGGTGCAGCTCGCCGACGACAAGGCGCTGATCCGCGACGTGCTCATTCTCACCTTCGGCACGCGCTGGAAGACCGAGATGGCGCCCTACATGAAGGAGCTGTCCTGAGCGTGCGCGCCCTGGCGGCGGTGGTGGGAGTCGGGCTCTGGCTGGTCGCGAGCGCGGCCGGGGCGTTGTCGGCGGGCGAGATCGCCAGCCGCGCGCGCGCCATTGGCGGCGCCACCGGCGACGCGGCCACCGAGCAGCAGCGCGTCGCGCAGCTCGGCGACCTGACGCTGGAGTTCATCGAGGTCAGCGACAACGCCGCGCGCAGCGGCACCGAGGCGTCGCAGCGCGCCGCGCTGAAGGCCGCCTTCGAGGCGATCGACGGGCCGCTCGACGCCATCTACACGTCGCGCGCGACCAAGCTGGAGAGCCTGACCAAGAGCATCATGGAGCAGGACGGCGATCTCGACGCGCTGTACGAGACCGCCGATTTCCAGCAGTCGCAGGCGGTGGCGGCGCAGTCGCTCTACTACCGCAACTGGCTGCGCTACTACGGCGGTCGCGTCTCCGACGGGGCGCGCCGCAAGGAGCTGCTCAGCGCGGCGGAGAAGGGCTTCTCCGAGTTCGCGGTCGGCGACCAGAAGCCCGACCTGCTGAGCGAGAGCGTGCTCGGCCGCGGCCTCAGCAACCTCGAGCTCGGCGACACCGACGCGGCGCTGCGCGACTTCAAGCTGGTGCTCGACGATCCGCGCGTCTCGGCCGAGCGCAAGGCCAAGGCGCGGCTGGCGATGCTCGACGCCTACCTGCGCGCTGGGCGCACGCAGGAGGTGCTGCGCTACTCGGACGAGGTGCTGAAGTCGGGCAGCGTGCCGGCCGGCGACGTCAACCTGGTGAAGTTCGTCCGCCTGCAGACGCTGTTCGACGCCGCCGACAAGGCGAAAGGCGCCGAGGCCGAGCGCTACCGGCGCGAGGCGGCGGCGGCGATGGACGCGCTGCGCGGCGCCGGCAAGGGCTGGCAGGACAAGGTCGACGCGCTGATGATCGCGCACGTCGACGACCCGAAGGAGTGGGCCGGCAAGGCCGACACGCCGAAGCTCAAGTGGGAGCTGGCGCGGCTCATGCTCTCGAAGAACGACTACGACGGCGCCACGCCGCTGCTGCGCGAGGTGATCGCCAGCCAGGATGCGGCGGTGAAGGGCGTGCAGGGCGAGGCGCACTACTGGCTCGGCGTGGCGCGCTTCAAGGCCAACGACTTCGCCGCCTCGGCGACCGAGCTCGACGCGGCGCTGGCGGCGTCGCCCGACGCCGAGTGGGCCGGTGAGGCGCGCTACCTGCGCTTCAAGGCGCTGGAGTCGATGATGGCGCAGCCGGAGGTCGATCCGGCGCTGGCGCCGCGCTACCTCGCCGCGCTGCAGGAGTTTCTCGACCGGAACCCGACCCATCCGATGGCGCTCGAAGCGCGCTATCGGTTGGGTGAGTCGCTGCAGTCGCAGGGCGATTTCACCGCCGCGATCGTCGAGTACGCCAAGGTGCAGGGCGAGCCGGCGTTCATGCTGCGCGCCCGCTTCGGCAGCCTGCAGTCGCGCTTCGAGCTGTTGAAGGGCGACAGCGAGCCGTCGGCGCGCACCGCGCGGCTCGACGCGATCGGCCAGGATCTCGACGCGGTGGACGCGCTCGCCAAGCAGGTCGCGGCGCAGCAGAAGGGCGGCGCCGACGTCGCGCTGGAAGAGCTGCAGGCCAAGGCGACGCTGCTGCGCGCGGTGTACGTCTCGCTCAAGGGCAGCGGCGGCGACGAGCAGGTGGTGGTGCTGCTCGCCGACTTCGACAAGAAGTTCCCCAAGCAGACGGCGCTGCTGCCGCAGGCGGTGCGCCTGCGCCTCGGCGCGCTGGCGTCGCTCAACCGCTTCGCCGACGCCGAGGCGGCGGTGAAGCAGTTCGGTCCGGCGCTCAAAGAGGAGAATCGCCCCGAGGCGCTCGACGGCCGGGCCGGCACGTTCTCCAAGGCGGCGGCACGCCGCAAGGCCGAGGGGGACGCGCCCGGCAGCGAAGCGGCGGCGCGGACGTCGCTGGCGCTGTTCGCGCTGGTCGGCGAGGGCGGCGGCCTCAAGCAGCAGTTCGCCACCGCGCAGTTGCTGGAGACGACCAAGGACTGGGCCGGCGCCGCCAAGATCTACCAGCAGATCCTCGCCGCCGATCCGAAGTCGCTGGTGGCGTTGCGCGGCCTGGCGCGCATCGAGGAGCAGGAAGGCAGGACCGCCGAGGCGCTGGCGCACTGGGCCGCTTACGGCGCCAACTCGCGCCCCGGCGACGCGCCCTGGTACCAGTCCGAGTACCAGCAGGCCCGCCTGACGCTCGCCAAGGGCGACAAGACCGCCGCCTGCGAACGCCTCACCAAGCTGCGCCCCGCCATGCCGGGGCTCACCGATCTCGACCTCAAGCGCGATCTGAACGCGCTGTACGAGAAGGCCTGTGGGTGAAGAAGGCTGTTAGGCTGCTAGGCTGTTAGGGGGATAGAGTTCGCAGAATTGCATTCCTGTCTTGCCCTAACAGCGTAGCAGCCTAACAGCCTTCTTCACCCCGGCTGCTGCAACGTCACCGACACCTCCGTGCGCTCCTCGCCGCGCGCGATGGTGACGCGTACCTTGTCGCCGGCCTCGCGCGTTTCGAGCAGCAGCAGCAGGTCGGCGGAGGACTTCACCGGCTTGTCGTCGATGGCGACGATGACGTCGCCGAGCACCAGGCGGCCGCGCTCGTCGCGGCGGGTGGGGCGGAGGCCGGCGCGCGCCGCGCCGCTGCCCGGCGTGAGGTCGAGGATCAGCGCGCCCTCCAGGCCGAGCTGCCGCTGCACCTGCTGGTTGGCGACCTGCACGCCGAGCGTCGGGCGCATCAGTTTGCCGTGCTGGATCAGGTCGGGCACCACCCACTGCACGGTGTCGACCGGAATGGCGAAGCCGATACCGGCATAGGCGCCAGAGGGCGAGTAGATGGCGGTGTTGACCCCGATCAGGCGGCCGGAGCTGTCGAGCAGCGGACCGCCCGAGTTGCCGGGGTTGATCGCCGCGTCGGTCTGGATGACGTCGCGGATCGGAATGCGCGCCGCCGATTCGATCTCGCGTCCGAGTGCGCTGATCACCCCGGTGGTGAGCGTGTGATCGAGTCCGAACGGGTTGCCGATGGCGAACACCATCTGGCCGACCTGCAGCTCGTTGGCGGTGCCGACCGGGATCGGGTGCAGGGAGGCGGCCGGCGCCTGGATCTGCAGCACGGCGAGATCCTTCTCCGGCGCGGCGCCGACCAATTTCGCCTCCCACGACGATTGATCGGCGAGCGTCACGCGCGCCGCGTCGGCGCCCTGGATGACGTGGAAGTTGGTGACCACGTGCCCGGCGGTGTCCCAGATGAAACCGGAACCGCTGCCGCGCGGGATCTGCGCCACGTCGAAGCGGAAGCCGCCGCGGCGCAGCTCCAGCGAGGTGATGAACACCACCGACGGGCTGGCGTGCTGGAACAGGTCGACGGTGACGCGCTCGTCGTCGTTGAGCGCGCCGGGGGCGGCGGCGCGCGCGCCGCTGCGCTTCGCCGTGCCGGCGCTCGGCGCGGCAGCGCTCCACAGCAGGCCGGCGGCAAAGCCGACGGCGAGCAACAACGCGGTCGAGGCGAGACGGGCGCGGCGCATGGCGGATTCCTTTCGGGTGGATGCGGCGTCGCCTGGTGTCGGGAGGGCCCCGGCAGTGTGCGGCGCCTCGATCAGTAAACCGGATGACCTCGCGCGATGAAAGTGCGACGCGCGCCGGTTGACAGCCGAGTCGAGCGGATTAGTTTCGCGCCGCCAACACCGGCCGGTGGGCGCGAAAGGAGGTCAAACTCGATGGCACATTTCGCTCTCGATCCCGTCCAGGCACTGGTCCGGCTGCAAACCGAGCTGGATCGGGCCATCGGCCGCCCGCTGTCCGGGTTCGGGCTCGCCGGCGCCAGCGTCTACCCGGCGGTCAACCTGTTCACCGACGCCGACGGCTACGTGTTGCGCGCCGAGGTTCCCGGCATCCGGCCCGATCAACTCGGCGTGCAGGTCGAATCCGGGCAACTGACGCTGAGCGGCGAGCGCGTCGCCCCGGAGGGCAAGGGCAGCTACCACCGCCGTGAACGCCATTTCGGGCGCTTCTCGCGCACGCTGCCGCTCCCGTCCGACGCCGACCCGGAGCGCGTCGAGGCCCAGGCACGCAACGGCGTGCTGACGGTGCGCATCCACAAGCTGGCGTCCGCCAAGCCGCGCCAGGTCGCGGTCAAGCCCGCGTGAAAGGAGGTGATCACGATGTCGGACCAGACGCTGACGCCGCGCGACAAGCAGGAGGTGACAGACGGAGAGCAGGTGCGGCCCGGCCGCTATTACGTGCCGGACGTCGATATCTTCGAGGATGCCGACGGGCTCTGGGTGCGCGCCGACATGCCGGGTGTCGAATCAGACAGCGTCCACGTGGAGCTGCACGACGGCATGCTGACCGTGCAGGGCGAAGTGAGCCTGGGCGCCTACTCGGGCCTGGCACCGGTCTACAGCGAGTACCGCGTCGGGCCCTTCCTGCGGCGCTTCACGCTGCCGGAACGGGCGCGCTTCGACGCCGACCGTATCGTGGCGACGCTGGTCGACGGCGTGCTTGAGGTGCGCGTCCCGCGCGCCGAAGCCGCCAAGCCCAGACGAGTGCCAGTCGCCAGCGCCTGAGCGACGCGCCGCCGGCGCGGTGGGATTGCCGCGGTCAGTCCCGCCGCGCCCGCGTTGCTCTCGCTGGGCGCGCGCTGTAGACCGCCGCCATGTCGGTTCAACGGACGATCCTCGCCGCGCTCGATGCCGCTGCCACCGATGCGGATGCCACCGCCGACGCGCGCATCTGGCTCAAGCGTACTGAATCGTTCCTCGACTGGGTGTCGCGCCATCCCAAACTGGTCGAGGTCAACGCCGAGGCGGCCCATTTGTTGGTACGCCTGCGCGGGTAAGCAGGGCAACCACGGATGAACACCGATCAACACAGATAGAGCCTAGCTGTGTTGATCGATGTTCATCCGTGGTTGCCTTCTGCTTCCGCAGCACGATCGCGCCGCGACACGCCGGGACTCCCGAGCAAATAGAAGCGCCAGGGCAGCTCGACATCGTGGCGGATGCCGATCCGGGTGGTGCGGACGATGCGCTCGCCGCGGCGGCGGCGGCCGGGCTCGAGCCACAGTGACTCGCCGGTGGTGAGGTCGACGCCGTTGAGCTGGAGATCGATCCCCATCACCCGGCAGAGGCGTCCCGGGCCGTTGGCGTCGGCGAGGCCGTCGAGACCGCGCAACAGCACCGCGCCGGGCACGCCGTCCGATTCGGCGACGACGTTCAGGCAGTGGTGCATGCCGTAGGTGAAGTAAACGTACGCGTAGCCGGGCGGGCCGAACATCACCGCGTTGCGCGGCGTGCGGCGCCGCGCGCGGCAATGCGAGGCGGCGTCGTCGGTGTACGCCTCGACCTCGACGATCCGACCGCGCCGAACGGAATCGCCCTCGCGCCGGCACAGCCAGGCGCCGAGCAGTGCGGGCGCCAGCGTCAGGGTCGGGCGCTGGTAGAAGCGGCGCCCGAGCGGGCCCGGCGTCACTCGCCCAGCACCTTGACGATGACGCGCTTGCGACGCTGGCCGTCGAACTCGGCGTAGAACACCTGCTCCCAGGGGCCGAGGTCGAGCGCGCCGTTGGTGATCGGCAGGATCACCTGGTGATGCATGATGGTGCGCTTCAGGTGCGCGTCGGCGTTGTCCTCGCCGGTGCGGTGATGGCGGTAGTCGGGCTTCGGCGGCGCCAGCACGTCGAGCCAGTCCTGTACGTCCTGCTTCAGCCCGTCCTCCTCGTCATTCACCCAGATCGCCGCGGTGATGTGCATGGCGCTCACCAGGCAGAGCCCCTCGCGCACGCCCGACTGCGCGACGATCTGCGCCAGCCGCTCGGTGACGTTGACCAGTTCGCGCCGCTTCTTGGTGGTGAAGGTGAGGTATTCGGTGTGGCTCTTCATGAGGAAAGGCTGCTGGCTGTCAGGCTGTTGGCTGTTAGGGGAGGAAGGGCACGAAGAACGCCGCGTCGGTCTCTCCCTAACAGCCAACAGCCTAGCAGCCTAACAGCCTTCATTCCGAGAACTTCCGCTCCAGCCCGTAGTGCTTCTCCAGGTCGATGAGCGCGTTGAACTCGTCGAAGCTCAGCAGCTGGTCGAGCTTGCCGCGCATGGTGCCGTGCTGGCGCAGCTCGGCGAAGGCGTCGCGGATGGCGCGTGCCGCGGCGAGCAGGGCGGCGAGCGGGGTGACGATGAGGTCGAAGCCGAGCGCGTGCAGCTCGGCGGGCGGCAGCAGCGGCGTCTTGCCGCCCTCGACCATGTTGGCGACCTTCGGGCCGGGTATCACCCGGGCGATGCGCTCGAGCTCGGCGACCGATTCAGGTGCTTCGACGAACACCGCGTCGGCGCCGAGGTCGCGCGCCGCCTGGCCGCGTGCGATTGCCTCGTCGAGCCCCAGTGCGGCGCGCGCGTCGGTGCGCGCCACCAGGAAGAGGTCATGCGCGCCGCGCTGCGACACCACCGCTTCCAGCTTGCGCAGCCACTCGCGCCGCTCCACCACCTGCTTGCCGCGCATGTGGCCGCAACGCTTCGGCCACACCTGATCCTCCAGGAACATGCCGGCGGCGCCGGCGGCGTGCCACATCTCGACCGTGCGCAGCACGCTCAGCGGGTTGCCATAGCCGGTGTCGGCGTCGACCAGCACCGGACGTTGCGTCAGCCGGCAGACGCGGCGCGCCGCGTCCGCCATCTCGGTCTGCGTCAGGTAGCCGAAGTCGGGCTCGCCGAGCATCGTCGCGGCGACGCTGAAGCCGCCCATGAACAGGAGCTCGAAGCCCGCCTGGTCGGCGAGGCGGGCGGTGAGGCCATCGTAGACTCCACCCATGACCAACGGGCGCCCCTCGGCGACCAGTGAGCGGACCTGCTGTGCGCGCGTCATCGTCCGCTGGCTAGCAGCTTTGGGCGGAGCTTTCAGCTCTCGGCGGGCAGAGCGCTCAGCCGTCAGCATTGAGCCATCAGTTGGTGTCGTCCCGACTCCGCCTCGCAGCTGTTACGGCGACGCGGCGGGCATCGACGAGGCCTTCGTCGCCCGCGTCGGGCGGCGGCAAACCTCGCCCCGACGGGTGGTCGGCGGCGATACGTACCCTGGCGGCGTTCGGTCAGACCGGAAACCGTTCGCGCAGCCACTCGACGACGTGGCCGAAGGCGATCGGGGCGCCGCTGCGCTCCTGCGTGCCGACGCCGAAGCCGTAGTGGTCGCCGGGCGCGTCGCGCAGCTGCTTGTCGCCGGCGCCGAGCGCGGCGAAGGCGGCGCGCGCGTCGCTCGGGAAGATGGCGTTGTCGCCGCGATAGCTGACCACCAGCGATGGGACGGTGACGCGCGGGCCGGTCTGCTCGACGGCGGCGTTCGACGACAGGCCCGACCAGGTGCTGAGCCAGGCGCGCGGCGTAGTGACGCGGGCGAAGCCGAGCTCCATGTAGTTGGTCAGATCGGGGCGGTAGGAGAACAGCGAACCGGCGTCGCGCTCGGAGGGGTCGAGCGACAGGTCGAAGGCGCGCAGGTCGGCCTCGGTGCGGAACACCAGCATGTGCGGTTGCGCCACCGAGCCACGCAGGGCGCGCGCCTGCTCGGTCCAGGCGCGCGCGGCGAAGTCGGCGCTGCGCAACTCGGCGCGCGCCGCCTGGCGAGCGGCCAGGCGCTGGCGCGCGCTGGCGTCGATGCGCGCGACGCGCGCGCGCTGCGCGGCGCGGTAGCGCTCGACGAACTCCGGCGCGTAGCGGCTCGACGCGGGCGGGTGGCGGTAGCCGTTCGCCGGGCTGAACGGGTCGAGCGCCGGATCGCAGGACAGCGGGTCGCTCTCGTCCTGCACCGATGGGTCGATCATCTGCATCAGGATGCGGCCCTCGCCGAGGTGCGCGGCGAGGAAGACGAAGCCGTCCACCGCCGGCAGATCGCCGAGATCGACCGCGTCGCCGGCCGGCGTGGCGCGCAGCCGCTCGGCCGGTGCCGTGGATGACTGCGCGATGTAGAACGCGTACAGCGAGCCGCCGCCGCTGTTGCCGCACAGCACGATGCGCTCGAAGCCCTGCTGGCGCAGGAAGCGCACGCCGGCGGCGACGTCGAGCAGCAGCGTCTCGTGCACGCACAGCGCGTCGTTGTTCTGCCAGCGGCTGTTCTGTCCGAACACCGCGTAGCCGGCGGCGGTGAGATACGGCGTGCCGTAGTGGCGGCTCATGTCCGCCTGCGGGTGCATGAAGGCGACCACGGTGCGGGTCGGCCCGGGGCGATAGAGCACGCCGGTACTGACGCCGCCGTCGGCGGCTTCCAGGCCCACCGGCTGGCGGGTGACGTGATCGGGCAGGCTGGCGAAGGAAACGCAGCGGTAGGGGTTGTCGTAGCGGCCGAGGCGCACGCCGATTCCTTCCGCCGCCGCGCGCTACGGCCGGGCGACCAGCTCGCGCTCGACCAGCTCGCAGAGCGTGTGGCCGATGACGCTGTGCGTCTCCTGGATGCGCGGCGTCACCCGCGTCGCGTCGACGCAGAGGACATGGTCGGCGCGCGTCGCCAGCACGCCGCCGGCGCCGCCGGTGATGGCGACCGTCACCACCCCGCGCGCCTTGCAGACGTCGACCGCGCGCAGCACGTTCGGCGCGTTGCCGCTGGTCGAGATGGCGAAGGCGATGTCGCCGGCGCGGGCGAGCGCCTCGATCTGCTTGGAGAAAACCTGCTCGTAGCCGAAGTCGTTGGCGATGCTGGTCAGCGCCGAGCTGTCGGTGGTCAGCGCGATCGCCGGCAGCGGCGGGCGGTCGAGCAGGTAGCGGTTGGTGAACTCGGCGGCGAGATGCTGCGCGTCGGCGGCGCTGCCGCCGTTGCCGAAGAAGAAGAGCGTCTGGCGGCGTCGCAACGCCTCGGCAGTCAGGGTCACGACCGCGGCCAGCGCGGCGACGTGGCGCTCGACGAACTGCCGTTGCGCCTCGGCGCTGGCGGCGAAGATGCTCCGGATGTCGTCCTGCAGCACGGTCGCCGTATAGCCGAGCCCCGAATCGTCGCGCCAGCCGGGGCCCAAAACACGAACGGCGCGGCGGGCTGAGCCCGTCGCGCCGTTCCAATGTCGAAACAGGCGGCTGCTTACGGACGCTTGAACAGCGTCTGCATCTTCATCGCCAGGCCCATGTCGCCGGCGATCTTGAGCTTGCCGCTCATGAAGGCCATCTGGCCGTTCAGCTTGCCGCCGATCAGGTCGACGTAGTCCTGGGCGGCCAGCGTCATGGTCATGTTCGCCGAGGGCGCGGTGCCCTGCGAAACCTTCGCCGTGCCGTCCTTGATCTCGACGTAGTAGTCGCCGCCGCCATCACCCGTCAGCTTGAACTGGATGGTCGAGTTCATCCCCTTCGCCGCGTCAGGATTCACCTGATTCGGCATCGCGTCGAAGATCGCCTTGATGTCGTCTGCTACTGCCATCGAACTGTCCTCCTTGTTGGAAATGGCGGGCGCTTTTGGCGGCTGCCCGTGTCTGAAATGTGAGGGTAGACGGAGGGATTCAACCGTCCCAACCCCACCGCCGCTGGCCTACCTATTCGACCATTCTGGGCTTGTCAATCATTTGCCCACCGCGATGAGCGAAGATTCAGCGCGGTGTGGGCGGGCGCAGGGTGACCGCCAGATCGGCGGGCAGATTCAGCGTTCCGCCGATGTTGGAGTAGGGGAAATGCCGCGCGCAGACGTGTGCGTGCAGCGGGACGCCGGGGCCGTCGTGCACCTCGTAGTCGAGCGGCAACGGGCCGAGAATGGTGAGCGCCTGGTGCAGGAGATCGGCAAAGGGGTCGATCACCGAGTCGGGCATTTCGGTCAGCCGTCCGGTCGTATCCGGGCAGACCACCTCGTAGCTGCGCGGGAAGGTCCCGAAGGGGCAGAAGTACAACGCCGCGCCGCGCTGCGCGGTCACCAGGAAGCCCTGCTCCTCGACGAAGGCGAGGATGTCGCGCCACAGGCGCGGCTCGGCCTCCAGCGCCAGGCGTTCCTGCTCGACCGGCGGGAAGGGCCGATCACAGCCGATGACCTGATTGTGCAGGTGCGGTTGCGACGCCCCCGACTCGCGCCCCTGGTTCTTGCGCACCAGCACCGCCTGCACCGCCGGGTTCGCCCAGGCGAGCCGAGCCACCGCGATGTCGGCTTTGAACATGGCGCGGAACTGCGCGCGGGGCAGCAGGGCGGTGTAGAGCAGCTCGTCCTCGCGCCGTGCGTCGTCGGCGAAATGGCGCGGATCCTCGACCACGACGTACGACTCGTTGCGGCCGCCGGTGCATGACTCCGGCACGCGCGGAAACAGGTTGCGGAAGGCGCGGATCAGCCACGGCGCGTCGCGGACCACGTCCTCGCTGTCCACCTCGGCCGGCGTGACGCGCAACACCTCGGCAGTGGTCAGCGCTTCGTTGCCGGGGCAGAACGGGCAGTCGCGCTGCGCCGCCTCGAGCTCCGCCAGTCGGGCCGCCTCGGCGGCGTCCCAGTCGGGCGGTTGTGAGGCCGGCGCCAGCTGCGGCCGGCTGGAGAAGCCGCTGCGCTTCTTGTGGATGTCGGTGAAGTAGGTCACCGCGCCGGTGAACGGGTTGCGCACCCACACCAGGCGACCGTCCTGGCTCCCGTACTCCAACGGCATCGGCGGCTTTATATGTGACGACCCGACCCTGGCCAAATGCGGAACCGCCGACAACTCAGTGACTTAGAAAATATTCTGGTTCACTCGACCGGCATTGGATCCAGCTCGCCGCGCCGCCGGGCGGATCGCGTGCGGACGCGCGCCATCCGCCAGCTCGACATCTTCGGCCGCCCGGCGCGACCAGACGCGGCGGCGGCCGGTGCTGGTGGAGGGCCTGCGGCGTGCGGCCGATCGCACCGTCCTCGCCGCGCGCGCCAGCGTCGGCCCGCGTCGTCCGCCGCCGCGCTCGGCGACCGCCCGCATTCCGAGCGCGTGCGCGGGCGGCGACACCGACGTCGACGCGAGTGCGAGCGGCTCGGCGAGATCAGCCAGTCGGTGGACGGCGGGCGCCTCCGCCACACCGTGCGGTTGGGGCCTGACACGGTAGTGCGCCGCGCTGCTGCCGTGTTCCTGTGCCTGCGCCGACATCGCGCTCGGCGACACGCTGCAGGTCGGCGGCGTGCTGCATCCCGCGCCACCGCCCGGGAGGATGCCGCGCCGCTCACCGCTCCTCGGCCGCCTGCCGTGATTTGAAGCCCCCGCGGGGGTCGAGTATATCTGAGCGCTATTGCGAGACACGGGCGGCGGGTCTCCGGGCGGCGCCGCTCCACGAGGGGATTCTACAATGCGGTTGATGGGTACGTTCGCGGTGCTGTTGCTCGCCTCGGTTCTGCCGGCGGCGGCGGAGAACAAGGTCGTGGTCAAGGACCCGGACGGTCAGGTGCTGGCCGTCATTCTCGATTGCAACTCCTGCCCCAATCCGGCCAAGGGCAAGGCCTGCGAGAGCGGCGCCGAGAACGGCTACCTGGACGGCAAGCCGTGCGGCAAGTGTCTGCTCGACGCCAACTTCCCGACCCGCATCTCCTACCCCTACGACCTGCAGTTCATCGGCTATCTGAAGGACGAGACCGGCCAGCCGCTGAAAAACAAGTTCGTCCGCCTCTACCTGCCCAACACCTGGACGGTTCGCACCCGCACCGGCGACGACGGCATGTTCCGCCTGCTGCTCGGCGCCACCGCCGAGCGCAAAGGCAAGGCGCAGGTGATCAAGATCGGCGATCACGTCATGCCGAAGGACAGCAAGTCGGGCGAGTACGCCCTCTTCATGCTGCCCGAGAACTACAAGCCCTGCTCCGACAAGCCCGCCGAGAAAAAGTAGGGGCGCGCTCCGGCGCGCCCGCCTCTCGCTCCTCCGAGTCCTATCGCCGGTGGCGCGGCGGCTGAGCCCGCCGCGCCCGGGCGCCATTTCCGGTTGCCCGCCCGCGCGCTCCGCCTCTACACTGCCGGCATGCCTCTCCGGCGCTGGCGCCCGCGCGCTGTCGCGCCGCCCGAGCGAATCAGCCGGGCCGCCGGCCCGCTGCTGATCATCCGCGTCATCGAGGGACTCGCCGCCTGGGTCTTCTTCAACGAGTACTTCTCGATCGAGCCGGTGCGCTGGCTGGTGCAGGGCGCGTTCGTCGCCTACCTGCTGCTCAACCTGCTGGTCGTGCTGCGCTACCGCGTCGGCCACGTCTCGACGCTCTGGCTCGGCATCGACATCGCCGCCAACGTCCTCACCCTCGGGCTGCCGATCGCCGCCTCGGGCGGGCATCTGAGCCCGCTCATGGTGCTGCTGCCGCTGAAGGCGATTCCGTACGGACTGGTCTTCGGGCCGCAGGCGGGCGTCGCCTTCATGGCCGCCGCGGCGGCGATGCTCGGCGGCATGGAGTGGGCCGACCGCGAGGTGGTGATCTCGGTGGTGCCGCTCAGCGACCTCGCCGCCGGCACCTTCGACCACGCCGTCGCCTTCGCGTTGCTCGCCGCCTTCGTCGGGGGACCGCTGGCGACGCTGTGGCTGCGCTGGGCGCTCACCCCCGACGCCGCGGCGCTGCGCGGCACCCCCGAGCGCGCCGATCGCGACGTCACCCCGGCGGCGGTGGCCAATGCACTGCTCATGGTGAGCGAGGCGGTCAGCCGCGCGACGCGGCTCGACGAGATCCTCGAGAAGGTGGTCGAGATCGCTCCGCGCGCCATCGAGATGGACTACTGCGGCGTCGCGTTGTGGGCCGAGGAGAGCGGTCAGTACGTGCGCGCCGTCGCCTCCGGCACCGGCATGGGCGACGGCGTCGCCTCGGGACTGCAGTTGTCGCCCGAGCAGGTGCCCGACTTCGAATGGGTGCGCCGCCTCGGCCATTGCGTCGTCGTGCCGGTGGCCGAGAGCCTGCAGGTCGCGCCGACCGACGTGCCGGCGGTGCTGATCGCGCCGCTGTCGAGTGGTCCGCGCTTCTTCGGCGTGATGGAGTTCGCGCGCCGCAGCGCGCGCGGCGCCTTCACCCAGCGCGACATGACCATTGCCGACGGCATCGCCCGCCAGACGGCGGTGGCGATCGAGCGCACCCGACTGGTCGAGGAGAGCCGCCGCCTGATTCGCGCCGTCGAGAGCACCGAGGAGGCGGTGCTGATCACCGATCCGAAGCGGCGCGTGATCTACGCCAATCCCGCCTTCCTGCGCACCCTGGCGTTGCGCCGCGAGCAGGTGATCGGGCACGACGCCTTCGAGTTCGCCGGCGACCTCGGCGAGCCGCTGGAGTCCTTCGTCGAGACGCTGCAGCGACGCAGTTGGCGCGGCGAGACGACCGTGCGCCGCTCCGACGGAACCCCCATCCCGGTGATGCTCAACGCCAGCCTGATCCGCGACGCCGACGGGCGCGTGCAGGGCGCGGTGGCGATCGTCGAGGACATCTCCGAGGAGAAGCGCTTCCAGTCGCAGATGCAGCGTGCCGACCGCCTCGCCGCGGTCGGCGAGATGGCGGCCGGCATCGCGCACGAGATCAACAACGCGCTGGCGGCGATCTTCGGGCAGACCGATCCCAACGAGCCGCGCACCCCGGACGAACTGCGCGCCGCGCTCGGCCGTGTCGACGCACAGGCGCGGCGCATCGCCGACATCGTCCAGGGGGTGCTCGGCTTCGCCCGCCCGCGCCCGCCGCGCCCCGAGCCGGTCGATCTCGCGGCGCTCGCCGCGAAGACGCTCGAGCTGGTGCGCCACGATCTCGGCCGCCAGGCGGTGCGCCTGGAGACCGACTTCGCCCCCGATCTGCCGCCGGCGCTGGCCGACGTGCAGCAGCTGCAGCAGGTGCTGCTCAACCTGTTCGGCAACGCCATCCAGGCGATGGCCGGCCGCGCCGACGCCTGGCTGCGCGTCGAGGTGCGCGCCGACGGCGACCGCCTGGTGCTGCGCGTCAGCGACGCCGGTCCGGGCATTCCGCCCGAGATCCTGGCGCGCATCTTCGATCCGTTCTTCTCCACCAAGAGCGAGGGCAGCGGCCTCGGCCTCAGCGTCAGCTACGCGATTGCCCGCGCCCATGGCGGCGACCTGCGCGCCGAGAGCCCGCCCGGCCAGGGCGCCGTGTTCACCCTGGTGCTGCCCAGCGGGGCGCCGGCCGCCGACACGGTCCTGCAACGCGCACTGCTGATCGACGACGACGATGCGGTCGCCGAATCGCTCACCGCCATGCTGGCGCGCGAGGGACTGCAGGTGACGCGCGCCGCCACCGGCGCGGAGGGCTGGCAGCTGTTGTCGGACGACGGCTGGGACGCCGTCTTCCTCGATGTGCGCCTGCCCGATCTCTCCGGTCCGGAGATCTACCGCCGCCTCGCCGACGCCCGCCCGCACCTCGCCCAACGCGTCGTCTTCGTCACCGGCGGCGTCTGGCGCAGCGAGAGCCGCCTGCGCCAGGAGCTGCCGCCGCAGCCCATCCTCGCCAAGCCCTGCACGCAGGACGCGCTGCGCGACGTGCTGCGGGCCTTGCGCGCCCAACGCCGCCACGCCGCGTGAACTGTGACGCGCTGCCTTGTCGCGAGTTGGCAGCGCGTCACGGCGCGATGCGGAACAGCCGCCGCGCGTTGTCGCTGGTCGCACGGGCGACGTCGGCGAGCGATTCGCCGCGCACGTCGGCGAGTGTCGCGGCGGTCTGTACGATCAGCGCCGGCTCGTTGCGGCGGCCGCGGAACGGGATCGGCGCCAGGAACGGCGCGTCGGTCTCCACCAGCAGGCGGTCGCGCGGCACGATGCGCGCGGCGTCGCGCAGCTGGTCAGCCGTCTTGAAGGTGACGATGCCACTGAACGAGATGTAAAAGCCGAGGTCGAGGAAGCGGCGCGCGCTGGCGGCGTCGCCGGAGAAGCAGTGGATGACGCCGCCGGCCTCGCGCGCGCCCTCCGCCTGCATGACCGCGACGGCGTCGTCGTCGGCCTCGCGCAGGTGGACGACGATCGGCAGCCCCAACCGCCGCGCCAACTGGATGAAGCGGGCGAACGCGTCGCGTTGCGCCGGGCGCGGCGAGTGTTCGTAGTGATAGTCGAGGCCGGTCTCGCCGATGGCGACGACCTTGGGCGCGGCGGCCAGCCCCGCGAGCTGGTCGATGGTGTCGTCGGAGACGCTCGACGCCTCGTGCGGGTGCACGCCGACGGTGGCCGAGAGCATCGCATGCTCGGCCGCCAGCGCCACCGCCGTGTGGTTGGCGTCGAAGCGGCCGCTGGCGCCGATGGTGACCATGTGCGCGATGCCGTTGCGGCGCGCGCGCTCGAGCACCGCCTCGCGATCGGCGTCGAAGTCCATGTCGAGGTGGCAGTGCGAGTCGATCAGGCTTGCGCCGTCGAGCTGCGGCAGCTGCGGCTCCGTATCCAGCGGTTTCCACGCCATGTTCTCACCACGACGACACCACGGCACAACGATCCGTTGTGTCGTGGTGCCGTGGTGTCGTTGTGGTCAATCGGTTTCGATGCGCGGAAACAGGATCTCCGGCTTGCGCGTCACGTGCCCGTCGGCCAGCGCGGTGCCCCAGGGAACGATCGCGGCGTCGAGCGGCAGGTCGAGCAACCCGAGGATGCGGTCGGCGGTGTCGGGCAGGAACGGCTTGAGCAGCACGGCGGTGGTGGCCAGCGCCTCCAGCAGGTTGCGCAGCACGGCGCCGGCGCGCGGCAGCGTCGCCGGGTCCTTGGCGAGGGTGAACGGCGCGGTGGTGACGATGTACTTGTTCGCCGCGTCGATGGCGCGCCACAGCGCGTCGAGGCCACGGTGGAAGGCGAGTTGCTCGACGAATGCCGGCAGCTCGGCGCGCGCCGTGTCGAAGGCGGCGGCGAGCTCGCGATCCTCGTCGGCCGCGGCGCCGAGCGGCTGCGCGGCACCCTGGAAGTAGCGCTGCTGCATCGCCAGCGTGCGGCTGACCAGGTTGCCGAGGTTGTTCGCCAGGTCGGCGTTGACGCGGGTGACGAAGGCGTCCTCGCTGAACGTCGCGTCCTGGCCGAAGGCCATCTCGCGCAGCAGGAAGTAGCGGAACGCGTCCATGCCGTAGCGCGCCTTCATCTCCAGCGGACGGATCACGTTGCCGAGGCTCTTCGACATCTTGCTCTCGCCGCGCGTCCAGTAGCCGTG
>JANRJF010000012.1:0-4124 GCA_033764095.1 Deltaproteobacteria bacterium | reverse complement strand
GCCACAGCGGCGTGTGGCGCCGCCTGGCAACTCGGACTGATCGGCCCGCTGCCGCTGCTCGCCGCGCTGGTCGCCGAGGCGGCGGTCGGCCTGGCCTGGCGCGCGCGCGTGCGCGCCGTCGTGCAGGCGGTCGATCGGCCGGGGCGCGAGCTGGCGCTGCTCGCCGCGCTGCTGGCGCGCATCGAGCGCGAGCCGGTGCAGGCGCCGCGGCTGGTGGCGCTGCGGCGCGCGCTCGACACCGACGGCCAGCCGCCGTCGCAGCGCATCGCGCGGCTCGAGCGCCTGGTCACGCTGCTCGACGCGCGCCGCAACCAGTTCTTCGCGCCGCTGGCGCCGCTGCTGCTCTGGCAGACGCAGTGCGCCTTGGCGATCGAGGCCTGGCGCGCCGTCTGCGGCACCGCGATCGCCCGCTGGTGCGACGCACTGGCCGACTTCGAGGCGCTGGCGGCGCTGGCCGGCTACGCCTTCGAACAGCCCGACGATCCGTTTCCGGAGCTGCTCGACGGCCCGGCCCGCCTGGAGGGCACCGCGCTCGGCCACCCGCTGCTGCCGGCGGCGCGCTGCGTGCGCAACGACGTGCGGCTCGGTCCGGACTGCGCCGCCCTGGTGATCAGCGGCTCGAACATGTCGGGCAAGAGCACGCTGCTGCGCACCCTCGGCGTCAACGCCGTGCTGGCGCAGGCCGGCGCCCCGGTGCGCGCCCGCGCGCTGCGCCTGACGCCGCTCGCGGTCGGCACCTCGATGCGCGTCGCCGACTCGCTGCAGACCGGCACCTCGCGCTTCTACGCCGAGATCCAGCGCCTCAAGCTGCTGGTCGATCTGTCGCGCGGCGCGCTGCCGTTGTGTTTTCTGCTCGACGAGATCCTGCACGGGACCAATTCGCACGACCGTCGCCTCGGTGCCGAGGCCGTCGTGCGCGGCCTGGTCGCCCGCGGCGCCATCGGCTGCATCACCACCCACGACCTCTCGCTCGCCGGCATCGCCGAGGCCCTCGCGCCGCGCGCCGCCAACGTCCATTTCGAGGATCACCTGGAGAACGGCGCGATGCGCTTCGACTACCGCATGCGCCCAGGCGTGGTGCAGCACAGCAACGCCCTCGAGCTCATGCGCGCGGTGGGCCTGGAGGTGTGAGCAGGTGCCTCCGGGTGAGGTCGTCTCTCGCCGCGCCGACGACGCGACTTGTCGCGAGCGCGCGGCCACGGATGGGGCTGGAATCGTTTCAGAACTCTTCGAGAATCATTCCCCCATTTCCTTCCGTGAAATCCGTGTAATCCGTGGCTAGTGCCAGCAGCGTCGAGCGCGCCCGCTGCGGCACGGAGCGAGCCGCGCGCTACGCCGGGATCTCGTCCAGGCCGCGCTGCACGATCGTGGCGATCTCTTCGAGGCTGAAACCCATGCGGTGCAGGTTGAGGATCTCGTCGCAGGCGCTGGCGCCGAAGATGGTGAAGTCGTCGGTGTTGACGGTGAAGGCGACGCCGGCGCGATGCAGGGCGCGCGCCGGGTGGGCGGCGAGCGAGTCGCTGACGCGCAGGGCGACGTTGCTGGTCGGGCAGATGTGCAGCACGGTGCCGCGCGCCGCGAGCCGCTCGAGCAGGGCCGGGTCCTCGGCGGCGCGCACGCCGTGGTGCAGGGCGTCGGGGGCGAGTGCGTCGAGTGTCGCCCGCACCGCGTCGGGCGGGCAGATCTCGCCGCTGTGCGCCTTGCGCTTCAGGCCGCGGTCGGCGGCGCGAGCGTAGAGCGGCGCGAAGTCGCGCACGTCGCCGAGCGCCTCGTCGCCGTACAGGTCGATGCCGCGGAAGACGCCGCCGTCGATCCACTCGCGCGCCTGGGCGGCGGCGTAGTCGGCGGGCAGCGCGCGGTTGACGCCGATCTCCGGTGCGATGCGCACGCGCGGTGCGACGCGCTCCATCTCCTCCGCCAGCAGCGCGGCGTACTGCGGCATGGAGAGGCCGATCGTGTCGGGCAGCAGCAGGTCGAAGCTCATCTCGGCGTACACGACGCCGTCGGCGATCAGGCGCTCGAATGCGGCGCGGATGATCGCGCGCACCGCCGCCGGTCTGCGCAGTGCCGGCGACAGCTCGCCGACGATGTAGGCGCTGAACGCGGTGAAGTCGGGGAAGCGGGCCGGCGGCGCCGGCAGCGGCCGGCCGAGCACTGCCGCGTAGGCCGCCGGTGGTGCCGACAGCAGGCCATGGCTGTGCAGGTCGGTCTTGGGCACCGCGACCAGCGCTGCCGCGTCGCCGGCGTGCAGCGCGCGTTCGAGCAGCGGAAGCCAAGCGGGGGACGACACCGGACCACTGCTAGCTCGCGGGATCACGGATTACACGGATCACATGTCAGGGGATTCCACGGATACTGCCGTGGATTTGGTCTCATCTTCTCCCGACGAAACCATGAGATGGATTCGATCGCACTATCCGTGAAATCCGTGTGGCCGCATCCGTGTAATCCGTGGCCGCCAAGACGCAGGCGAACGGTGAACTCCCTCAAAGGGGATGCGACGGTCGCTCAGGTTCCCGCGATGCGCGCCTTCAGCGTGGCGAAGTGCGACTCGTAGTCGGCGCGGCTGCGATTGATGACATCGTAGGCCTCGTCGCGATCGTAGATGTCGGGGATCTCCACCTTGGGTGGCGCGGCGCCGGGCACCTGCTTGTAGGTGAGGAAGTAGTGGCGCAGGCGCTCGACCAGCGCCTTCGGCGCGTCGGCGATGTCGCGCCAGCCGCCGAACACGGCGTCGTTCTGCAGCACGGCAATGATCTTGTCGTCGGCCTCGTCGCCGTCGATCATGCGCAGGCCGCCGATCGGGATCGCCTTGAGGATGACGTCGCCGTGCGAGAGGTCCTTCTCGGTCAGCACGCAGATGTCCATCGGGTCGCCGTCGCCGACGATGCCGCTGCGCCCGGTGCGTGCGCTGCAGAAGGCGCCGACGCGCTCGCCGCAGTAGGTCTGCGGGATGAACCCGTAGAGCGACGGGCAGACGTTGGAGAACTTCTGCGGGCGGTCCACCTTCAGGTAGCCGGTCTGCTTGTCGAGCTCGTACTTCACCGAGTCGGTCGGGACGATCTCGATGAACGCGGTCACCGTGCGCGGCGCGTCGTCGCCGATCGGGATGCCGTGCCACGGATGCGGCTTGAACAGCAGCGGAAGGTGGCGGGGATCGTGCGCGTCCTGCGCCATGCGCATCGGCCTAGCAGAAGCGGCCCGCGCGGGGTAGCGCGGTTGCGCTCAGACGGCGGCGGCGCGCAGCACCTGGGCCGCCAGCTGCTCGGCGGTCAGCCCCTCGGCGCGACAGCGCACGTCGACGTAGATGAACAGCGTCGCCACCGCGTTGACCGCCGTGCCGACCGCCTGCACGAAGAGCTGGCCCAGCATGCTGAGCGCGCCGCCGACCGCCGGGATTGGCGCCAGCCCGGCGCCGAGCACGCCACTGACGATCGCGATGCAGAGGTTGATGATGAGGAAGATGGCCAGCGCGCGCAGCACCTGACCGCGCATCAGCGCCGCGCTGCGGTCGAGGGCCGCGACGCCGCGCCGCTGCTCCAGCACGACCACCGGCAGCACCAGCGTCAGCCGCAGGACCACCACCGCCAGGGCGACGCAGCCGGCGAGGCCGATGAGCACCGCCGCCAGGTGGCCGGCTTCGTCCGCCAGCCAGGTCGCCAGCAGGCACACCAGGCCGATGCCGAGGGCGAACAGCGTGATCAGCGTCAGCACCCAGCCGATCGGCCACAGCAGGCGCCAGCCGACCCGCAGCGCCTCGCCGGCGCGCGGCGCCTCGCCGAGGCGCGCCTGCGCCCCGGCGTAGTGCAGCGCCGCGGCGGTGACCGGCCAGGCGACGCCGAGCACCAGCAGCACGACCAGCCCGACGACGGCGATCAACGGCATCCACGGTTCGAGCAGGTTCGGATCCGGCGGATTCGGCCCGCCGCTCAGCAGTACCAGCGGCAGCAGCGGCACGAAGACGAGAAACGGGATCGTCGACAGGCCGATCATGGTGACGCGGTGGCGGACCACCAGCCGCGCCGCGGCGTCGATCAGCGGACCGTAGGCGAGCGGCTGCAGCGGTTCGGCCATTGGCGGCGTGTGGACGGATGTGCGGGTGGCGTCAAGCGGGATGAGAGCGG
>JANRJF010000011.1:0-16279 GCA_033764095.1 Deltaproteobacteria bacterium | reverse complement strand
CGGGCAGGGCGTGAACAGCTTGAGGAACGAGATCTTGTTGTCGATCAGGAACTGGAGCGAGCGGCCGAAGGTATCGACCGTGTCGCCGTCGAGGCCGACCATCAGCAGGCCGATCACCTGGATGCCCTTGGCGCGGATCGCCGCCAGATCCTGCGTGAAGCGCGGTGCCTGATTGAAGCCCTTGCGGATCGAGTCGAGGCTGTCCTCGTTGATGCTCTCCAGCCCGATCGACAGCGACACGCAGCCGCTGCGCGCCGCCAGGTCGAGCAGCTCGGCATCGCGCGCGATGTTGATCGTGCACTGGCTCGCCCACTTGAGCTTGAGCGGGATCATGGCGCGGAACAGCTCTTTGGCCGCCCGCGGATTGCCGATCGGGTTGTCGTCGAGAAAGAGGATGCGGTTGGCGCCGAGCGACTGGATGTGGCGCAGGTCGTCGATCACTTCCTCGACCGGGCGGGTGCGGAAGCTGCGCTCGTAGTAGGTCTGCACGGCGCAGTACTCGCAGGGGTGCGGGCAGCCGCGCGAGAAGACGATCGGCCAGTGGAAGTACATGCGGTACAGCCAGCTGGTCTTGAAGGCGTCGTACTTGAGCAGCGGCAGCTCGGTGTAGTCGACGCGCGGCAGACCGGCGAGGCTGTCCCGGCGCGGCGCGCGGTAGATACCGCGGCTGCGGCCAGCGGCGAGATCCTCGAGAACCTGCGCCCAGACGTCCTCCGCCTCGCCGGCGACCACCGCGTCGGCGTGCCGCAGCGACGCCTCGGCGGTGAGCGTCACCCAGGTACCGCCTAGCACCACCTTCACCCCGCGGGCGCGGAAATGGGCGGCGAGCTCGTAGGCGCGGCGGATCTGCGGGCCCATCGCGGTGATGCCGACCACGTCGCCGTCGAAGTCGAGGTCGACGTCGTGGAACAGCTCGTCGACCATCGTCACCTGGTGGCCCGGCGGGGTGAGCGCCTTCAGCGTCGGCAGCGTCAGGCCGCTGGTCCAGTAGCGCGTCGTCTTCTGCAGCGCGCCGTCGGCTCCGTAGTGCGTCGGCGAGATGAGGTAGATACGCACGGGCTCTGGACTAGCGGCGGGTTCGGGGCGGAGTCAACGTATCGTAGCGGTCGCTGTTCACCGTGGCGTCGTGGTGGTGCACCGCGCCACACCGGGATTGCGCACCGCCCGCTCCCCGCATAATCGAGACAGCATGCAGCCGCGCGCCGATGCCGCCGTTCTCGCCGCGGAGCCGACGCGCTTCCGCATCGTCGTCAACCGCTTCCTGTTTCGCGCCATGCTGTTCGTCTCCGGCGCGATCGCCATCGGGCTGTACCGCATCAGCCAGCCGCTGGCCTGGCGTTTCGCCAAGCTGCAGGCGCGCAACCTCATCCGGGTATGCGGCGTGCGCGTGCGCACGCGCGGTCTCGAACAGCTCGGACCGGGGCCGTACATCTTTGCCCCCAACCACCAGAGCCACTTCGACATCGCGGCGCTGCTCGGGCTCCTGCCCGGGGTGACGCGCTTCGCCGCCAAGCGCGAGATGTTCGACGAGCCGATTCTCGGCGCGGTGCTGCGCACCATGGGCATGATCCCGGTCGACCGCGACGATCCGCTCAGCACCATCGACCGACTGCGCCGCGTCACGCTCGACGGCGGCTCGCTGGTCATCTTCCCGGAGGGGACGCGCAGCCGCGACGGACAGCTGCTGCCGTTCAAGAAGGGGCCGTTCGTCGCCGCCATCGGCCTCGGCGTGCCGATCGTGCCGGTGGTCTGCAAGGGGACGACGCGCATCATGCCGAAGGGCAGGTACCTCTCCATCCTGCCGGGCGAGGCGGAGCTGATCATCCTGCCGCCGATCGACGCCGCGCAGTGGGCCTACGAGGATCGCGACACGCTGCGCGACCTGGTGCGCGCGCAGATCGCGGCAGAGTTGGGAAGCGATGCGCGATGAGCGACGAGTGATGAGGGTTCCTACTCGTCGCTCATCGCTCGTCGCGCATCGCTTCCCGACTCCGCCTGGTGCGGCGCAGCGGATTGCTGCCCGGCCGGATTCGCGTCCGCTGGCCAGAACGGGGCGAACATGAACCACTGGCTGGGGAACTCGCGGATGACGTCCTCGAACTGCGCCACCACCGCGCGCATGGCGCGGGCGAGCGAGTGCGGGTCGCGCGCCTCGCGCGACAGGGTGACGCGCTGGCCGAGGCGGATGGCGTAGTGGCGGGTGCCGAGGCGCGGTGCGAAGACCGGGATGAGCGGCGCGCCGGCGAGCCGCGCCAGCACGAACGGGCCGGACGGGAAGGGGGCGAGCCGGCCGAAGAACGGCACCGGTCTGCCGCCGCCGAAGCCGACCATGCGGTCGAGCTGGATGGCGACGATCTCGTTCTGGCGCAGGGCGCGGATCATGTTGAGCGACGAGAACACCGAGCTGTCCGAGTAGATCACCCGCACGCCGGCCTGTTCGCGGATCGCGCGCACGTACTCGGCGGCGGCGGCATTGGTCTCGCGCGCCATCACCAGGTTGATCGGCCGGTCGTAGTCGCGCAGCGCCTTGGCGGCGATGTCCCAGTTGCCGATGTGGCCGGTGACCAGCACGGCGCCGTGTCCCTCGCGCAGGGCGGTGGCGATGGTGTCGTGCGCCGGCAGGTCGAGGCGGATCGGCTGCGGGCGCGGCCCGAGGTACTCGAAGGTCTCGGTCATGCAGTGGGCGAACTGAGCGAACATGCGCAGCGCGGCGAGGCCGACGCGCCACTGGTCGTCGTCGGCGAGCACGCACCGCAGGTTGGCCATCGCGCCGCGCCGGTTGCGACCGACGAGCGCGAAGATGGTCGCGGCGATCACCGGCGGCGAGCCCTGCTTCCACCATTCCGGCCCGTAGACGCAGCCGAGGCGGGCCAAACGGCGCCAGAAGAGACCGTCGAAGCGCAGGCCGGCGGAGGCGCGGGAGACGAGGCCGGCGGCCGAGGGCATGGGTGGCGGCTATCACAGGGCCGGCCGAGGCGACAGCCACGCCGGCGGTGGGGTCGTTGATCGTCGGTCGGTGGTGGGTCACTGAGAAGGGCCCGCGATGGATGCCGTCCACCCGACCTCCGCCCCGCCGCGTTTTGCCGTGCTGATTCCGGCCTACGACTGCGCCGCGACCATCGCCGCGGTGGTGGAGGGCGCGCGGGCTGGAGGCCTCGGCGAGGTGCTGGTGGTGGACGACGGCTCGCACGACGACACCGCGGCGCGCGCCGCCGCGGCCGGCGCGACGGTGCTGCGCCTGGCGCCCAACCGCGGCAAGGGCGCGGCCCTGCGCGCCGGTCTGGTGGCGCTGGCGCAACGCGGCGCGACGCACGCGCTGAGCATGGACGGTGACGGACAGCACCTGGCACGCGATCTGCCGGCGTTGCGTGCCGCCAGACGCGCAGCTCCGGCGGCGTTGATCATCGGCGCGCGCCGTATCGGGACGCAGCAGGTCAAACCGATCAAACTGTTCGGCAACCGCTTTGCGAACCGCTGGGTGGAGATCGCCTGCGGCGTCGCACTACCCGATTCGCAGTCCGGGCTGCGCGTCTATCCGATTGCCGCGACGCTGGGACTGGGCGCGCGGGCGGATCGCTTCGCCTTCGAGACCGAGGTGCTGATCCGCGCCGCGCGCGCCGGCATCGCCATCGAGTCGGTGCCGGTGGACGTCTACTACCCACCGCCGGAGGAGCGCGTCAGCCACTACGCGCCACTGCGCGACACGTTGCGTATCATCGCGGTCGTACTGCGGCTGATCCTGTGGCGGTGATTCTGTGGCGGTCGCGCCTGGCCGCGGATTACTGAGCCACGGATTACACGGATTCGTTTAGGGATTTCACGGAATCAGAAAGAGGAAAGAAGGGGAACAGAAACCCAAGAAGAGACAATCGGACAGAGTCGATCGCAGTATCCGTGCAATCTTAAAACGTATCCGTGTAATCCGTGACCAAGAGCCCTCGTCAGGGCACGCGCGTCCACTCGCCGGACGCATTGACGCTGCAATCCTCCAGCGCGTCGCAGGCGCCGCCGAAGGCGAGGTCGAAGACATACGCGGCGGTGGTCGGGCTGCTGGCGGCGGGGATGCTGGAGCGCACGTCGAGGGTCAGCTCGCAGCCGTCCTGGTTGGCGGTCGCCGGTGGGAAGACCAGCTCGATGGTGCCGTCGCGGCTGACGGTGCCGTCGACCGCCTGGGCGGAGCAGTCGGTGACCCGGACGGTCGTCTCGCCGGTTGCCACCACCGCCTGATCGCAGGCGCCGCGCGCGGCGAACTGGGCGCCGAGGAAGTCGGTGAACACCGGCAGGCAGGTCGAGTCGCTGATCACCAGCGGCGCTTCTCGCCAGGCGCCGGCGACCGCCGGGATGGTCGGTGTCGGGCTCGGCGTCTCGGTGTCGGAGGCGGTCGCGCTCGCGCTCGGGCTCGGCGTCGGGCTGCCGGTCGGCGTTGCCCGCACCGGACAGCCGTTGAGCAGCGCCCCGGCCCCGCTCACCAGCTCGGCGATACCAACGGTGCCGTCGTGGTCGAGATCGAAGGCGGCGCAGGCGTCGACCGGGAGCTCACCGAGCGCGATGCGGACGCCGAGGATCATGTCCTCGACGCGCACCTCGCCGTCGCCGTTGCAGTCGCCCGCGCACTGTGCGGACGCTGCCCCGGCCGCCAGCAGTCCGAGCAGTACGATTGCGAGACGCATCGAATCGAGCCTGCACGACTGCGCCACTTGGAGCAACGCCGGTGGACAAACTCGCGCCGCCGCGCACAGCGCACAGCTTCGGCGGATTGCCCCGGCCGTGCGCGGCGCACTACAGTCGCCCTTTCGCTTCGCGAGGAGGAACCACCCGTGCTCGATCACGCCACCATGCAACGCCACGTCGAGAAGATTCAGCGCGACGGCTACAGCATCGTCGAGAAGGCCATCGAGCTCGATTTCATCGACGCGTTGATCGACGACCTCGGCCGCCTCGAGCGCGAGCTCGAGATCGTGCCGGCGGCCAACCGCTTCGAGGGCAGCAAGACGGTGCGCATCTACAACCTGCTGATCTACGGCAAGCTGTACGAGCGCATCCCGGTGCACGAGAACATCCTGCCGATCGTCGAGCGGGTGCTCGATCCGGGCTGCCTGGTGTCGTCGCTGTCGTCGATCGCCATCTGCAAGGACGAGAAGCCGCAGCCGACGCACGCCGACGACCAGCTCATTCCGTTGCCACGGCCGCACGTGCCGATCGTCTGCAACACCATGTGGGCGCTGACCGACTTCACCGAGGAGAATGGCGCGACGCGCATCATCCCCGGCTCGCACCTCAGCCCGGAGCTGCCCGACTACTTCACCAAGTACGACTCGATCGCCGCCGAGATGCCGAAGGGCAGCGTCATGATCTACAACGGCAGCATGTGGCATGGCGGCGGCGCCAACCGCACCGGCCGCCGCCGCATCGGCGTGGCGATGAACTACTGCGCCGGCTGGATCCGCCAGCAGGAGAATCAGCAGCTCGGCATCCCGCGCGAGATCGCGGCGCAATTCTCGCCGCGGCTGGCCGAGCTGTGCGGCTACTCGCTCTACAACGGCCTGATCGGCCATATCGACAAGAGCCACCCGATGGAGATCCTCGGCCGCAAGCCGGACGGCACCATGGTGTGGGACGTGGTGACCGCCTGATGCCGCCTGCCGATCTCGACCGCGACCACTTCTACCGCCTCTACGGCAGCGACGTCTCCTACTTCACCGCCAAGGTGCGCCCGGCGCTGCGGTACAAGCGGGTGCCGTACGTCGAGCTGCTCGCCACGCCGGAGGCCTACCGCGACGTGATCATCCCGCGCACCGGGCTGGCCTTCATCCCGGTGGTGGTCACCGACCGCGACGAGACCTTGCAGGACACCAGCGCCATCCTCGACGCGCTGGAGGAGCGTTTTCCGCAGCCGCCGCTCTATCCGTCCGATCCGGTGCTGCGCGTCATCGCCTACCTGGTCGAGCTCTACGCCGACGAGTTTCTCGTGCTGCCGGCGCTGCACTACCGCTGGAGCTTCGCGCGCAGCGTCGCCAAGGCGCGCGCCGACTTCGCCGCCACCAATGGCGACGTGGCGATGGCCAACCAGTTCGCCGATCGCATCTCCGGCAGCATCGGATTCGTCGGCGTCGCGCCGGCGTCGATCCCCGCCATCGAGGCACATACCGCGGATCTGTTGGCGCGCCTGTCGCGGCATTTCGCGCAGCACCCCTACCTCCTCGGCGGGCGCCCGTCGCTCGCCGACCACGCGCTGATGGGCCCGCTGTACGCCCATCTCTACCTCGACGCGGTGCCCGGCGATCTGCTGCGTGAGCAGGCCCCGGCAGTCTGTCACTGGATCCAGCGCACCAACTGCCCGGATCCCGACGCGCGCGGCGAATGGGCGCCGTACGCGGAGCTGGCGCCGACGCTGCGGCCGCTGCTCGAGCTCATCGGCCAGGATGCGGTGCCGGTGCTGTGCGACACCGTGCGCGAGGTCGAGACCTGGGCGGCAACCCGTCCCGCCGGCACCGTCGAGCCGCCGCGCATCGTCGGCGGCCACGCCACCCATCTGCGCGGCGTCGAGTTCAACCGCTACACCAGCCCCTACACGCTCTGGATGGTGCAGCGACCGCTCGACGCCTACCGCGCGCTCAGTGCCGCCGACCGCGCCACGGTCGACGCCGCGCTCGCCGGCAGCGGCTGCGAAAAATTGCTGTCGCTGCAGCCGTCACTGCGCCTCGGCAAGCGCGGCTTCAAGCTGGTGATCGAGTGAAGAGAGGGCTGTCAGGCTGCCAGGCGGTGAGGCTGTTGCGGGGCGGAAGACGTTCGGCTCCCCTGACAGCCAACCGCCGAACCGCCTAGTACAGCGTATCGCCGCCGATCGGGCCGTCGTCGGCGCCGGCCGGCGCGCCGCCGATCATGGCGCCGTCGATCGGCGCATTGCCGACGTCGCCGCCGCCGATCATCGGGCCGCCGATTGGCGCGTCGCCGACGTCACCGCCGTAGACGTCCGGGCCGTTGATCGGACCGTCGTCGGCGCCGGCCGGCGCGCCGCCGACCATGGCGCCGTCGATCGGCGCGTCGTCATCGCCCTCGGGGTCGGCGAAGACCTCCTGGGCGCGGACGGTGTAGCTGCCGAACAGCAGCACGGCGGCGAGCAATGCGAGCGAGCGAGCGATCTGCTTCATGAGCGGGAGAGTACCTCACTCGGTGGGCGACTCAAGCTGAAGAAGACGGGCTCGGGCTCGCGCACCGCAGCGGACCGTTTGTCGGCTCACTCAGTTCCGAGCCCGAGCCCGTCTCCCATGGCTTCCTCGATGCGCTGCCGCCGAGCAGGGCCTCCGTTCACTTCAGCGAGGCGTAGACGGCGTCGAGCAGGTTGACCGCGCGCGGGTCGAGCAGGATGTGCGGGCCGAGCAGGTTGGGGGTGTAGCCGAAGCCGATCTTGGCCTCCGGGTCGCCGCAGCCGAGCGCGCCGCCGGCGCCGGGGTGGCCGAAGGCGCGCTCGCTGGGACCGAAGCGCGCGTCGCGGCGTTGTTGCGGCAACATGACGCCCATGCCGAAGCGGCTGTCGACCTGCAGCACCAGATCCTTGCCGAACGAATGCTCGGTCGACAGGCGGGCGACGCCGGCCGGATCGAGGACGTGCACGCCGTCGAGGTCGCCGCCGCGCGCCAGCGCGCCGTACACGCGCGCCAGGCCGCGGGCCGGCGCATGGCCGTTGGCGCCGGGGATCTCGGCGCGGCGCCACTCGGGGTTGTTGACGCCGAGCGCCAGCGACGGCGGGTTCATGAAGGCGCGCGCCGAGATGCTGGTCGGGTCGGTGAGGATGATCTGCATCAGGCCGAGCGCGGAGGGATCGAGCTCGTCGAGGCCGGTGGCACCGAGCTCGGAGAGCTCGCCGACGCGATGATGGTGCTGATCGGCCAGGCCGATGTGGAAGTCGAGTCCGAGCGGGCCGGCGATCTCGTCGCGGAAGTAGGTGCCGACGCTGCGCCCGTCGATGCGCCGCACCACCTCGCCGACCAGCCAACCGAAGGTGACGGCATGGTAGCCGTGCGTCGTGCCCGGTTCCCAGTTGGGCTCCTCGGCGGCGAGCGCCTCGGTGATCATCGCCCAGTCGTAGAGCGCCTCCATTGGCAGCGGCTCGCGCACGCAGGCGAGACCGGCGCGATGGCTGAGCAGCCAGCGCACCGGGATCCTGCTCTTGCCGCGCTGGCCGAACTCCGGCCAGTACTCGGCCACCGGCGCGTCGAGATCGAGCCTGCCGCGCTCGATCAACTGGTGGGCGCAGAGCGCCGCCATCGCCTTGGTGCACGAGTACACGTTGACGATGGTGTCGCGCTCCCACGGGCGGGTGCGGGCCTGATCGGCCCAGCCGCCCCACAGGTCGACGACCGTCTCGCCGTCGTGCACCACCGCCACCGCCGCGCCAACTTCCTTGCCGGCCCGGAAGGCCGCCTCGAACACCTCGCGCACGCGCGCGAAGCGCGGCGCACAGTCGCCGTGGATGGTCACGTCACTCATGCGGTCAGGCTTAGCGCGGCGGCGGAGAGCACGTCGAGAGGCGGGACGAAGGCTGTAAGGCTGCTAGGCTGTTAGGGAAGAGAATCAGATCAGAGTTCCCCTAACAGCCAACAGCCTAGCAGCCTAACAGCCTTCATCCGGCGATGCCGCGCAGCGCGTTGCGGGCGGTGCGGGTGACCAGCGCGGTGACCACAACGGTGGCGAGCAGGCCGATCGCCAGGACCGTGTAGTAGCCGGCGCCCTTCTCGACCGCGGCGCCGCCGGCGAGCGCGGCGACGTCGCCGGCGAGCTTGCCGTAGTACACGTAGAGCAGCGTGCCGGGCAGCATGCCGACCGCGGCGACCAGATAATCGACGAAGCGCACCTGGGTGAGGCCGAGCGCGTAGTTGAGCAGGCTGAACGGGAAGGCGGGCGAGAGGCGCAGCAGGAAGACGATCTTGCGCCCTTCGGCGCCGACGGCGCGGTCGATGGCGGCGAAGCGCGCGTTGCCGGCCAGGCGCCGTTCGACGGCGCCGCGCGCCAGGTAACGCGAAACCAGGAACGCCGCCGACGAGCCGATCACCGCGGCGGTGAACGCATAGGCCACGCCGGCGCCGAGGCCGAAGATCGCCCCGGCGGCCAGGGTCAGCACCGAGCCGGGCAGGAACGCCACCACCGCCGCCGCGTAGCCGAGGATGAAGACGATCGGCCCCCAGGCGCCCAGTCCATTCACCCAGGCGGCGAACTGCGGGATGTAGCCGCCGCCGGTGCGCGCCAGCAGAATGACGGCAATCAGCAGCGCGACGCCGATCGCGATCTTCGCCAGCGGCGGGCGGGCGGGAGTGGAAGGTGGGTCAGACATCGCGGGCCTGCTCATAGCGGTTGCCGCGCTGAGATGCTCGCGTCGGGTGAAATGTTCCGTGTTCCGAGCGGACCGCTTCGATCACGGATTACACGGAGTCAGTTCGAGGATTTCACCGATAGTGCGTGGAAGTTTGTTTGATGTCTCTTGGGGGGGAGTTGGGTCCGTGAAATCCTGAAACAAGTCCGCGTAATCCGTGACTCAAGCCGCTCGCGACGAGACGACGACCGGCAGCGACTCGATGCCGACGATGAAGTTCGACGGCCGCAACGGCGGCGGCTCGTCCGAGGCGAGCGCGAGATTGGGCAGGCGCTGCACGAGCTCCTCGAACATCACCCGCATCTCCAGGCGGGCAAGGCTGGCGCCGAGGCAGAAGTGGGCGCCGTAGCCGCCGAAGGCGACGTGCGGGTTGGGGTCGCGCGCCGCATCGAAGCGCTCGGGGTCGCGGAACACCGCGGCATCGCGATTGGCCGCGGGGTAGAGCAGGATCACCTTGTCGCCGGCGTGGATCGTCTCGCCGTGCAGGACGACGTCCTGCGCCGCGGTGCGGTTCATGTTCTGGATCGGCGACACCCAGCGCAGCATCTCCTCGACCGCGCGCGGCACGCCGGCGGGGTTCTCGCTCAGGCGGCGCAGTTGGTCGGGGTTGCGCAGCAGCGCGTGCATGCCGCCGCTGATGACGTGGCGGGTGGTCTCGTCGCCGCCGACCAGGATGAGCAGCGACTCCTGCAGCAGCGCTTCGTCGTCGAGCCGCTCGCCGTCGATCTCGGCGTGCACCAGCACGCTCATCAGGTCGTCGCCGCGCGGCGTGGCGCGGCGGGCGGCGACGACGTGGCGGTGGTACTCGGCGTACTCCTCGAAGGCCTGGCCGGCCTTCAGCATCAGCTCGACCGGCGCGGTGGCGGAGAGGCCGCAGATGAGGTCGTCCGACCAGCGCAGCAGGCGGTCGTGGTCGGCCTCCTCGATGCCGAGCAGGTCGCCGATGACGATCATCGGCAGCGGCGCGGCGACGTCGTGGACGAAGTCGAAGCGCTGCCGCTCGCGCGCGCGCTCGAGCAGGCCGGCGCAGATGGCGCGGATGCGCGGCTCGTGGTCCTGCACGCGGCGCGGCGTGAAGCCCTTGCTGACCAGCGCGCGGCGCTGGCGGTGCTCGGGGTCGTCGAGGTTGATCATCGACGGGATCGCCGGCGCATCGGGGCGGCTGCTGTGGCGGCTGCAGAAGACGTCCGGCCGCTTCGACAGCTGCATCACGTCGGCGTGCCGGGTGACCGCCCAGAGCTGGCTCTGCGCGTCCCAGAACACCGGCGCGTGCTCGCGCATCCAGGCGTAGTGGGGGAACGGATCGCCGGCGTAGAACTGGCCGTCGAGCAGGTGGATGTCGTCGCGGGTCGGGAAGACCGGCATGGCGCCTTCGCTGCTAGCGGCCGGCGGACGCGGCGGCCATCTTCGCCGCGTCGCTCAGGTCGACCGGCTCGCTGTCGTCGATCCAGGCGTAGTCGACCTGCTGGCCGTCGACCACCGTGAACGCCGGACGCCAGCCGGGCTTGCGCACCAGCATGAACAGGCCACCCCACAGCGTCGCCGCCTCCGCCGCGATGAAGCCGAGCGCCGCCGACAGCACCGCCTGCGCGACGCCGCCGAGGTGCTTCGACAGCAGCAGCGCCTGGAATGCCTCGCGCGCGCCCTCGCCAGCGATGGTCGGCGCCAGGATGGTGCCGAAGATCTGGATGGTCGAGCCGAAGACGATCGGCCAGAACTGCGCGCCCACTACGCCGATCGCCAGGGCGGTGAAGTAGTAGACCACCGCGGTGGTGAAGTGGGTGACGAACTTGGCGAACAGGACCGCGAACAGCAGGCCGATCTGGCCGTGGTAGGCGCCGACGGCGCGCGTCAGGTTCTCCAGCTTGGCGCGCACGCCGCCCGGCAGCAGGCGGCCGAAGTGGATGAGCAGGGTGGTGAGCAGGCGCGGCCAGACCAGGATCAACACGACGCCGAGCGAGACGCCGCCGCCGATCAGCGCGATCAGCGCGGCGAACAGCGGCGCGGTGCCGGGGCGGTCGAGGTGGCTGCTGACGTCGACCAGCACCTGGTAGCCCCACGGCAGCGTCAGCACCATGCCGAGGAACAGGCCGGTGACGCCGATCAGCTTCTCCAGCGCCTTGGCGGTGACGGCGCGCGACCACTGGTTCGAGTAGCGGCCGGCCTCGTAGAGCGTGTAGCCGTCGAGGCCGATGGTGCTGGGCAGAAAGGTGCCGATGAAGCGGCCGATCAGGAAGGCGGTCATGATCGCCGACCAGAACGGATAGCGCACGCCCTGGCCGACCAGCAGCAGGTGCCAGCCGTAGGCGGACGACACCACGCCGACGGCTTTGATCAGCATCGCCAGCAGCCCGAAGATGACGAACATCCGGGTGTCGACGTACGGCAGGTACTGGATGATCGCGTCGTAGATCGGCAGCTCCTGGCCGTCGCCAACCGGCACCGGATGGCGTAGCAGCGCGATCATGCCGACGATGGTGAAGAGCAGCTTGGCGATCAGGTCGGCGCGCTGTCGGGTGCCGCCGGCCAGGCCGCGACGGCCGAACCAGAAGGCGATGCCGGCGGCCGACAGCCAGGCGAGGCCGACGAAGCCGAGTCGCCCCAGCCAGGCGTCGTAGGTCAGGACTGCGAACGCGACGGCCGCGATTCCGAGCGCCGGCCACGCCAGCGGCGAAGTCTTGTCAGACACTCCCAACCCTCACGCAAAGCTCGGACAGTACCGGGCGCGCGATGGGTCGGGCAAGTCGAAACGGGTAGCGCGGGCCTTCGCGCCCGCTACCCAGTTCGACGATATGAATCGCCTGCGCGGGGATGAGTGGTTCCTCGTCAACCCGCCGGCGCTGCGGGTCGTCGACCTCGGATGCGGGCACGGAGGCCCGCGCTACTGCCGTTACGCGGCGATGCGCGCCTTGGTTGGCGGGCGCGGCATTTTGACCACGGTGCTGCGCGTCAGCGGCGTCATCTGGCCGGTGCGCTCGGGCAGCACGACGTAGCCGTAGAACAGCGCGGCAGCGAACAGGAACGGGATGCGCATCAGCAGCGGGCTCATCCAGCCGCCCTGCAGATCGGTGAACAGCAAGCTGAGCACGCCGATGGCGCCGGCGCCGAACACCAGCGCCACCAGGTTCTCGATCTTGGCCGCCATGATCAGCACGAAGAAGAAGAACAGGAAGAACTCCTGGCTGGCGCGCGAGACCAGCAGGACCGCCGACACCATGGCGGTGTCGGTGACCAGGATCGGCGCCTGCATGCCGGCGTCGAAGAAGTTGAACGGCGGTACGCTGCCGAGAAACAGGTTCGAGACGATCGCCAGTCCGACCAGTGCCGCGATCGGCGCCGGCGAGCCCTGCGCGGTTTCCAGGAATCCCACCGCGCCGGTGACCAGGATGAGCCCATAGCGGCAGAGGAGGAACCGCTGCTTGCGGACGATCGCTTCGGCCTCGCGAATCATAAGCGTGGCTCCGGCTTCAGCAATCGCGGTGCCTGTCGTCGCCCTGCCACATGGTGTGTGAATCGGCGGCGATACAGTCGCCGGAGCGTCGTCAACGCGGTGCCGGCGTCGACGCAGCGACGATGCCGGTGCGGGGATCCATGCGCAGTGGTTGGTCGTAGCGGGCGCCGCTTCCCAGCCAACGGAAACCTGTGCTAAGCGCCGGCCGTTCGCGTTTCCCACCGCACGCACGAAGGGGGCAAGTCCATGCAGACGACGCGCATCGAACCGGAGTCCGAGGCCGAAGCCCTCCGCGACAAGATCTGGACCTTCGCCCAACGCGGCGTCGTCATGCTGGTGTTCTTCTTCGCCGGGTTGTTCGTCGGCTACCAGCTCTGGGGGCAGGCCGCGGCGCTGCAGGAGAAGGTCGACGAGCTCACCGACCGCACCCAGAGCCTGGTCAAGGAACGCGACACCGAGCGCAGCCGCATCACCCTGATCGAGCGCGACAAGAAAGAGCTCGAGCAGCAGCTCAACGACGCCCGCGCCAAGCTCGCCGCCGCGGCTGCCAAGGAAGCTCAATAACCGAGCGCCGCGGCGCGCCCACCCTGGTTGCAGGGGCGCGCCTCCTGGCGCGCCCGGGGTGGTGACGAGCCGGAGCAGCCCGGTCCGGCGCGCGCACGGCCGCGGCGCGTCCATCCGCATCGATCGGACCCGCCTCGGGCGACCATCCCGGCCGCATTGACCTGGCCAACAACGTTCTAGTAGGTAACGGGTTTCGCCCGTCCCGGGCGGCCCATCACCCCTGCATGTTCGATTCGCTCAGCGACAAGCTCGAACAGACCGTCAAACGGCTGCGCGGGCACGGTAAGATCAGCGAGCGCAACATCGAGGACGCGGTCCGCGAGGTGCGCCTGGCGCTGCTCGAGGCCGACGTGCAACTCGACGTCGTGCGCGACTTCACCGAGCGGGTCCGCACCCAGGCGCTCGGCCAGGAGGTGCTGGCCAGCCTCACGCCAGAGCAGCACTTCATCAAGATCGTGCGCGGCGAGCTGACCCAGTTGATGGGCGGCCAGGCGGTCGAGCTCAACCTGGCAGCGACGCCGCCGGTGGTGGTGATGCTGGTCGGCCTCAACGGTGCCGGCAAGACGACCACCGCGGCGAAGCTGGCCAACTGGCTGGTGACGCAGAAGAAGCGCAACCCGTATCTGGTGCCGGCCGACGTCTACCGGCCGGCCGCGATCGAGCAGCTCACCGTGCTCGGCGAGCAGATCGGCGTGCCGGTGCATCCGACGCAGGCCGACGCCGATCCGGTGGCGATCTGCCGCGCCGGCGTCGAGGCGGCGAAGAACCGCGCCGCCGACGTGGTGCTGCTCGACACCGCCGGCCGCCTGCAGATCGACGACGCGCTGATGGCGGAGCTGGAGCACATCCGCGGCGCGGTCAACCCGCACCAGACCGTGCTGGTGGTCGACGCGATGACCGGCCAGGACGCGGTCAACGTCGCCAAGGGCTTTCACGCCCGCACGCCGCTCGGCGGCGTGATCATGACCAAGCTCGACGGCGACGCGCGCGGCGGCGCGGCGCTGTCGGTGCGCGCCGTCACCGGGGCGCCGGTGCTGTTCGCCGGCATGGGCGAGAAGCTCGACGCGCTGGAGGTCTTCCATCCCGACCGGATGGCGACCCGCATCCTCGGCATGGGCGACGTGCTGACGCTGATCGAGCGCGCCGAGCAGGCCTACGACGAGAAGCAGGCGCTGGCGCTGCAGAAGAAGCTGCGCCGCAACGAGTTCACCCTGGAGGACTTCCGCGATCAGCTGCGCACGGTGCGCAAGATGGGCGCGGTGGGCGACCTGCTGAACATGATTCCCGGCATGAAGAAGATGACCAAGGGGATGGACATGTCGGCGGCCGAGACCGAGCTCAAGCGCAGCGAGGCGATCATCAACTCGATGACGATCCAGGAGCGCAACGACGCCTCGATCATCAACGGCAGCCGTCGCCGCCGCATCGCCGCCGGCAGCGGCGTGTCGGTCGCCGATGTGAACAAGTTCCTCAAGCAGTTCCAGCAGACCAAGAAGATGATGAAGCACGTCGCCCGCTTTGCCGGAAAAGGCATGCCGGGAATGGGCTGATTGCCCAACCCCTGAACCAGGAGTAGGAGTTTATCCATGTCAGCAGTCATTCGGTTGTCCCGTCACGGCGGCAAGAAAAACCCCTTCTACCGCATCGTCGTCACCGACAAGCGCTTCGCCGGCGACGGCAGCAAGCTCGAGCAGCTCGGACTCTATGACCCCCGCCAGAAGCCGTCGCGCATCGAGATCAAGGCCGACCGCATGGCCGAGTGGCTGAAGCGTGGCGCGCTGCCGAGCCCGACCGTGAAGCAGCTGATCAAGAAGAGCGGCGTGCAGTTGGCGGCGCCGGATGGAGCGACCGGAGAGAGTTCATGAAAGAACTGGTCCAGTATCTAGCCCGCCAGCTGGTCAACAACCCGGACGCGGTCGAGGTCAAGGAAACGCAGGGTGACACGGCCTCGGTCCTGGAGTTGAAGGTGGCGAAGGAAGATCTGGGCCGCATCATCGGCAAGCAGGGACGCACGGCGAAGTCGATCCGCACCATCCTCAACGCCGCTGCGTCCCGCACCAACCGCAAAGTCGTCCTCGAAATCGTCGAAGAGCAGTAACCCGGGCCCCGCATGGAGCGCCCCCGCCGACCCGCTGGGTCGGCCCTCCCGCCCGATCCCGACGCCGCGCTGGTCGAGCTCGGTCCGATCGTCAATCTGCACGGGATTCGCGGCGAGCTGCGGCTGCTGCCGCACAATCCCGAGTCGGACCTCGCGACTGCGGCGCGTGAGATCGTGCTGATCGGCCGCGACGGGCAGCGCCAGACGCGACGCGTGCGCGGCGCGCGCCGCCACAAGCGCTTCGTGCTGCTGACCCTGGAAGCCGTCGAGGACGCCGACGCCGCCGAGGCGCTGATCGGCTGTACCGTCGCCGTTCCGCGCACCATGCTCCCGCCTGCCGGGCCGGATGCCGCCTACCACGCCGACCTACTCGGTTGTGCGGTCGAGACCACCAGCGGCGTAGCGGTCGGCACCGTGCACGAGGTCATGCCGGCGCCGAGCACCGACGTGTTGGTGGTGCGCGGCGCCGGTCGCGAGCATCTGATCCCGATGATCGCCGACGTCATCGCCAGCCTCGACGTCGCCGCCCGCCGCGTCGTCATCCATCCGCTGCCCGGGTTGTTGGAGGCCGAAGACGACGATTCACAGGGAGGCCCGGAGGCGCGGAGCGGAAAGGGATAGGAGAATCTCGCGCCTCCGGGTGAATCCTGAGTCTGTGTCTATCCGCGTTCATCTGTGGTTTCTCTGGTCCGGATGCACTTCCACGTCGTCACCCTCTTTCCGGAGTTCTTCGCCTCGGTGATCGAGGCGACGATGCTCAAGAAGGGGCGCGAGCGCGGCGCCATCGCGTTCAGCT
>JANRJF010000010.1:0-6780 GCA_033764095.1 Deltaproteobacteria bacterium | reverse complement strand
TCTCGCGCGGGATGAGCACGTTGTCGAAGAAGGTCTCGCTGAACTCGGCGCTGCCGGTGAGCTGGCGCAGCGGGCGGATGGTGATGCCGGGGCTGCGCATGTCGAGGATGAAGCAGCTGATGCCGCGGTGCGGCGGCGCGGCGGGATCGGTGCGCGCCAGCAGGATGGCGAACGACGCGAACTGCGCGTAGCTGGTCCACACCTTCTGGCCGTTGAGCACGTAGTGGTCGCCCTGCTTCTCGGCGCGGGCGCGCAGTGCGGCGAGGTCGGAGCCGGCGTTGGGCTCGGAGTAGAGCTGGCACCAGATCTCCTCGCCGGAGAGGATGCCGGGCAGGTAGCGGCGGCGCTGCGCCTCGCTGCCGTGCGCGATCAGCGTCGGCCCGACGTTGTTGACGCCGACGCGGTTCATCACCTGCGGGGCGCGGGCGCGCGCCATCTCCTCCTGGTAGATGGCGGTCTCGGTGAGCGAGGCGCCGCGGCCGCCGTACTGGCGCGGCCAGTGCACGGCGACCCAGCCGGCGGCGTGCAGTTTCTTCTGCCAGTCGGTGAGGTAGCGCGCTTCCTCGTCGAGCGTGTCCGGGAGCGGCTGCCGCGGGACGTTCGCTGCGAGCCAGGCTCTGAGCTCGGCGCGGAAGCGCTGCTCCGCCTCTGTGTATGAGAAGTCCATCTCGTCGCGGGCGTTCTTTCACCACAACGACACCACGGCACAACGGCTTTTCGTTGTGTCGTGGTGTCGTTGTGCCGTGGTGGTCAAACAGCCCCCTCGCGGCGCAACGCGGCGATCTCGGCAGCGGAGAGCCCGAGCCAGGACTGCAGCACGGAGTCGGTGTCGGCACCGACCAGCGGCGCCGGGCGGTAGACCGGCTGCACGTCGTCGATCTTGATCGGGCAGCCGACTTCGCGCAGCGCGCCGAAGACCGGATGATCGACGGTCACCACCATCGCGCGGTGCGCCACCTGTGGGTCGGCCAACGCCTCGCCGACCGAGTTGACCGGCGCGCACGGCACCTGGCCCTGCAGCACGGTGATCCATGCCGCGGTCGGGCGGCGGCGGAAGACCGACTCGAGCTCGGCGATCAGCGCCGCGCGGTGCGCCAGGCGGCCCTCGAAGTCGGCGTAGTGCGCATGATCGGCGAGGTCGGGGCGCTCGATCAGCGCGCACAGCCGTCGCCAGAACTTCTCCTTCATGCACATCACCAGCATCCAGCCGTCCTGCGTCGCGAAGGTCTGCGACGGCACCACCGACGGATGCGAGCCGCCCGGCAGCCGTTCGGGCTCGCGGCCGCTGTGCAGGTACATGGTGGCGAGGTGGGTGAGCATGGAGATGGCGACGTCGTGCAGGCTGACGTCGACGTCGCCGCCGACGCCGCTCTCGCGCGCGCGCAGCAGCGCGATCATCAGGCCGAGCGCCGAGGCGAGGCCGCCGGCGAAGTCGATCACCGCCACGCCGCTGCGCACCGGCGGGTGCTCGGGCTCGCCGGTGACCTGCATGAAGCCGGCGAGCCCCTGGATGAGGTAGTCGTAGGCGGGATCGGCGGCGCGCGGGCCGCTGCGGCCGAAGCCGGTGAGCGTCGCGCACACCAGGCGCGGATTGACGTCGCGCAGGCTGGCGTAGTCGAGCCCGAGCTTGGCGGGCAGATCGCCGCGCGGGTTGGCGTAGACGGCGTCGGCGACTGCGGCGAGCCGCCGCAGCAGCGCCCGGCCGCCGGTGGTACGCAGGTCGAGGGTCAGGGCGCGGGTGTTCCGATTGAACGATTGGAAATAGAGGCTGTCGCCGTCGCGCGCCGGCGGCACCGCGCGCGCCTCGTCGCCGCCGCTGGTCGGATCCTCGACCTTCACCACCTCGGCGCCGAGGTCGCCGAGCACCTGCATGCCGTACGGGCCGGCGCCGAGCTGGGTGAAGGCGAGGATGCGCAGGCCGGCGAGTGGCAGCGGTGCGCTCACGTGCCGCTGGATCCCTCGGACGGCGGCTCGCCCTTGTCGGATTTCAGGCGCGCCAACAGCTGATCGAGGCGCAGGCCGGTGAGCGATTCGAGCAGCGGCGGCACCTGCGCCATCACCTGCGTCATCTCGCCGGTGATGCGCGACACACCGATGTCGTGGCCGTTGCCGCCGCCGGTGCTGACCAGGGTGATCTTGTCGACGCGCGACAGCGGCTCGGCGATCGCCTTGGCGATCTCGGGCAGGATCGGCGCCAGCAGCTGCAGCACCGCCGCCTCGTTGTACTGCCGCCAGGCCTCGGCCTTCTTCTCCATGGCGAGCGCCTCGGCGAGGCCCTGCGCCTTCTGCGACTCCGCCACGGCCAGCCCCTGCGCCTGGCTGATCTGCGCCTCGGCGAGGCCGCGGGCGCGCTCGGCGGCGGCCTGGGCTTCGCCCTTCGCCTGCGCGATCGCCGCCTCGGCGAGACCGCGCGCCTTCTCGCCTTCCGCCATGGTCTCCAGCTTCGACCGCTCGGCGACCGCGGCGATCTCGATGCGCTTGCGGTCGGCCTCGGCGAGCGTCTCGATCTCGTAGCGCTTGGCGTCGGCCTGACGGCGGATGGTGGCGTCGAGCTCGCGCTCGCGGCGCAGGATCTCCTGCTCCTGGACCTGGATCTCCATCGTCTTCTTCTGCAGCTCGTACGCCATCTCGGCGTCGGCGCGCTTGCGGTTGGCGATCGTCTGCTCCTCGGCGATCGCCTGCGCGGCCTGGAAGTTGGCGATCTCGGCGGCACGCCGCGCCGTCGCGTCGGCTTCCTGCTGGCGCCGCTGGCGGTCGGCCTGCGCCTCGGCGATTGCCGCGTCGCGCTGCGCTTCCGCCTGCTGCGCCATGCGCTGCGCCTCGGCCTGGCGCTCGCGCGTCTCGCGCTCCGCATCGGCCTGGGCGATCTGCGCTTCCTTGCTCGCCACCGCCTCGGCGACCGAAGCGGCGCGCTTGACCTCGGCGATGCGCGGCTTGCCGAGCGCTTCCAGGTAGCCGTGCTTGTCGCGGATGTCGCGGATGGTGAACGAATCGATGCCGAGCCCCATGTTGGCGAGATCGCCGGCCGAGATCTCCTGCACCTTCTGCGCGAACTGGTCGCGGTTCTTGTAGATGTCCTCGACCGTCAGCGTGCCGAGGATGGCGCGCAGGTGGCCCTGCACGGTCTCCAGCGCGATGCGCGCGATCTCGTCCGGCAACTTGCCGAGGAAGCGCTCCGAGGCGGCGTGCAGCGACGGCTCGTCCTTGCGGATTTTGATCTGCGCGACGCCGTCGACCATGATCGGCACGCCCTGCGAGGTGTAGACCTCGGGCGTCGTCACATCGAGCGTCATCACCTCCAGCGACAGCGTGTTCCAGGTGTGGAACAGCGGGATCACCATGTCGGCGCCGCCGGTGATGAACGATACCTTGCCGCGGCCGGAGACCACCAGCACCTCGTTCGGCCCGACCTTCTTGAGGAAGGCCAGGTAGGCGACGACGTAGGCGATCACCGCGACCAGGAGGACGCCGATACCGGTGAGCACCAACACGCTCATGCCGCCGCCGCTGAGCTGATCCATAACCCTCCTCAGGCCGGCGCGACGACGAGCGTCGTGCCGGCCAGTCGTACGACGCTCACCGCCACGCCGGTGGCGATCGCCGCGCCGTCGGCGCTGCGCGCCGGGCTGGTGTAGCGCTGATTCGACAGCAGCAGGGCCACCTCGCCGACGCCGCCGGCGGGGATGCTGGTGATCACCTCGCCGCGACTGCCGACGAAGGCGTCGGCCTTGATCGTCGAGGTGCCGCGCGCCCCCATGATCATCGACGCGGCGGCGCGCGCGACGACGTACGCGGTGCCCAGGCCGCCGGCCACCGAGACGATGATGCTCGGCGCGTCGCCGAGTCCGAACCCGTAGCGGGTGATCAGGCCGAAGGCGCCGATCGAGGCGAACAGGATCGCCAGCGTCAGCGGCGAGAGCAGCGTGAAGTGCGGGGCGCCCTCGGCACTGTCGCCGTGCACGTCGTGACCGATGTGACCGACATGCCCGCCGTCGCCCATCCCGGTGAGGGCGGAGAATACGACGAACAGCGTGCCGCCGAGGGCGAGCGCGATGTAGAGCAGACCGAGCATGCGAGCGTCGCCTCGCTACCCATCGTCCGGCCGCTGCGTCAAGCGGCAGGACAGGCTGTTAGCTGTTAGTGCCGCCACCGGCCGCGCCGGAACACTCGGGCGAGAAACGCGCGTCCTCGCCGCTTGAAGATCACCACCAAGACACCAAGGCACCAAGGTCTGAGGTCCGCTTGGTGTCTTGGTGCCTTGGTGGTTGGCCTTGCTCCTATGCGTGAAGTTTCAGGTCAGGCGGTTGGCTGTTAGGGTTCGGAAGGTCCCTAACAGCCAGCCGCGTGACCTGAAACTTCCCGCCAGAAGCGAAGGCCGACCACCAAGACACCAAGGGGATCGCAGAACCTCTGCTTGGTGCCTTGGTGTCTTGGTGGTGATTTTCTCAGCGGCGCAGACGCGCGTTTCTCGGTCGAGTGCTCCGCTGGCCGCCGGTGGCGGACCGAACAGCTAGCCGCCTTCCGAGAGTCGATCGCGCAGCAGCCCGCGCAGCTCATCCAGCGACGGCGCCGCAGCGAGCGACTGCAGCGCCGCGCCGAGCGCTTCGACCTGTGCCACCGGTAGGCGGCGGGCGGCGTTGCGGCGGAACTTGTCGCGCACCGCGGCGTCGTCGAGCGGGCGCAGCGCGCTGCCGCGGTTGATCGGCTCGTCGTGCTCGAGCGTGCGGCCGTCGCGCAGGCGCAGGCGCAGGCGGCCGGGGAAGCAGCGCGGGTAGTCGGCGGCGGGATCGGGCAGGCAGGTGACGCGCGCCGCCAGCCCCAGCACGGCGGGATCGGCGATGGCGGCGGCGGTGAAGTCGTCGAGGTCGAGGCGGCCGCGCACCAGCATGGCGGCGACCGTGTAGGGCAGGCTGAACTTCGCGTCGTAGTCGGTCTGCGGCGCCAGCTTCGACGCCAGCGGTTCGCACACCACCGGCATCTCGCGCGGATGGATGAAGCACTCGATCGCCGCGATGGTGTCGGGCCGCACGCCGGGGGCGTCGCGCAGCGCCGCGGCGGCGTCGATGAAGGCGTGCGTCATGTGGCAGCACGGGTAGGGCTTCATGGCGATGTCGAGCAGATGCCAGCGCCTGCCGAGCCCGTCGGTGACCGCGTCGATGTCCCAGTCGGCGTCGCCGAGATGGCTGCGATAGAGCCCGAAGCGCCCCTCGAGCGTCTGGCGTGGACCGGTGAAGCCGCTACGGCCGAGCGCCGCGGCGGTGAGCCCGGCATGTGCCGCCCAGCCGGGGTGGACGCGCTTGGCCCAGGTGCCGTCGGTGAGGAACTCCATCGTGCCGGAAGCCATGCTGCCGGCAAGGCCGAGCGCGTCGGCGAGTTGCGAGGCGTCGAGCCCGCCGAGCCGGCCGGCGACGACGGTGCAGGCGTAGGCGCCGCACACGCCGGTCGGGTGGAAGCCGCGATCGTGGAAGCGGCCAGGCGCGGCGCGGCCGAGCCGCACCGCGGTCTCCATGCCGAGCGCCAGTGCGGTCAGCGCGGCGCGGCCGTCGGCGTCACCGGTCGCGGCGAGCAGCGCCGGTGCGACGCTGCAGCTCACGTGCGTCACCGCCGCCTCGTGCGTGTCGTCGTAGTCGAGGCCGTGCGCCAGCGCGCCGTTGACCAGCGCCGCCCACACCGGCGGCAGGCGCTCGGCGAAGCCGATCACCGGTGCGTCGCCGCGCCCGCCGAGCGCCAGCGCCGCCTCGAGCGCGCGGCGCGCGAACGGCAGCGGCGCCGCCGCCAGCGCGACGCCGAGCACGTCCATCAGGTGGCGCTGGACGCGCGCCAGCACCGCGTCGGGCACGTCTGACGGGCGCAGCGCGGCGGCGAATTCGGCGAGCGTTTCACTGGCGGTGGGCATCGTTCGGCGTTAGCGAGGCGCGTCGAGGAGTTCAACGCAGAGACGCGGAGGCGCCGAGAGCGCGGAGAAGAACTACTCTTCCTTCTCAGTGTCTCCGCGTCTCTGCGTTGAGTCCGGCGTCGGCGCCGGTGTCGGCGTCGCGGCGCCGGGGCGCAGGTAGCGGATCTCGCCGGCGAAGGCGCCGAACGGCGTGCGGCGCAGGCCGCCGTTCAGCGTCGCGGAGACGACGCGGTCGTCCGACTCGACCATGGCGACGTGATACGGCGTGCCGTGATCGTAGTAGAGCGCCAGGTCGCCGACGTTGGCGGTGCGCTGCGCGCCGTAGCCGGGCGCGCTGGGCAGATCCGTGACGTTGCGGTGCGGCAGCTCCCAGCCGGCGTCGCGCAGCAGCGACCAGACGAAGCCGGAGTTGCTCAGGTACTGGCCGTTGGCCGGGTCGAGCAACTCAGCCAGCGCATCGGCATCCGCCTCGCTGGCGAAGACGAAGGGCGGCGCCGGCGGGCCGCGCAGCCGCCAGCTGCCGTCGCCGGTCGGCTCCAGCGTCAGGGTGCGGGTCTCGACGTGCGGCTCGCGCACGACGCCCGCGGCGGTGACGTCGGCGACGATGGTGTACTGCACCTCGATCTCGGTGGTGTCGCCGCGCCGCCGCGGGTCGCCGAGCTGGAAGCCGCTGATCAGGTGGATGCGGTCCCAGGCCGGGTCGAGCGACCAGGCGACCATCGGCGCCACCGCGCTCCAGCTGCCGGCGCCGAGGCGGGCGCCGCGCCCATCCGCCTGGCAGAAGGCGCGCGCGACGCGCAGCGCGTCGGCGGCGGCAGCCGGCGCCGGCCAGCCGAGCAGCACGGCCAGCAGTGCCGCGAGCGGCGCCCGGCGGCGCCACGGTG
>JANRJF010000009.1:0-3578 GCA_033764095.1 Deltaproteobacteria bacterium | reverse complement strand
AGCGCGCCGACCGAGATGAGATCGACGCCGGTCTCGGCGATGGCACGCACGGTGGCGAGGGTGACGCCGCCGGAGGCTTCGACGAGGGCGCGTCCGGCGATACGGCGCACCGCCTCGGCCATCTGGTCGGGCGCCATGTTGTCGAGCAGCAGGGCGTCGGCGCCGGCGGCGAGCGCCTGGTCGACCTGCGCCAGCGTCGCGCACTCGACCTCGATGCGCAGCCCATGCGGGGCGCCGGCGCGCGCGGCGCCGACCGCGGCGGCGACGCCACCGGCGGCGACGAGATGATTGTCCTTGATCAGGATGCCGTCATCGAGCCCGGCGCGATGGTTGCCGCCGCCGCCCATGCGCACCGCGTACTTCTCCAGCGCGCGCAGGCCGGGCGTGGTCTTGCGCGTGTCGATGATGCGCGCCTTGGTCCCACGCACCGCGTCGACGTACTGACGGGTCAGCGTCGCGACGCCGGACAACTGCTGCACCAGGTTCAGCGCCAAGCGCTCGCCGATCAGCACCGTCGCCGCCGGTCCCTCCACCGTCGCGAGCTTGGTGCCGGCGCTGAAGGCGTCGCCGTCGGTTGCCAGCGCCTGCACCGTCACCCCGCCACCCAGCGCGTCGAAGACGCGCGCCACCAGCGGGAGGCCGGCGAGCACGCCGTCCTGCTTGGCGAGCAGCGTGCCGTGCGCCCCGGCGCCGCGCGGCACGGTGAGCCGTGTCGTCACATCGCCGCGGCCGACGTCCTCGGCCAGCGCGGTGCGGATCAGGTCGGCGACGGCGGGAAGCTCGAAGGGCGTCATCGGTGTAGCTCGCTGAGCTTCCCCTAACAGCCTCGCCCTGCGCCAGCCAACACGGCGGCGGCGGCCGGCGGCGCGGTCACTCCGCCGGCGGCGCGACGGCGGCGAGGCTGCGCTGCAGCTCGGCGGCGACCTCGGGATCGAACAGCACCGTCAGGTGGCCGGCGTCGAAGCCCATCACGCGCTGCGCCTGGCGCTGCGCGCGCAGGTCGAGCTGGCTGGCGACGGTCACCGTGCCGTCGTTGGCGGTGCGGCTGCGGCGCGCGCCGCCGTAGGCGAAGAAGAGATCGTAGGCGGCGTAGCGCGGCAGCGGCAGGTCGAGCAGCCGGCCGAGGAACGGACTGCCGGGTGCCAGGTCGAACCACGCCGGCGCCGCCACCGGCGCGTGCGCGATGCCGAGCGCGGCGCCGGCGTGCCCCTGCCACGGCGTCGCGATCGAGACGAAGGTGAGCGCATCGATCGTGCCGCCGAGCCCGTTCGGGTCGCCGACCAGGTACGAGCGCGACACCAGGCCGCCCATGCTGTGCGCGACGACGGCGAGCCGGTGGAAGCCGTACTCGATCTCCAGCGCCTGCAGCCAGCGCCCGAGCGCGGCGCCGGCGACCTCCAGCGCGACGGCGCTCGGATAGAACGCGACCCAGGCCTGGTACTTGCTGCGGTCGAGGCTGGCGATCAGCCCGCTGAAGTTGCCCGGGTGGCCGAGCGCGCCATGCACGAACAGCACCGGCGTGCGCTGCGGATCGTACGGCTCGAGCATGTAGATGCCGGCGCCGACGTCGACCAGGAACTGCGCCGGTTGCCACAGGCCGAGGCGTGCCGACGGCTCGGAGAAGCGTGGATCGTCGATCGACACCACCTCGCCGACGCGGCTGGCGGGCAGCTCGTCGACGCGGTCGGCGCGCACCGGCAGCAGCGCGACGTCGACCGGCGGCGCCGCCGCGTCGGGCCGCAGCGCCAGGTTGAGCCCGCCGCTGGTCTCGCCGGGGCGCACCTTCACGGGATCGCCGCCGCGCACCCAGGCGATCGGTTCGTCGGGGTCGTGGACCAGCGAGTGGTTGCGATCCTCGAAGCCGCCGACGCGGTAGTCGCCGACCGGGACGACGAGGAAGTACGGCCCCGGACGCGCCAGCACCACCCAGTCGTCGGCCGCGCCGCCGCTGCCGTCGGCGCGCACCGCGAACACCACCAGCGGCGCGCCGCTCGCGCCCGGCGGCGGCGTCACCGTGCCGCGCAGGTAGCCGTTCTGGTTCAGCACGCGCAGGTTCTCGCGCAGCGCGCCGAACTGGCAGCCGCCGAGCGCCAGCAGCACGCCCAGCGCCGCGACCGCGGTGCGGGCGCGCGGCGCACCGTGCGCCGCCGCGGCGCGCAGCGTCCGGCGCCGCAGCATGTGGCAGACGACCAGTCCGGCGACCGCCGCGGCGAGGTGCTTGAGCGTGTGCCCGCTCACCGCCTGGCCGAGCGCGAACAGCGGCCGGTCGAAGGTCTCGAACAGCTTCGCCAGGATGTAGCCGCCGAACACCCAGTACACGTCGCTGCCGCGCGTGTAGCGCGACTCGTGCGACAGCGCGATGACCAGCAGGATCGCCACCGCGTAGGCCTGCAGCAGCGCATAGGGCAGCACGTTGCCGGCGCCGGCGCGCTCGCTGGCGCGCCAGTAGACGACCGAGGCGATGCCGATCAGCACCAACGGGATCAGCAGCGCGAGGCCGGCACGGACGTTGATGCGGTCGACGATCTGCGCCGCCACCAGCGACATGAAGGCGATGGTCATCGGCAGGCGGTCCCAGAACAGGCGCTCGTTGTCCGGCGCCAGGTGGTAGTAGGCGGAGCCCAGCGCGGTGAGCAGCATGCCGACGAAGCAGAGCGCGTAGGGCCAACGCTCGGCGGCGCGCTCGAAACAGGTGGTCGGCAGGACGCAGACCACCAGGCCGGCGAGGCCGGCGGCGAGGAAGCCGAGGTTGGAGGTGACGTCGAGGAAGTTGGCGATGCCGTAGGCGGCGCGATGATCGGCGAAGTCGTGGTACTCCAGCGGCTGCGGCACACCGGGCAGCAGCAACGCGGTGGCGAGGCAGAGCGCCGTCACCGCGATGACGAGTATGGTCCGTCGGGTCAGACGCCGCTCCACGCGCGGCGGCAGGGCGCGCCGGTCTCACGGCGTGACCGTGATCCCGAGGATGTCCTCGCTCCACAGCTTCCACTGACCGTTCTCCTGGTGGAAGAGCACGATCGCGTCGACCGTGTTGTCGGTGAAGCCGCTGCCCGGCTTGCCGGTGGTCTTGGCCTTGATGCGCGCGACGGCGAACTCGTCGTCGTGACCGATCGGGGTGAACTCGGTGAGCTCGGTCTTGACGCCGTCGAGCGACTTGAACTGCTCCTCCGCCGCTTTCTTGGTCGCCTCGTAGTCCGGCGAGCGGCTGTCGATCCCTGCCACCAGCGCGTTGATGTCCTTCTTGTTGTAGGCCTCGAAGTTGCCGGCCATCACCTGGCGCAGCGATTGGATGAGCGGACCGTCCATGACGAAGGCCGAGGCCGCGCGCGCGCCGCCGAGCAGCAGCGCCAGCACGGCGAGCGTCGTCAATCCCGCGCGCACGATCATCGCGTGTCCTCCTCGCCTGCGCGTCTCAATTGAGAACATTGTGCCCCCGCTGGCGCATGCAGTTGACGTAGGCGCGCTGGAAGGCCTGCTCGGCCTGGTTGGCGCGCGCCGCGCCGGTGCCGATGCCGCCGGCCGCCGCGCCGACCGCGGCACCGCGCCCGGCGCTGCCGAAGGCGGCGCCGATCGCCGCG
>JANRJF010000008.1:0-7652 GCA_033764095.1 Deltaproteobacteria bacterium | reverse complement strand
TCCGGAACGTGGTCGCCGCGGCGGGGATCGACGTTACGCAGCTGCCGGTTGGTGACGACGCCCGACGGCGGGCCACGGTGATGCCGCGTATCGACGAGGCCTTCGGCAGGCTCGATCCGTCGCGGAAGTTGACGGCTCTCGGCATCATCACTGAACAACTCCTTGCGCAGAACAGGACGGGCCACGCCGAGTTGCACGCCCTTCTCGGAAAGCACGGCTTCCAGTACGTCGATGGTTCGATCGTGCCGATCGGGCTCCGCGATGCACGAGAAGAGAAGGGGACCGTGCCTGACCATCCGTATCCGCTATCGGCGAGTGAGGTCCTCGCCACCTTGGCGGAGATTCTCCGCGCGCAAGGCGAAGGTGACGCCGTCGAGCTGTTGGAGACGGCGAACGCGATGCTCGGCGAGCCGAAGTACGACAACTGGGACGGCGGCACCTACTACTACACCCTGCGCCTTGAGATCCCTAGTTCGCACTACGGTCGCCTGCGGAACATTGAGCGGCTTGAGGAGCACCTGACGCAGGCCGCTCGGGCCGCGTTCCAGCACTACGGGGATCCCACCAACCAACACCTCAGCCAGGTGGTGATCTCTCCACGGGTCGAGCAGGCAGCGGGGCCGCGTGGGGGCACGGCCGCGGAGGCGGCGGTTGCCCATCTCTGGAGACCGGGCCGTCTTCGGCTCTTCCTCGGGCACCTGGCCGAATACAAGCGCGAGGTCGGCGCCCTGCGTGACGCCCTGACGATCTACGGGGTGAGCGCGTTCGTTGCCCACGTCGACATCGAGCCCACGCTCGAATGGCAGGACCAGATCGAGCTGGCGTTGCGCTCCATGCACGCCTTTGCCCCTCTGCTCACGCCGAGGTTCGAGACCAGTAAGTGGACCGGCCAGGAGATCGGCTTCGCGGTAGCTCGGGGCGTCCCGATCATTGCTGTCCGTCTGGGGGTGGACCCCTACGGCTTCATCGCCAAGCAACAGGCCCTCTCCGGAAACCTTTCGGAACCCGAGGGGCTGGCGTCGGGTGTGGTCGATGCTCTCATCCACCACCGCTTCACGAGGGTTGCGATGCGCGAGGCGCTGGTCGCTGCCCTTGGGGTCGCGCCCACAGCTCGCGCGGCCGAGGCGGTCACTGCGAAGCTCGGGAGGTTTACCGACTTCACAAGCGACCAGCTGACGCGGCTCGGCGGTGCCGTTGACGACAATGTTCACGTCTCTGAGACGTCTGAGATCAGAGAGCGCGTGGAGCGCATCGCGAGGCGCGTCCCGCCTGCCGCGACGCAGGGTGATGCTGACGACATTCCCTTCTAACTGGGCTCCAACATCACGACGGACGCACGTGTGCGGCGGGCCGTTGTTCGGGTGCCGATAGGGTGCCACTTGGCGTCCACTCGCGTCCGTTCGTGTCCGCTCCAGTCCCGGAAACGCCAATAAAATCAAGGCCTGCAACATCAGGAAGCCCGCTCATAACCCGAAGGTCGGAGGTTCAAATCCTCCCCCCGCAACCAAAAAGAGGGCCTGTAGCTCTTGCAGCTACAGGCCCTTTGTCCTTCTTGGCCGAGGTCGCCCGCCGGCCTCGACATCGGCGTTCGCTGCGGCCGGGCGTGCGGAGCGCAATCCTCACTTCGATCTGACAAGAGGATGGCACCGCGGCTCGGCGGTCAGGGCGCCGGTGGCTTGCCAATCGCGGCGTCGATCGGCAACCGTGGCCGGATGGCTGATGACGACGGGACCAAGCAGGCACGCGTCAACCGGCGCTCGTTTCTGATCGGCGCGACCAGCGGCGCGGTTGCCACCGGGCTCGGCGCGGCGGGGCTGATGGCGGTGCAGAAGAACGCCCGCAAGCTGATCACGCCGGCGGCGGTCGACGACGGCAAGAGCGCCGAGATCGCCGAGTCGTTCCAGGACTCGCGTCCCGCCTACGCCGCCGACGTCCGCGCGCCGGAGGGCGCGCCGAACATCGTCGTCGTCGTGCTCGACGACGTCGGCTTCGCCGACCTCGGCTGCTACGGCAGCGAGATCCGCACGCCGGCGCTCGACGCGCTCGCCGCCGGTGGCCTGCGCTACAACAACTTCCGCACCTGCGCGATGTGCTCGCCGACGCGCGCCTCGCTGATGACCGGCCTCAACCACCACTCGGCCGGCATGGGCTGGCTGGCCGACATCGACAGCGGCTATCCCGGTTACCGCGGCGACATGACGCTCGACGCCGCGACCCTGGCGGAAGTGCTGCGCGACCGCGGCTGGACGACGCTGCACGTCGGCAAGTGGCACGTGAACCTGGCGGCGACCAATGGCGCCAACGGCCCGTATCACAACTGGCCGACCAACCGCGGCTTCGACCGCGCCTACTGGTTCCAGGGCCACTCGACCGATTACTTCCGCCCCTCGGAGCTGGTCGACGGCGTCGCGCCGGTCGAGCCGCCGCAGCAGGAGGACTACTTCGCCAACGACGCGCTCACCGACCGCGCCATCGCCTATGTGCGCACGCAGAAGGCGCTGGCGCCGGACAAGCCATTCTACCTGCAGCTCTGCTATCCGGCCGGCCACTCGCCGTTGCAGGTGCGGCCGCGCGATCGCGACGCCTACCAGGGGGCGTACGACGCCGGCTGGGATGCGATCCGCGCCGCCCGCCTGGAGCGCCAGCGCGCCCTCGGCGTGGTGCCGGAGACGACGCAGCTGCCGCCGCTCTCGCCTGGCGCCGAGGCCTGGGCGTCGCTCGATCCCGCCCGGCAGCGCGCCTACGCCCGCTACATGGAGCTGTATGCCGGGTTGATCACCAACCTCGACGCCAACATCGGCCGCTTCCTCGCCTCGCTGGAGGAGATCGGCCAGCGCGACAACACGCTGGTGGTGGTGTTCTCCGACAACGGCGGCTCGGCGGAAGGCACGCCGGCCGGCACGCCGAACGTGCTGGCATCGGTGATCGGCAACCCGGTGCCGCTGGAGAAGGTCACCGAGCTGTACGACGTGATGGGCGGCGACACCACCTTTCCGCACTATCCGGTCGGCTGGGCGTGCGCCTCGAACACGCCGTACCGCATGTACAAGCAGTACACGCATCTCGGCGGCGTCGCCGATCCGCTGATCATCGCCTGGCCGAAGGGCATCGCGGCGCGCGGCGAGCTGCGGCAGCGCTTCGTGCACGTCATCGACCTGTACCCGACCATCCTCGAGTCGGCCGGCGTGCAGCGCCCCGACGTCTACCGCGGCCGCAAGTTGAAGCCGCTGGAGGGCGCCAGCATCGCGGCGACCTTCACCAATCCCGACGCGGCGACGCGCACCGCGCAGTACTACGAGCTCGGCGGCCAACGCGCCTACGTCGACGGCACCTGGCGGCTGGTCACGCGCCACGAGCGCGGCACCCCGTTCGAGGACGACGTCTGGGAGCTCTACGACCTGTCGAGCGATCCGAACGAGCTGCACGATCTCGCCGCGCAGCATCCGGACCGCGTGAAGGAGCTGCTGGCGAAGTGGAACGCCGACGCCGAGCGCTTCAACGTCTTCCCGCTCGACGACCGCAACTTCGTCGTCAAGATGGCGCAGGACCGCCAGCGCCACGGGCTGCGCGCGCACTGGGAGCTGTTTCCGCCGATCGACAGCATCTCGGCGCACACCGCGCCGTTCGTCTTCGGCTTCAGCCACGAGATCGCGGTCGAGATCGAGCGCCCGCCCGGCAAGGGCGACGGCGTGCTGCTGGCGATGGGCGCCAAGCACGGCGGCTACGTGCTGTGGGTGCAGAACGGCCGCCTGGTCTACGAGCAGAACGCGCTGCCGTGGAGCGAGATCATCGAGAGCCAGGCGCCGCTGCCGGACGGGCCGATGACCGTGCGTTACGTGCAGACGATGACCTCGCGTCCGTTCGAGGGCACCGGCGCGCTCTTCGTCAACGATCGCAAACTGGCCGAGCACCCCTACACGCGCGTGCTGCTGGTGCCGTCGTACGACGGCCTCTCGGTCGGCTCCGATCTCGGCAACCAGGTGTCGCTGCGCTATCACGACGCCAACCCGTTCCAGGGCACCATCCGCCGCGTGCGCATCGACGTCGACACGACGCCGTTCTCGCCGCTGGAGACGATGCGCTTCATCAACGGCCTCGGCGTCAAGGTGTGAGCGCGCCGCCCGCAGACACGGTGGCGATTCCCGCCGGCCGCTATCGCATCGGCTCGGACCAGCACTATCCCGAGGAGCGGCCGGCGCGCGCGGTCGAGGTCGACGCGTTCCGCATCGATCGCACCCCGGTCACCAACCGCGCCTTCGCGCGCTTCGTCGCCGCCACCGGTCACGTCACCGTCGCCGAGCGCGCGACGCCGCCGGGCTCGGCGCTGTTCGTCATGACGCCGGGGCCGGTCGATCTGCGCGAGCCCTCGCACTGGTGGCGCGTCGGCGCCGGCGCGACCTGGCGCGCGCCGCTCGGGCCGGGCTCGACGATCGACCAGCGCCTCGATCATCCGGTCGTGCACGTCGCCCTGGCCGACGCGCAGGCGTTCGCCGCCTGGTGCGGCAGGCGGCTGCCGAGCGAGGCGGAATGGGAGGTGGCGGCGCGCGGCGGACTGGCGGACGCCGAGTACGCCTGGGGCGCCGAGCTGATGCCCGGCGGCCGGCTGATGGCGAACATCTGGACCGGCGCGTTTCCCTGGTACTTCGCGCGCGACGGCGCGCCCGGTCCCACCGCGGTCGGCAGCTTTCCCGCCAACGGCTACGGCCTCAGCGACATGATCGGCAACGTCTGGGAGTGGACGACCTCTCCGTTCGCGCCCTCCGCCAGGCCGGCCTGCCACTGCGCGCCACCCAGCGCCGGCGAGCTGATCGCGCTGAAGGGCGGCTCGTATCTCTGCGCCGGCGAGTACTGCGCCCGCTACCGCCCGGCGGCGCGCATCGGTCTGACACCCGAAACCACCACCGCGCACGTCGGCTTTCGCTGCGTCTCGTCCTAGTTCCGTGCTGCCTCGCTGAACACCGTTCAGGCGGCTTGAACGCCGCCGTAGGGGACGGAGTGGAGTGAACGGATGCGCAAATGGGCGAGCGGTCTTGTCACCGCGGTGGTGTTGTGGAGCGGCGCTGAGGCCGCGGCGGCGTGCGTCGGCGACTGCACCGGCAAGGGCGCCGTCGACGTGGCCGACCTGGTGCGCGGGGTGAACATCGCGCTCGGCAATGCCGCGATTGAATCGTGCAGCGCGTTTGATGGCGACGCCGACGGCGGCGTCAGCATCGCCGAGCTCATCGTTGCGGTCGGCAACGCACTTGGCGGCTGCGATGGCGGCAGCCCGACCGCGACGCCGCTGCCGGCGACGCCGAGCCCAACCGCGACTGCGGCAGCGGGCGGACCGTGCGGCGACACCTCCAGCGTGGCGGGGCTGTTCGAATCGCGGCGCGGCCGGCCGATCCAGCTCTACGCCACCGGCGGTATGGGCGGCTTGTACGAGCAGCACGCGGATCCGGGCGGTGTCAGCCTCTTGTTCGTGACACTCGGCGAGAACCGAAATCTCAATCTACGGATCGGCGGCTCCACGACCGTCATCCTGCCATTCAGGGCACAGGATCAGTTCGACGATCTGCCGCACGAGCTGAACGTGCTCTACAACCCCGATCCGGCCCAGCCGCTGGTCGGCTGGGTGGGCGCGTTGCAGTGCGACAAGGCGACCGGCGATTGGTTCCTCCAGGTCGCCGCCGCCAACGACCGCTTCGGCAACTTCGTCACCTTCAGCAGCGACCGGCCGTGAGCGCGGTGGCTCGGCCCGCCGCCGCGGCGGGGTGCCGGAGGCGCTCGCCGCGTGCGTCGCGCGGCAGGGGCGACCCGGTGGCGGGTGCGGGTGTCGCTATGAATGACGGCGCTGCAGGCCCGCTGGTCCCGCGGCGGCGCGACCGGCCAGGACGCCTGCCCAGCCGCGCCGGAGCGCGGCGCGAGGCGCCGCGCCGCGCGGCGAAATCTGCACCGCGAGGCGGTTTTACCGGTAGAATTCGTCCGTCTCCCCGCCGCCGCGGGGCGCCGCCCCGCCGTACCGCCGCGTAGGAGGCCCGACCGGCTGGCGCGTCCATTGCACGTTTCCGCCGCACCCGCCCCAGCACGCGGGCGACGAGCGAGAATGGCCATGGCGAATCCGCACGACGGCGTCGGGCCCGGCGCCGCACGGGCGCCGGCGGACGCGCCGCCGCCGCGCTGGGGCGCGGCGTGATGAGCGCCGACGCCGGCAGGACGTCGGCCGGCGGGCTGCGCGGCCGCCTGCGCCGCGCATGCCTCCGGCTCTGGCAGGTGTCCGGTCGCGACCTGTGGCGCCGCGAGTTGGCCGAGCTCGGTCCGATGCGGCGTGGCTTCGTCACCGCACTGCGCATGGCGGCCGTGGTGACGCGCGGCATCGCGGACCACCAGCTGACGACCCGCGCCGGGGCGCTCACCTACGTCACCCTGTTCAGCCTGGTGCCGACGCTGGCGGTGGCGTTTGCGATGTTCAGCGCCTTCGGCGGGCTGGCGGAAGCGCGCGGGCCGCTGCTCGAGGGCCTGATGAGTTACCTGGCGGTGGGGGTGCGCGAGGAGGTCACGCGCGGCATCGACGGCATGCTCGCCAATCTCAACCACAGCGCCATCGGCGCCACCGGCTTGCTGTTCGTCATCGTTGCCATGTTCACGCTGCTGAGCAGCGTCGAGGACGTCTTCAACGACATCTGGGGCTTCAAGCGCGCGCGGTCCTACCTGGAGCGGCTGACGCTGTACTGGACCGTGGTCACCATCAGTCCGACCCTGATCGTGCTCGGCATGTCGCTGCCGGGGCTGCTGCGGCGCCTCGCGCCGCTGCGCGTGCTGCTCGAGCGCACCGGCACGTTCGACGTGTTCTTCGGCGTCGCGCTGCCCTGGCTGTTCGTCGTCGCCGCGTTCGCGTTCCTCTACGCCCTGCTGGTGGCGCGTCGCATCGCGCGTGCGGCGGCCCTGGTCGGTGGCCTGGTGGGCGGCACGCTGTGGCTCGGCGGCGCGCATCTCTACGGTTGGTACGCGACGTCGACCGTCTACTACGCCAACGTCTACGGCTCGCTGGCGGCGATCCCGATCTTTCTCTTCTGGCTCTATCTGTCCTGGCTGCTGGTCTTCATCGGCGCCCAGGCGGCGTTCGCCTGGCAACACCTCGACCGCTACCGCGACGAGATCCTCGCCACGGCGCCGAGCCAGACCAGCCGCGAGCAGGTGGCGTTGCGCATCCTCGCGGAGACGGTGCGCCGCTTCCTGGCCGGCGCTCCGCCGCCGCGCGTGGCTGAGTTGGTCGTGCACCTGTGCATGTCGGCGCGCGCGGTGAACGAGGCGACGGCGCACCTGGTCGGGCTCGGCCTGCTCACCGAAGTGGGCGACGATCCCGCGCTGCTGCTGACCTGCGATCCGCGTCGCCTGACCCCGGCCGGCGTGCTGCAGGCGCTGCGCAACCAGGGGCGGCCGGTGACGACCGGCCGGGACGACCGGCTGACGGCGCACATCCGGCAGCTGTACGAGCGCGCCAACGCGGCGGCGGAGGCCGCCTGGGAGGAGGTCAGCTTTGCCGATCTGGTCCAACCGCGTGCGGCGGCGGCCGTCGAGCGCGGCGTCGCTGCGCGCGTCGCCGGCCCGACGCGCTGAGCGGTCGGTGGCCCCGCGTCGCCGCGCCCGCCCGCTCGGCTGGATCGCGGCCG
>JANRJF010000007.1:0-18133 GCA_033764095.1 Deltaproteobacteria bacterium | reverse complement strand
GGCGATCTGCTGGCGATCCTGCTGCCGGCTCTGCTGCTGGCACTGCGCCTGCGGCGCCGCGAGCAGCGATGAGTGCTGAGCGATGCGCGACGAGGGGGAGCCCCGTCGTCGCGCATCGCGCGGCACTCGCCCGTACGGGTTGCGGTAGACGATCAGTCCGTGCGTCGGGTCGTACGGTGACACCGCGACGGTGACGCGGTCACCCGGGATGACCTTGATGTGATAGCGCCGCATGCGGCCGCTGATCTTGGCGGTGAACTGCTGTCCCTTCTCGGATTCGATCTTGAACAGCCCGCCGGTCATCACCTCTTTGACGGTCCCTTCGATCTGGATCAGGTCGTCTCTCGCCACACAGTACTCCTCTGCTCGGGTGGTCTAACCCAAGAGGCCATAGCAGACGGCCATTCTTACGCCTAGACCCTTCGGCAGCGCCCGGCCGCTGGGCGGCCCGCGGGCTCAGCGGCCGTTCAGCGCTCGCGCCGCATCCTTGGCGAAATAGGTCAGGATCAGATCTGCACCGGCGCGGCGGATGGCGGTCAGCGTCTCCATCATCACGCGGCTCTCGTCGAGCCAGCCGTTCTGCGCCGCCGCCTTGATCATCGCGTACTCGCCGCTCACCTGGTAGGCGGCGGTCGGGTAGCCGAACTGCTCTTTCACCCGCCGCACCAGGTCGAGGTAGGGGAGCGCCGGCTTGACCATCACCAGGTCGGCGCCTTCGTTGATGTCGAGCTCGACCTCGCGCAGCGCCTCCTCGGCGTTGGCCGGATCCATCTGGTAGCCGCGCCGGTCGCCGAACTGCGGCGTCGAGTCGGCCGCCTCGCGAAACGGCCCGTAGAAGCCGGAGGCGAACTTGGCGGCGTAGGAGAGGATCGCCACTTGGTCGAGCCCCTCCTCGTCGAGCGTCTCGCGGATGGCGTTCACCCGCCCATCCATCATGTCGGACGGCGCGACGATGTCGGCCCCGGCGCGCGCATGCGTCAGCGCCTCCTTGGCCAGCAGGTCGAGCGTCGCGTCGTTGTCCACCTCGCCCTCGGCGAGCACGCCGCAGTGGCCATGGTCGGTGTACTCGCACAGGCAGACGTCGGTGATGACGACGAGATCGTTGCCGAGCGCCTGCTTGATCTCGCGCACCGCGCGCGGCACCGGCCCGTCGTCGCGATAGGCGTGCGAGCCGGTGGCGTCCTTCTTCTCCGGCAGGCCGAACAGGATCACCGCCGGGATGCCCAGATCGCGCACCTGGCGGCACTCCTCGACGGTGCGGTCGACCGACATCTGCGCCACCCCGGGCATCGAGGCGACCGGCTTCTCCACCCCTTTGCCGGGTACGACGAACAGCGGCAGGATCAGGTTGTCGACGCTCAGCCGCGTCTCACGCACCAAGCGGCGCAAGGTCTCGGTGCGCCGCATGCGGCGCGGTCGATACGCGGGGAATTCCATCTCAGCTCAAAACGGAACCACAGATGAACACAGATAAACACAGATAGAAATACGAAGAAGTGAAGACCCGGCCAGCTGCGCTCGCGGCTGGCGTTTCATGAACCTATCCGTGTTCACCTGTGTTCATCCGTGGTTCCCGATCGAAAGTACGACACGATCGCTTCGGTGAACGCCGCGATGGTGTAGGTGGCCGGCTGCACGACGACGCGCAGGCCGGCGGCGCGGGCGGTGTCGGCGGTGATCGGGCCGATGCAGGCGGCGGGAACGTCGGTGAGCAGCGCCGCGGCCTCGTCGCCGAGCCGGGCGATGAAGTTGGTGACGGTGCTGGAGCTGGTGAAGGTCACCAGGTCGACGGCGCGCGCCGCCAGCAGGCCGCGCAGCTCGTCGAGATCGCCGCGCGGTGGCACGCTCTGGTAGCTCGCCACCTCGTCGACCGTCGCGCCGGCGGCGCGCAACGTCAGCGGCAGGATCTCGCGCGCCTGCGCGGCGCGCGGCAGCAGCACGCGCGCGCCGCCGACGCCCAGCGCGATCATCGCCGCCGCCACCGCCTCGGCGCGGAACTCGGCCGGCACGACGTCGACCAGCAGGCCGCGCGCGGCGATCGCCGCGGCGGTCTCGGAGCCGACCGCCGCCAGCCGCGCCCGGTGCAGCGCGCGCACGTCGCGATGTCGTTCGCGCAGCCGGTCGAAGAACATCGCGACGCCGTTGGCGCTGGTCAGCACCACCCAGTCGTAGGTCTCGATCCGGTCGATGGCGGCGTCGAGCGGCGCCCACGAATCCGGCGGTACGATCTCGATCGTCGGGCAGGCGAGCACGTCGGCACCGAAGCTGCCGAGGGCGTCGATGAAGCCGGCCGCCTGGGCGCGCGGTCGCGTCACCACGATGCGCCGGCCGGCGAGCGGGCGGCGCTCGGCCCAGGCGAGCGTCTCGCGCAGCCGCACCACCTGGCCGACCACCGCGATCGCCGGCGGCTGGATCTGCGCGGCACTGGCGCGGGCGCCGATGTCGGCCACCGTACCGGTGATCGTCTGCTGCTCGGCGGTGGTGCCCCAGCGGATCACCGCTGCCGGCGTGGTCGGATCGACACCGTGGCGGAGCAGCTTGGCCATGTTGGCCTCCAGCTGCCGCGTCGTCATCAGGAAGACCAGCGTGTTGCCGCGCTGCGCCACCGCGTCCCAGTGCACCGCCAGCTCGGCCTTGTCCGGGTACTCGTAGCCGGTCAGCACGGTGAACGACGAGGCCAGCTCGCGATGGGTGAGCGGAATGCCGGCGTAGGCCGGCACCGCGATCGCCGAGCTGACCCCCGGCACGACGCTGAACGGCACGCCGGCGGCGGCCAACGCCTCGGCCTCCTCGCCGCCGCGGCCGAAGACGAACGGATCGCCGCCCTTCAGCCGCACGACGATGCGACCGGCACGCGCCTGCTCCACCAGCATGGCGGTGATCACCGCCTGCTCGGTGCGCGCGCCGCCGCCGTGCTTGCCGACCAGCACGCGCTGCGCGGCGTCCGGCGCGTGCTGCAGCAGGCGCGGGTTGGCCAGGTAGTCGAAGATCACGACGTCGGCGCGCTCCAGCGCGCGCACGCCGTCGAGCGTGATCAGCCCCGGCGCTCCGGGCCCGGCGCCCACCAGATAGACGTGGCCGCTCGTCATGCGAAGGGAAACCTCAACGCCGAGACGCAGAGACCCAGAGCTCGCAGAGAAAACAATAGATTCTCTGCTCTGTGCCCTCCGCGTCTCTGCGTCTCTGCGTTGAGCATTCGCCTCACGGCAGCGGGATCGCGCCGAGGATGTCCGACCCGCCGGCGGCGAGCAGCGCCGCGGCGAGCTCAGTCCCGAGCGCCGCGCCGTCGCCCGGTGCGCCGGTGCGCGCGCCGCGCACCAGGCGGGCGCCGTCCGGCTGGGCGATCACCGCGCGCAGCGTCAGCACCCCGGCATCCACGGTCGCGTGCGCGGCGAGCGGGGTGACGCAGGTGCCGCCGACCGCCACCAGGAAGGCGCGCTCGGCGTCGATCGCCTGGCGGCTGCGCACGTCCTCGATGGCGCGCAGCGTGTCGACGATCGCACCGGGCCGCGACTCCAAGGCCAGCGCTCCCTGCCCGACCGCCGGAGTGAACTCGGCGGCGTCGCAGGCCACCGCATGCGGCGGCGCGACGCCGAGCCGCGCCAGGCCGGCGGCGGCGAGGATCAGCGCGTCGACCTCGCCGCGCTCGAGCTTGGCGAGCCGCGTGTCGACGTTGCCGCGCAGGTTCACGACCGCCAGACGCGGTGCGGCGGCGCGCACCAGCGCGGCGCGGCGCGGGCTGGAGGTGCCGACCCGGGCGCCGTCGGGCAGCACCGCCAGGCCGCCTGGACCGCGCGTGACGATCACGTCGTGCGCCGCCTCGCGCACCGGCACCGCGGCGATGACCAGGCCCGGCGCCAGATCGCCCGGCACGTCCTTCAGCGAGTGCACCGCCGCGTCGATGCTGCCGTCGAGCAGCGCCTGCTCCAGCTCCTTGACGAACAGGCCCTTGCCGCCGACCGCGGCGAGCGGCACGTCGGTGATGCGGTCGCCCGAGGTGCGGATGACGACCAGCTCGACGGCCAGGCCGGGATGCGCCGCGGCGAGCCGCTGCCGCACCCACTCCGCCTGGGTGAGCGCCAGCTTGCTGCCGCGCGTGCCGAGGCGCAGCGTCGCGCTCATGCGTCCTCCGACTCGTCGAGCGCGAACAGGCGGCGCAGCGCGTCGACGTAGTAGGCCTCGGTGCGGCGGTCGTGCTGTTTCAGCGCCGCGATCGGCGCGTGCAGGATCTTGTTCACCAGCGCGTTGGTCATCGCCTCCAGGGCCTCGCGCTCGCGCGGCGGCAGGTCCTTCAACTGGTTGAGCGTCTTCTGCAGCTCGCCGCGGCGGATGCTCTCGACGCGGTCGCGCAGCGCGACGATGGTCGGCACCACGTCGAGGTGGCCGAGCCAGCGCCAGAACGCCTCGACCTCCTCGGTGACGATGTGCTCGGCCTTCTCGGCCTCGCGGGCGCGCTCGCCGAGGTTCTCCTCCGCCACCTGGGCGAGGTCGTCGACGTCGTACAGGTAGACGTTGTCGAGCGCGTTGATGCGCGGGTCGAAGCTGCGCGGCACGCTCAGGTCGATGCAGAACATCGGCCGCCCCTTGCGCTCGCGCAGCGCGTCCTGCAGCGCCGGCTCGCCGAGGATGAAGTCGGGCGCGGCGGCGGCGCCGATGACGATGTCGGCCATCGGCAGGTAGCGCGCGAACTGGTCGAACGGCACCGGTGTCGCGTGCAGCGCGCGCGCCAGCTCGACGGCGCGCTCGAAGGTGCGGTTGGTGACGATCAGGCTGCCGACGCCGTTGGCGAGCAGGTGGCGCGCCGCCAGCTCGCCCATCTTGCCGGTCCCGATCAGCATCGCCGTCTTGCCGTCGAGGCGGTCGAAGATGGTCTTCGCCAGCTCGACCGCCGCCGAGCTCACCGACACCGCGCGCCCGGCGATGCCGGTCTCGCTGCGCACCCGCTTGGCGACCGAGAAGGCCTTGTGGAACCAGCGGTGCAGCACCGCGCCGGTGGCGCCGACGCTGGCCGCGCGGGCGTAGAACTGTTTCAGCTGGCCGAGGATCTGCGGCTCGCCGACCACCATCGAGTCGAGGCTGGAGGCGACCCGGAACAGGTGGCGCACCGCCTCGCGGCCGGCGAAGTTGTAGAGGTGCGGCGCCAGGTCGCGCGGCCCGCGCTGCGCGTCGCGCAGGAAGGCGGCGATGCGCTCGGCGGCGTCGTTGGCGCGCGCGCTCAGCACCACCTCGACGCGGTTGCAGGTGCAGACCACCGCCGCTTCCTCGACCCCGTCGAGCGAGCGCAGCTGGCGGTTGACGTCGTCGAGCTGCTCGTCGGCGAACGCCACCGCTTCGCGCACGTCGAGCGAGGCGGTGCGGTGGTTGAGCCCGACGATGAGCAACTCGTGCGCCATCAGCCGAGCGCTCTCCCGTGCGGCAGGCCGAGGTTGAGGCTGAGCAGCGTCACCAGCAGCAGCGCGAAGCCGGCCAGCGTCAGCGTCGCGGCGCGCCGCCCGCGCCAGCCGAGCGAGCGCGCCTGCAGGAGCACCGCGTAGACCAACCAGGCGAGCATCGACAGGACCTGCACCGGCTCCCACGACCAGAACGCCCCCCAGGTCGCCTTGGCGAGCAGCGCGCCGGTGACGATGCCGACGGTGAACAGCGCGAAGCCCCAGGCGACGCAGCGGTAGTTGAGCTCGTCGAGCGTCTCCAGCGACGGCAGCCGGCGCAGCCGCGCCGGCCGCTTCGCTTTGAGCCGCCGCTCCTGCAGCAGGTAGACCAGGCTGACGCACGAGGCGAGCACCAGGATGGCATAGCCGAGAAAGGCCGGCGCGACGTGCGCCGGCAGCCAGGCGGTGCGCAGCTCCGGCGGCAGCACGGCGGTCCCCGAGTAGACCAGGTAGGAGGACAGCATCAGCAGGAAGGCCAGCGGGCTGACCAGCGCGCCGAGCACGTCGAGCCGGATGCGCGCCTGCAGCGCCAGGTAGCAGCCGACCAGCAACCAGGCGAGCAGCGAGAGCTGGTCGTGGAAGGAGTTCAGCGCCGCGCTGCCGGCGGAGGCGAAGCGCGCCACCAGCGCGACGCTCTCGATCGCGAAGGCGGCGCCGAGCGCGCCGAGCGCGACGCGGCGCACGCGCTCGCCGCCGCTGGTGACGTCGACGACGAAGGCCACCGCCGCGAGCAGCGTCAGCGCCAGGCTGAGGGCAAAGAGCAGGACGGCCATGGCGGGCTCAGGCGTCGCCGAGGTCGGCGCCGAGGCTGGCGAGCGACACGCCGGCGCCGGCGTGCGCGGCGAGCAGGCGGTCGACCGCCGCCGCGTCCGGCTCGCGCAGCCGCTCGAGCAGGTCGGAGGCCACCAGGTCGGTGAGAATGCGCTGGCGCTCGGCGCTCGGCAGCGCGCGCGCCTGCAGATGCTGGCGCAGGCACCCGAGCAGCGCGACGGCGCGGCGGTACTCCGGCCCGAGCGCCGCGGCGAGCTCGTCCCGCACCCGCCCGGCCAGGCCCGGGCTCTGCCCGTCGGTGGAGACCGCGATGCTGAGCGCGCCGTGCCGCGCCACCGCCGGCATGATGAACGAGCACCAGTCCGGCCGGTCGACGACGTTCAGCGGCACGTTCGCCGCCGCCGCGTCGCGCGCCAGCTCGGCGTGCAGCGCCTCGTCGTCGGTGGCGGCGAAGGCCAGGCGCGCGCCGGTCAGGTCGCCGCTGCGGTAGGGGCGTTGCGCGACCGCGATCTCGCCGGCGGCTGCCCGTCCCGCCAGCTCCGCGTCCAGGCGCGGCGCGATGACCGTCACCCGCGCCCCCGCCGCGAGCAGCGCGGCGACTTTGCGCGCCGCCACCCGGCCGCCGCCGATCACCACGCAGGGCTCGCCGGCGACCCGCAGGCAGACCGGGAAGTAGGTCATCGCGGCACCGTACCACAGGCGAAATCGCGTCGAAATCGACTTCGCCGGCCGCCCACCTCCCGGCCATGAAAGGTTTGCCAAGGTCGAGGGACCCTGGTACGACACCTCTTTAACTTCGTTAACCCCACTCCATTTCAATAGAAGGAGATCACCGTGAAAGCACATGTGCAGCGGTACATCGCGGCGGGGGTCCTGGCCGCTCTCGCCTGGGCTCCGGTGGCGCTGGCCGATGATGCGACCAACGCCAAGATCATCGACTACTATCGCCGCAAGTCGAATCTGCCGCCCGAAGTCACCGTCACGGTGACCAATATCACCGACTCCAAGATCCCCGGCGCCAAGGTCGCGACCATGAACCTGTCGCGCGGCGGCCAGGTGCAGACGCAGACCATCCTGATGTCGGCGGACGGCCGCTACGTCGTCTTCGGCGAGGTCGAGGACGTCACCTCCGATCCGTTCAAGGCGATCGCCGCCAAGCTCAAGCTGCAGGGCGCGCCGGTCGAGGGGGCCAAGGACGCCAAGGTCACCATCGTCGAGTTCTCCGACTTCCAGTGCCCGTACTGCTCGCGCGCGCACACCACCATCGAGCAGGTGATGAAGGAGTACGACGGCAAGGTGAAGCTGGTGTACAAGAACTATCCGCTGCCCTTCCACAAGTGGGCGGAGCCGGCCGGCATTGCGAGCGCCTGCGCGTTCAAGCAGGATCCGGCCGCCTTCTGGAAGATGTACGATTTCTTCTTCAACAATCAGCAGCAGATCACGCCGGAGAACGTGAAGGACAAGGCGCTCGAGGCGCTGGCCGGCACCAAGGTCGACAAGGCGAAGTGGACGACGTGCTACGACAACAAGGAGACCGCCGACATCATCAAGGCCGACATGGCCGAGGGACAGTCGGTTGGCGTCACCGGCACGCCGGCGTTCATCATCAACGGCCGCAAGATCAGCGGCGCGCAGCCGTTCCAGAACTTCAAGGCCGTGATCGACGACGAGTTGTCGCGCGCCGGCAAGAGCTGAGCGCGATTCCCACCGCGCAGTTCGACGGGCCGGGGAACAGACGTTCCCCGGCCCGTCTGCGTTTGCAGGCCGGCGCATGAGGCGCGTCGTCTCGCCCCGCGCCGCCACCCGCCTGGCCGCGGCGGCCGAGTTCCTCGCCGGCATTCCGGCTGACGGCGAGGTGCTGATCGTCGGCGCGACGCGTGGCGCGGTGGACGACCTGGTCCGCCAGGTGGCGCAGCGACGCGGCGCCACCCTCGGCCTGCATCGTTTCACGCTCACGCAACTCGCCGCCCGCCTCGCCGCCCCGGCGCTCAGCACCGCCGGCTGCACCCCGTGCACCGGACTGGCAGCGCGCGCGTTGGCGGCGCGCGCCACCAGTGCCGCGCTCGCCGCCGGCAGTATTCCCTTCTACGCCGCGGTGGCGCGCATGCCCGGCTTCATCCGCTCGCTGGCGGCGACGCTGGAGGAATTGCGCGGCGCGGCGGTCGACGTCGGCAGCCTCGCCGCCGCGGCGCCGCCCGCCGACCAGCTGGCGCGGCTGCTCGACGGCTATGAGGCCGCACTGCGCGACGCCAGGCTCGCCGACCGCGCCGCCCTGTTTGCCGCCGCCTCCGCCGCGGTCCGCGCCAGCGGCGATCCGCTGATCGGCGCGCCGCTGCTGCTGCTCGACGTCGTCGCCGAAAGCCGCGTCGAAGCCGACCTACTCGCGGCGCTGCAAGCCGCCAGCGCTCACGGCCTGCTCACCCTCGCGCCAGGCGATGCCGCGCCGGTGGCGGCGGCGGTGGCCGCGCCCGACGCCAATAGCCTGTGCCGCCTGCAGGCGTTTCTCTTCGCCCCCACCGATCCGCCGCCAGCGCCGGCCGACGACAGCGTGCGGCTCTTCTCCGCCCCCGGCGAGGGGCGCGAGGCGGTGGAGATCGCGCGCGCCGTGCTCGCGGAAGCGCGTGCCGGCGTCCGGTTCGATCGCATGGCGGTCTTCCTGCGCAGCCCCGAGACCTACACCGCGCTGCTCGAAGCGGCCTTTCGACGGGCTGGCGTACCCGCCTACTTCACCCGCGGCGTGCGCCGCCCGCACCCCTCCGGGCGCGCCTTCCTCGCCCTGCTCGCCTGCGCAGCAGACGGACTCTCGGCGGCACGCTTCGCCGAGTACGCCTCGCTCGGGCAGGTCCCGGCAGCGCCAGCCGACGCCGGCTGGGTCGGACCGCGCGACGAGACGCTGGGCGTCGCCGCGGCCGCGCCCGAGCCGGGCTCGCCGGCCAGCCCCGACAGCGCCGAGCCGAGCCCGCCCGCGCTCGCCGCGCCGTGGCGCTGGGAGGCGCTGCTCACCGACGCGGCCGTGATCGGCGGCGTCGAGCGCTGGCGCCGCCGCCTCGCCGGATTGGCACACGAGCTGGCGTTGCGCGCCGTCGAGCAGGCCCGCGACGAGCCCGATGCGCCGCGCCTCGCCGCCCTGCAGCGCACGCGCGACGAGCTGGCGCAGCTGCAGCGCATCGCGCTGCCGCTCATCGAACGGCTCGCCGCGCTGCCCGAGGCGGCGCCGTGGAGCGTGTGGCTGGCGGCGCTCGACGAGCTGGCGCTGGCGGCGCTGCGTGACGCCAACCCGGTGCGTGAGCTGCTCGCCGAGTTGGCGCCGATGGGCGCCGTCGGTCCGGTGCACCTCGACGAAGTGTGCGACGTGCTCGGCGAACGGCTGACCACCCTGCACGCGCCGCCGATCGGCGAACGCTACGGCCGCGTCCTGGTCGCCAGCGTCGACGAGGCGCGCGGCCGCAGCGCCGCCGTGGTCTTCGTCCCCTGCCTCGCCGAACGGCTCTTCCCGCAGCGACCGCGCGAGGATCCCCTGCTGCTCGACGGGCTACGCGGCAGCGTCTCCGACGCGCTCGCCACCCAGGAGCAGCGCGTCGAACGCGAGCGCCGCCGGCTCGAGCTGGCGGTCGGCGCGGCTGAGCAACGCCTGCATCTGTCGTATCCGCGCGCCGACGTCATCCAGGGCCGCCCGCGCGTCACCTCGTTCTACGGCCTCGACGTCGCGCGCGCCGCGCTCGGCGCCATTCCGGACGTGGAAAAGTTCGAGCGCGACGCCACCTCGCGCGGCAACGCTCGCCTGGCGTGGCCGGCGCCGCCCGATCCGGCGACTGCAATCGACACCGCCGAGCACGACCTGGCGACGCTGGCGGCGCTCATTCACCAGCCGGCCGGCGAACGCCCCAAGGGCGCCATGCAGTACCTGGTCGAGCTCAACGCCCACCTCGGCCGCTCGCTGCGCGCCCGCTACGCGCGCTGGGAGCTGCGCAGCTGGCAGGAGGTCGACGGCCTGACGCGGCCGAGCCCCGCCGCCGCCGAACAGCTCCAACAGCTCGGGCTGACGCAGCGCGCCTATTCACCCTCGGCACTCCAGCACTACGCCGCCTGCCCATACCGCTTCTTCCTCGCCGCCGTGCAGCGCCTGGCACCGCGCGAGGAACGCGCCGCGCTCGATCAGCTCGACCCGCTCACCCGCGGCCGCCTGGTGCACCAGGTGCAGGCCGAGACGCTGCGCGGACTCGAGGCGGCCGGCGCGCTGCCGCTCGGCGACGCGACGCTGGCCTGTGCCGAGTCGGTGTTGCTGACGACGTTGGCGCGCGTCGCCGCGCAAGCGGCCGACGATCTCGCTCCGCCGATCGCTCGCGTCTGGGACGATGCGGTCGCGTCGCTGCGCACCGACCTGCTCACCTGGCTGCGTCAGCTCGCCGCGGCGGGCGGCAACTGGCGCCCGGCGTATGTCGAGTACGCCTTCGGCCTGACGGTGGGCGCCGCGCACGATCCGGCCAGCCGCAGCGACGAAGCGATCATCGCTCCCGGCTACCGGCTGCGCGGCGCCGTCGATCTGATCGAGCGTCGCGCCGACGGCGCGCTACGCGTCGTCGACCACAAGACCGGCCTCGATCGCACCAGACCCGGACTCGTCGTCGGCCAGGGCGAGACGCTGCAGCCGGTGCTGTACGGCCTGGCGGTCGAAGCGGCGCTCGGCGCCCCGGTCGCCGATGCCCGCCTGTCCTACTGCACCGCGCGCGGCGGCTTCAGCGAACGCGTCGTCACGCTCGACGCGCGCGCACGGCGCAGCGGCGCCGACGTGTTGCGCCTCATCGACAGCGCCATCACCGCCGGCCGATTCCCGCCGGCGCCGCGCGAGAAGGCCTGCGAGCACTGCGATTTCCGCATGGTCTGCGGCCCCTACGAAGAGCGCCGCGCAGCCAACAAGCCGTCGCTGCCCGAGCTCGACCTGCTGCGGGGGACACCGTGAGAGGGCGACGGACGCGATGACCGCCGTCGCACGCATGGCGCTGCTCCCGGATGCCGAGGCGCGCACGGCGATTCGCGAGCGTCTGGACGAGACGCTGATCGTCGAGGCGGCCGCCGGCACCGGCAAGACCACCGCGCTGGTCGAGCGCATCATCGCCGTGCTGGCAGCCGGCCGCGCGACGATCAGCGAGCTGGTCGCCGTCACCTTCACCGAGAAGGCGGCCGGCGATCTCAAGCTGCGCCTGCGCGCCCAGCTCGAGTCCGGCCGCCACGCCGCGCAGGGAACCGCGAAGGTGCGCCTCGAAGCGGCGCTGGCGCGCCTCGAGGAAGCGCGCGTCGGCACCATTCACGGGCTCTGCGCCGACCTGCTGCACGAGCGCCCGCTCGAGGCGCGCATCGATCCGCAGTTTCGCGTCCTCACCGAAGCCGATGCCGAGCGCCTGTTCGACGCCGCCTTCCGGCGCTGGCTGGAGGAGCAGCTGCGTGATCCACCCCCCGGCGTCCGCCGCTCGTTGCGCCGCGTGCGCGGCGAGGACGACGCGCCGATCGAGCGGCTGCGCTCGGCCGCCTGGCTGCTCGCCGACTGGCGCCACTTCCCCACCGCCTGGCAGCGCGAGCCGTTCGACCCGCACGCCGAGGTCGAAAGGCTGGCGGCGGCCGTGTGCGCATTCGCGGCGCTGACCGAGCGCTGCGCCAACCCGGGCAGCGACTGGCTCTACCGCGGCACCGCGGCGGCGCGCCGTGTGCGCGACGGCATCGCCCGCCTCAACGCGGTCGGCGAGCGCGATCCCGACGGGCTGGAGGCGGAGCTGATCGGTCTCGCCGCCGACCGCGAGTTCGGCCGCGCTGGCCCCGGCCGCGGCACCTTCTACGCCAAGGAGATCACCCGCGCCGCGGTGCTCGACGCGCATCGCGAGCTGTGCGCGCAGCTCGCCGACTTCCGCCGGCGCGCCGACGCCGACCTCGCCGCCGCGCTGCAGGGCGAGCTGCGCGGCGCGCTCGACGCCTACGAGGATGCCAAGCGGCGTGCCGGGGCACTCGACTTCGTCGACCTGCTGGCGCGCACACGCGATCTGCTGCGCGACGTCGACGCGGTGCGACACGACTTCCAGCGCCGTTGCACGCACCTGTTCGTCGACGAGTTCCAGGACACCGATCCGCTGCAGGCCGAGATCCTGCTGCTGCTCGCCGCCGACGATCCGACCCAACGCGACTGGCTGGCGGCGCGGCCGGCGCCCGGCAAGCTGTTCCTGGTCGGCGATCCGAAGCAGTCGATCTACCGCTTCCGCCGCGCCGACGTCGGCGTCTACCTCGACGTGCAGACGCGCCTGGTCGACGCCGGCGCCGTGCGCCTCGAACTGCGCACCAGCTTCCGCGCCGTGCCGGCGATCCAGCATTTCGTCAACGCCGCCTTCGCGCCGCATCTGCGCGCCGATGCGACCCTGCTGCAGGCCGACTATGTCCCGCTGGCCCCCGTGCGCGACGACGTCGACGGCCAGCCCAGCGTCATCGCCCTGCCGGTGCCGAAGCCGTACGGTCGCGGTCGCGAGCCGAAGATCGCCAAGGTCGCCATCGAGCGCTCGTTGCCCGACGCGGTGGCGGGCTTCATCCACTGGCTGCTGCACGACAGCGGCTGGACGGTCACCGAGCGAGAGCGCCGCGGCGAACGCGTGCCGATCGCGGCGCGCCACATCTGCCTGCTGTTCCGCCGCCTGTACAACCGCTGGAGCGGTGACGTGACGCACGGCTACGTGCGGGCGTTGGAAGCGCGCGCCATCCCGCACCTGCTGGTCGGCGGGCGCTCGTTCCACCTGCGCGAGGAAGTGGAGACCATGCGCGCCGCACTGGCGGCGATCGAACGGCCCGACGACGAGCTCGCCGTCTACGCCACCTTGCGCGGCTCGCTGTTCGGCATCGACGACGACAGCCTGCTGCGCTACCGGCAGCCGCAGCTGCGCACGCCGCGCCACCTGCATCCCTTCCGTCCGGTGGCCGACCTGCCGGAGGATCTGGCGCCGATCGGCGAGGCGTTGCAGCTGCTGGCGACACTGCATCGGGGGCGGAATCGCCGCCCGGTGGCGGACACCATCGCACGCCTGCTCGACGCGACGCGCGCACACGCCGGCTTCGCGCTGCGCCCCTCCGGCGAGCAGGCGCTGGCCAACGTGCTGCACGTCGCCGAGCTTGCCCGCACCTACGAGGCAGAAGGCGGGCTGTCGTTCCGCGGTTTCGTCGATCGCCTGCACGAGGAAGCGGACCGCGCCCAGACCGCCGAAGCGCCGATCCTCGAAGAGGGGAGCGAAGGCGTGCGCTTGATGACCGTGCACAAGGCGAAGGGCCTGGAGTTTCCGGTCGTTGTGCTGGCCGACATCACCTGCGGGCTGAGCGGACCGGTCAACCGCCACGTCGATGCGGCGCGCGGCCTCTGCGCGCTGCGGCTCGGCGGCTGGGCGCCGACCGAGCTGCTGGCGCATGAGACCGACGAAGCGAGGCGCGACGAGGCGGAAGGCCTGCGCGTCGCGTATGTCGCCGCAACGCGCGCGCGCGACCTGCTGGTGGTGCCGGCGGTCGGCGACGGCCCGTTCGCCGACGGGTGGATCAGCAGTCTCAACGACGCCCTCTACCCGAGCGATCGGCGCGCCGCGCAGCCGGCGCCGGGGTGCCCAGCCTTCGGCGAGGACTCGGTCCTTGCGCGCCCCGACGAGGTCGGCTTCAGCGCCGACCCGGTGCGCCCCGGCCTGCATCGCGTCGGCGCAGTCGAGGTGACGTGGTGGGATCCCGCCACGCTGAAACTCGACTTCCCGCCGCGCTTCGGCATCCGCCAGGAAGAGCTGCTCGGCAAAACTGCCGAGCCGGCAGTGGTGGCAGCCGGCCGCGAGCGCTTCGCCGCCTGGCAGCGCGACCGCGCGGCGGCGCTGGAGCGCGGAGCGCGGCCGAGCCTGGCGGCGCGCACGGTGACCGCGCACGCGGCGCTGAGCGAGGACGTTCCAGCAGTCGAGCTCGTCGAACTGGCGCGGGCCGCCGGACGTCCGCGCGGCGCGCGCTTCGGCGCCCTGGTCCATGCGGTGCTGGCGCTGGTGCCGCTCGACGCCGACGCCGATGCGATCGCCGCGGTCGCCGCCGTGCAGGCGCGCATCCTCGGCGCACCGACCGCGGAGTACGACGCCGCCATCGCCGCGGCTGCGGCCGCGCTGGCGCATCCGCTGCTGCGCGCCGCCGCGGCCGCACCCGTCTGCCGGCGCGAGCTGCCGCTGACGCTGCCGGCCGACGACGGCACGCTGATCGAGGGCGCGCTCGACCTCGCCTTCCGCGACGCGGGCGGCTGGACGGTGATCGACTTCAAGACCGATCAGGAGCTCGGCGCACGCGCCGACGTGTATCGCCGCCAGGTCGCGCTGTACGCGTCGGCGTTGACCCAGGCCACCGGCCTCCCGGCGCGCGCCGTGCTGCTGCGCGTCTGACGTCGTGCCTGGGATCCCGACCCTCGTCCCATTCGCGAGCGTTCCTTGGTCACGGATTACACGGATAGAAGAGCGGATTTCACGGATCGGAGAAGAACTGACTGACTAAAGGAACTGAAGAGTTGGCGTGGCGCCAGACCGGTGCTTGCCGATCCGTGTAATCCCAATCCTTTGATCCGTGTAATCCGTGAACCAGCGCGCCCGCTATACGCCGCGCGGCTCGGACCCTACGGACGCTGGCGACGGGGGCGACATCTCCTTCAAGGCGCGCTTGTCCACCTTGTACATCGCGTTGGTCGGCAGCGCGGCGAGGATGGTGAGCCCGTCGGGGCGCTTGTAGCTGGCCAGGTCGCGGCCGACCCACTCGCGTAGTTGCTCGAGCGTCGGCGGGTTGGCCGCGTCGGTGGGCACCACGAAGGCCCATCCCTTGTGGCCGAGCACGTCGTCCGGCAACCCGACCACCGCCGCCTGCGCCACCTGCGGGTGGTGCTGCAGCGCTTCCTCCACCTCGCCCGGATACACGTTGAACGCAGCGCGGTAGTACATGTCCTTCTCGCGCCCGATCAGGTGCAGGTAGCCGTGCGCATCGAGGAACCCCATGTCCTCGCTGTACAGCCAGCCGGCTTCGTCGAGCGCCTGCGCGGTCTCCTGCGGGCGGCGCCAGTAGCCGCGCATGGTGGCCGGCGACAGCACCGCGATGCGTCCCGGCTCACCGGTCGGCACCGGCTGGCGCTGCTCGTCGACGATGCGCACCTCGACGCCCGCGGTCGGCCGGCCGACCGTGCCGGCGCGGCGCTCCGGCGGATCGCTCGCCAGCGTCGCCGAGATGATCGCCGTCTCGGTACACGAGTAGCCGGTGAAGACGTCGACGCCGAGCTTGGCGCGGATCTCGTCGACCAGATGCGGCGCGAGCGGGGCGCCGCCGAAGGTGACCGATTTGACGAACGACCAGTCGAGGCCGGCGAACTCCGGCGCGCGCATCAGCATCACCAGCACCGGCGGGAAGCCGCCCAGGCGCGCCATGCGGCGGCTCTGTAGCTGCTCGATGCACCAGCGCGCATCGAAGCGGTCGTGCAGCACCAGGGTCGCGGCGTGCGCAATCTGCAGGTGGACACGCCCCATGAACCCGACGTGCGCCAGCGCCATGCCCGGCCACAGGTTCGGTTCGCCGGGGGCCGGCGTCTGCGGCAGGCGGGTGGTGAAGAGGCGCGTCAACGCGATCAGCGCGTCACTGTCGTAGACCGCGCCCTTCGGCGTGCCGGTGGTGCCGCTGGTATAGACGATGGCGACCGGGTCGGCGCCGCGCACCGCCGCCTCGGCAGCGGCGAGATCGACATCAGCCGTCTCGCCGGCAGCGAGCAGCGCGGCGAGCGAGTCGGAGCTGTCGCCGTCGAAACGCACGACGCGCCGCAGGCTCGGCGCGCGCGCGCGCACGGAGTCGACGAGGGCGAGGAAGTCGACGCCCTCCGCGTCGCCGACGGTGACCACCAGGCGCGGATCGGCGTTGGCCAGGATCTCCCCGATCTCCTGGCGCCGGTAGCGGGTACTGATGCCGGCGGTGATGGCGCCGATGCGCGCCGCGCCGAGATAGCAGAAGGCGTACTCGGGCACCGACGGCAGCAGCAGCACGACCCGGTCGCCGCGCCCGACGCCGGCGGCGAGCAGGCCGCGCGCGAAGCGGTCCGCCGCCGCGTCCCACTCCGCGTAGGTGCGGTCGCGGCCGTGGAAGTGAATGGCGGCGACGTCGGGATGGCGTTGCGCGGTGGCGCGCAACGCGGCCGCCAGCGTCTCGGCGAGCGACTCCGGCACTTACTGCTCCACCAGAGGCGTAACCGGTGACCGGTGACCGGTGACCGGTGACCAGACTGGGTCTCGTCGGATGCGCCGGTGCGACTCGCACGCGGCTCGTTTCGCTGTCTGAAGACGGCGGAGACTCGCGAACATTCTACCGGTCACCGGTCACTGGTCACCGGTCACGCTTTGCGTCTGCGCCAGCGCGGCAGCGTGATCGCCTCGGTCACGTCGTCGAACCACACCTCGACCGCGAGGCCGGCGGCGAGCTCGTCGTTGGCGACGTCGGAGACGGTGCCGACCAGGCGCAGGGTCGGGTCGTCGTCGAGTTGGACCAGCACGACGGCGTACGGCGCCTCGGCGGCGAAGGCCGGCAGCACCGGCGGGTGGATGACCACCCAGCTGTAGATCGTGCCGGTCCCCGACATGCGCACCCATTCGTCGCGCATCGAGTTGCAGGCCGGGCACATCGGCCGCGGCGGAAAGCGCACCTCGCCGCAGTCGGCACAGCGCTGCATGCGCAGCTCGTGCCGCTTCGCCCACTCCCAGTAGGGCTTGGTCTCGGCGTCGGCGTAGGGGAGCGGTTTGAGATAGTCGGCCATGAATTCTGAGGCTGTTAGGCTGTTGGCTGTTACGCTGTTAGGGGTCTGAATTTCTCTTCCCCCTGACAGCGAACAGCCTAGCAGCCTAACAGCCTATCCTCTCAGCAATAGTGCCCCGTTCGGCACGCCCGCGCCGCTGGTCACCAGGACGTGCTCGCAGTCGGCGACCTGGTTGATCGCGGTGCCGCGGATCTGGCGCACGCCCTCGCAGATCAGGTTGAAGCCGTGCACGTAGGCTTCCGACAGCGAGCCGCCGGAGGTGTTGGTCGGCAGGCGGCCGTTCGGCCACTCGAGCTCGCCGGCGAGTGCGAAGGGGCCGGCTTCGCCGGGCGCGACGAAGCCGAACTCCTCCAGCGAGACGAGGATGAGCGGCGTGAACGCGTCGTAGAGCTGCGCACAGCGCAGGTCCCTCGCCTGGATGTCGGAGCGCTTCCACAGGTCGCGGGCGCAGTAGGCGTTGGCGGTCTGCAGGAAGTCGCGCTTGTAGTAGTTGGTCATCACCGAGGCGTTCGGCCCCATGCCCTGCGACGCGGAGTGGATGTAGGCCGGCTTCTGGCGCAGGTCGCGGGCGCGCTCGGCGGTGGTGATGACGCAGGCGAGCGAGCCGTCCGACTCCAGGCAACAGTCGAACAGGCACATCGGCTCGGCGATCATGCGCGCCGCCAGGTAGTCCTCCATGCTCAGCGGTTTGCGCATCAGCGCCATCGGGTTGCGCGCGGCGTGCTTGCGCACGGCCACCGCGGCGGCGCCGAAGTGCTCGCGCGTCACCCCGGCCTCGACCATCATGCGGCGCGCCAGGATGCCGATCTGGTCCACCGGCCGCACCAGGCCGTAGGGCGACGAGAACTGCCAGTCGCCCTCGACGTAGTTCGCCGTCTTCGCCCACGGCCGCCCGCCGGAGCCGCGGTTGCGGCTGCGCAGGCAGACCACCACCTCGGCGATGCCGGTGGCGACCGCCAGCGCGGCGTGCAGGATGGTGCCGCAGCCGGCGCCGCCGCCGTACTCGACCGAGCCGTAGAAGCTCAGGTTCTCGATGCCGAGCGCGCGCGCGTACTTCTCCTGCGTGTTGCTCTCGATCTCGTAGCGCACCATGCCGTCGACGTCGCGCGGCGACAGGCCG
>JANRJF010000006.1:0-14861 GCA_033764095.1 Deltaproteobacteria bacterium | reverse complement strand
CGCAGGTCGATGATCGAGTCGAGCATGGCGCGGCCGGCCTGCACGATGCCGCGGCTCTCCTGCTCGCGGCCGGGCAGGAAGCCGGTGGTGTCCTCGATGAAGATGACCGGCACGTTGTAGATGGAGCAGAAGCGCACGAAGCGGGCGATCTTGTAGGCGGCGTCGACGTCGATCTGGCCGCTGGCCACCGCCGAGTTGTTGGCGACGAAGCCGACGACGTGGCCGCCGAGGCGGCCGAAGGCGGTGAGCGCGTTGCGGGCGCGGTCGGGCTGCAGCTCGAAGTAGTCGCCGCGGTCGCACAGGCGCTCGACGATGATCGAGACGTCGAGCGGCGTGTTGAAGCCGGTCGGCGAGTTGAACGCCTTGCGCAGCAGCACGTCGATCTCGGTGGTGCGCCGGTCGATCGGGTCACCGGTCGGCAGATACGGCGCCGACACCTTGTTCGAGCTCGGCAGGTACGAGAGCAGGCGGCGCGCGGTGCGCAGGGCGCCGAGCTCGTCGGAGACGCACAGGTCGGTGACGCCGCTGGCGCCGTGCACGCGCGGGCCGCCGAGCTCATCGGGTGTGACGTCCTCGCCCAGCACGCTCTTCACCACCCCTGGGCCGGTGAGGCCGAAGAAGGTGTCCTCGGGCTGGATCATGAAGCTGCCCTGGCGCGGCAGGTAGGCGCCGCCGCCGGCGTTGAAGCCGAACATGCACATGATGCTCGGCACCACGCCGCTGATCTTGCGCAGCGCGGTGAACGCCTCGGCGTAGCCGTCGAGCCCGCCGACGCCGGCCGGCACGTAGGCGCCGGCGCTGTCGTACATGCCGATCAAGGGCATGCCGCGCTCGCCGGCCAGGTAGATCAGGTTGGCCAGCTTGCGGCCGTTGGTGGCATCCATCGAGCCGGCGCGGACGGTGAAGTCGTGGCCGTAGATGGCGACGTCGCGCCCACCGATGGTGGTGACCAGCGTGGTGATCGAGGCACCGTCGAGGTTCTTGCCCCAGTTCTGCCAGAGGATGGTGGGCTGCGCGGCGCGGTCCTGCAGGGCGTCGATGCGCTCCCACACCGTCATGCGGTTGCGGGCGTGCTGGCGCAGGATCTGCACCGTGCTGGCGGCGGTGTACGGGCGGCGGCGCAGCTCCTCGCCGTCGACCAGGGCGCGGTCGTACGGCGGCAGGGCGTCGAGGTCGGGCTTGGCGGCCTGCTCGGCAAACGGGTTGTCGAGCGTCGGCTTCATGGTGGTCGGCTTGGTCGTCATCGGTGAGGGCTCTCGGGTGGCGGCGCGCGCAGCGGTGCCGGCCGGACCGGCGCCGCGCGCCGACCGCGAGGTCTGCTTCTTCGAACTGGTCTGTCGGCGCGGCAACCCTTCGGGCCGTACCACATGAATGGCGCGTTCCCAACCCGCCCGGCCCGAGGTCCCGGGCGCCGGCCGACCGGCGCCCAGCGGGCGGGTTGCGGCGCCGCCCGCCGGCCGTCGCCCATCAGGGCATGCGATGCGACGCGTCAATCGGTCTGATCCGGCGATGCAAACCACGCGCCGTGCGACACCGCGGCCGCGAATCGCGTTGACATGTTGGCAGGCGGTCCCATAGCCGATGAAGCGGAGCCGAGGAGACCGAGTTGAGCACACGACCGAGACGCCGCCGACTGTCGCGCCGCCAGTTCATTGCCAGCAGCGCCCTCACCGGCGTCGCGCTCGGGCTTCCCGGCGTGTTGAGCGGTTGCGGCGACGACGACGGCGATGGGCCGCGCGCCGCGACGCCGACGCCGACCGCGCAGCCGACGGCGACGCCGCTGCCGCAGGGGCCGCGCGAGGATCGCACGCTGCAGTTCGACCTGTCCTTCGCGCAGGTCGAGGAAGCGCGCCTGTGCATCCTGAACAGCAGCGACGACGGCCTGCGGCTGGAGCCGCACACGGCGGAGTCGCGCGCCCACTTTCGCGCCGAGGACCCGCTGCTGCGCGGCGTGGCCGACGAACGGCTCACCCACTACGCTGTTGACGTCGACCTGCCGTCCGACGCGCTGCAGCACTTCTGGATCATGGGCCAGCACGGCGACCGCAACGAAGCGGCGCTGCTCGGCCTGCAGCTGCACGTGCCCGAGGTGGTGCAGCGCACGTTGGCGGCGCAGAAGCGCGCCAGCGGCCAGCGCCGCGTCTACTCCGCCAAGGTGCACGCCTACGGGCTGCAGCGCATCGCCGACGAGCTCGACCTGGAAGACCTGGAGCCGGCGTTGGACGAGTTCGTCTCGCCCTGGGACACCGCCGCAGCGCTGGTCTTCCATCACCCCGAGATCATGAATCTCGACCCCGAGCAGGGGACGGCGATTCGCGACCTGATCCAGACGCTGCCGTGTCCCGAGGGCGACGCGACCTGTCAGCCGTTCCTCAGCACCCTGGCCTTCCGCATCGCCCAGCACTGGCCGGCGACCGAGTCGGGCCTGACGGTGGTCGGCGGCGTCGAGGTGCCGGCGTGGGCGAAACTGGTGAAGCTGATCGACCCCGACAGTGACCAGCCGCTGGTCGATACGGAAGGCAATCCCGTCTACCACACCAACCTCGCCGACGAGACGATCGCCGCCGCCCAGCAGACGATTCGCGCGGTGCTGAAGAGCATCTTCAACGACCCGCGTTTCGAGGGAAACAACTGGCATGCGCTGACCGGACGCACCGAAGAACGCGGCGCCCGCAGCTTCAGCTTCGGCAGCGTCGCCGCGGAAGGGTACAAGCTGGTCGCCGAGCATCCGCCCGGCACCAACGCCCACGGCCTCGACTTCGTGGCTCTGCGCGTCGCCAACGAGATGAAGCGCACCGTCGAGGTCCAGGTGCGCAACTGGCACCTGCGCACGCATTCGGTGCACGTCCAGTTCGCCGACGAGAACGGACCGCTGCCGGTCGCCGATCGCGGCGCCGCCGACACCGAGCGCGCCAAGCACATCGGCATGGTGATCACCGCCAACACCATCATGGGCGTGCCGGTGCCGTTCGACGTCCAGACCTACTCGTTCGACATGCCCGCCGACGCGACGCGCGCTACGGTCTTCTTCGGCAGCCTCGGCATGGGGGGCGAGGCGTTCTGCCCCGAGGCGTTGAACGGCTCGATCTTCACGCTGGTGTTCAACTTCGCGATTCCAGTGGTGGCGCTGGCGGCTGGCGTCTCGGTCGGCGCCTCGCTGGTCAGCTCGCTCAGCAAGGAGTCGGTCGCCAACATCGCCGCGCTGATCGGCCGCTGGGTCACGAGCATCCTGGTGACGTCGTCGTCCGCCTTCGCGCGCGGCATCTTCGGCTCCAAGTCGTCCGGCAGCCTGCTCGACTTCCTGCGCAGCCTGCTCGACCTGGTCGCCAACCTGGTGACCCAGCTGGTGCTGCCGATTCTGGCGATCGTCGCGAACAAGCTGCTCGGCGTGGCGACCAGCGCCGCCAACGTGCTGTTCTTCGGCCCGCAGATCCTCAGCAACGCGGCGACGCTGGCGGAGTTGGTGCAATCCCTGGCCGAGGTGCTGATCAGCCCGGCGCTGTTCACCAACCGGCTCACCTTCCAGATGACCACCACCGTGCGCATCGAGAAGGATCCGGACAACTTCCAGTTCCCGGCGCGCGCCCGCCACTATGCGGTGACGCTGATCTACGACGAGGCCTCGGCGGTCTCGTACAAGCAGGAAGGCGACATCGCCCAGGGGCGCGTCGAGCCGATCGAGGTGGTGTTCGAGCAGGTGCCGTCGGGCGGCAAAGTGTCGCTGGAGGTCGTGCTGACCACCGACGAGGGCTACATCGTCGGCCTCGGCGTCGACGCGAACGGCAAGGAGGGGCCGATCGGCCCGATCGACAACACGCCGCAGAACGCCGGCGTCGTCACCGTGCCGATCAAGGAGCGGCTCATCCCGCTCACCCAGCAGACGCGTTACCAGCACGAGCTCGAGCTCAAGTACGAGAATGGCCATCGCGTCTGGGTCGCGGGCGCGGCGCCGACCGCGACGCGTGCGGTGCTCTGCCAGGGTCAGGACGACCGGCTCTGTACGCTCGGCGGCCTCACCGTCAACCAGCGCACCGGCATGGTCGGCTACAGCTTCTCCGCCGGCGGTCAGGGCGACCGCCCCTACTGCGGCGAGAGCAGCGGCGGCGTCATGCACCTGGTGCAGAACGTCTTCCTCGGCGACGATCCGGAGCGTGCCCTGAAGCTCCTGCCGTGCGGGTTCCGCCATCCAGCCGGCATCGTCTACGACCGGCTCGCCGCGTCGAATGGCCGCCACTTCTTCATGGAGCCGGACATCGATGGTGCGAGTTACTTCCTGCAGTCGGTGCTGCTCGACGAGACGACGCCGTTCGGGCTCGGCAATGCGCTCAGCTGGGGGCGCTTCACCGAAGCGCTCGAGTCGCTGGCGGTGGTGCCGAGCGGCTACGTCGTCGGCGTCAGCCGGCTGAGCCACAAGATGGAGATCCTCAAGCTGCCGAGCCGCGCGGTCGATCGCGGCTCGGCGCCCGAAGCGATTCCGTTCGCCGTGCAGAAGGGCGGCGAGGGGACGCGCGAGGGACTGCTCAACGCACCGGTGGCGGTGGCGGTGTTCGACACCACCGTGTTGGTGCTGGAGACCGGCAACGCGCGCATCCAGGCCTTCGACGTGTCGGGCAACCCGGTGCGCGCGTTCAAGAACGGCACCAGCGCGACCATCGAGTTGGAGCAGACGGACGGGGTCGAGTACCTCGACCTCGCCGTCGAGGGGCTCGGCTACATGTACGTGCTGTCGGCGGCGAACAACGGCCTGACGGTCGAGGACTATCGCCTCGACCTGTTCACGCCGCAGGGCAACCGGCTGGCGCGTACCACCGGCGTCGCCGCGGCGCGGCTGGCGGTGGACACCTTCCGCAACCTGTACACGCTGAACTTCGCCACCCTGGCCGGCGCGCCGCGCGTCGAGCCGTCGCTGTCGCAGTGGGTGCCGTCGACGCCGGCGGCGTGAACCCGGCCCCCGGCCCCAATCCCGACGGACGAATTCGAACGGCCCGGCCGTACCGAGATGTGCGGCCGGGCCGGTGAGTGCCGCGGCCGGCCGCCCGCGGCGCTGGCACAGCGGTTGCGATGGCCCTCCTGCAGACAGGGGAGGGTAGGGAGATGCAGGTCATCGCAACCGGTAAGTGGTCGAAAGTTTTGAAGCGATTCCAGATGGTGGTGGCCATTCGCCGACCGGCCACGGAGAGCGCCACGGCGCGCCGCAAGCCTGGTCGTGGCACGCCGCGCCCCAAGGGCACGTCCTGAGCTGAAGAGCAGTTCCCCGCCGGCCGCGCGGCCGGCGGACCCTCGCGGCTGACGGCGCACTGCGCCTCGTCGCGAGCCGACCCGGCAGAGCGAGACGCGATCGGTGGCGCGCGGCGCCAGCCTTACCCGAGAATTCAACCGCTGCGCGCCTGCGGCGCTGCGGTGGTTCCCAAATGCGGACTGGCTGACTGGCTGACGGCGGTCAGCTGATCGCTACTCTCGTAAGACTGGAGCGGAAGGCGACAACGGGGGTAGCCGCCTCCCGCTCCCGAGGAAGGTCGCCGGTTAGGACGACCTTCCAAGCCGTGACATCGACCACGCGGCGATGCCGATCAGCACGCCCATGGCGAGATAGAGCAGGTGGTCCGAGAGCGCCGGCGCCGGCTCCAGGTACTGCTGGCAGACGCCGACGTCGGGGGTCAGGTTGCAGCGTTCCCAGGGCTGGTCGCAGGCGCTGTCGCAGCACACGCCGTTGACGCAGAAGCCGGACAGGCAGTCGGCCGGGCCGGCGCAGCCGGAACCGTCGGCCGCCCGCGTCTGCGTCGCGGTCGGCGTCGAGTTGTCGGTCGGGGTGAAGGTGGGCGTGTCGGTCGACGTCGCCGTGCCGGTGGCAGTGGCGGTGTGAGTCGCGGTGCCGGTGTGGGTGGGCGTCGCCGTCGCGGTGAGGGTGGCGGTGTGGGTGGCGGTCGCGCTGTGCGTCGCGGTTGGCGTCGCCGTCGCAGTGAAGGTGGCGGTGGCGGTGTTGGTCGCCGTCCCGGTCGGCGTCGCGCTGCTGGTCGAGGTCTGCGTGCCGGTCGCGGTGGCCGTCGGCGTCGCCGTCGCGGTGTTGCTCGGCGTCCGCGTCGCGGTGGCGGTGCTGGTTGCCGTCTGCGTGCCGGTGTGGGTCACCGTTGGCGTCGCGGTCGCGGTGTGGGTCGCGGTGCCGGTGTGGGTCGCCGTGCCGGTGTGGGTGGCCGTGCCGGTGGCGGTCGCGGTGTTGCTCGCCGTGCGGGTGCTGGTCGCCGTCGCGGTGCTGGTCGCGGTGCGCGTGGCGGTGGCGGTCGGCGTGTTGGTCGCGGTGCCGGTGGCGGTCGCGGTGTGGGTCGCGGTGCCGGTATGGGTGGCGGTTCCGGTCGCGCTCGCGGTGCGGGTCGACGTGGCCGTGCCGGTGGCGGTGGCGGTGAACGTCGCGGTGGCGGTGGGCGTCGCGGTCGCGGTCGCGGTGCGGGTGGCCGTGCCGGTGCGGGTGGCGGAGGCGGTGTAGGTCGGGGTCACCGTCGGCGTCGCCGCGCTGTCGACCGCCAGGATGAAGTTGAAGGCGAGATCGCCGCTCGGCTGCGGGTCGGCGTCGACCAGGATGCTGTCGACGCTGGCCAGGTTGACGCCGGCGCCGGAGAAGTCCGACAGCGTGAACTGCACGAACTGGAAGCCCGGCGTGGTGAGCACGATCGTTTCGGTGTGCGAGGTGGTGCCGTCGTCGAGCGTCAGCGCCACCGGCATGCCGGAGCCGGTCACTGCCGCGGCGTCGACGAACATGCGCAGCCGGATGGCGACCAGCGAGCCGCCGAGGTTGGCGTTCAGGCCGGCGCCGTTGGCGTCGTAGAAGAGCGCCATGCGGCCGTCGGCGTCGATGTTGGCGGCGTAGTTGGCCAGCGTCGAGGACGGGATCACGCTCACGGCGATGTCCGGGATGGTGCCGGGGTCGGTCATCTCGGCGGTGACCCGCCGCGAGCCACCGATCGTCGTCAGCCCGGTCTTGGTGTCGCTCGCCGAGCCGACCATGTTCAGCGTCAACGTCACGGCACCATCCGAGAAGGTGTCGATGGTCAGATCAGCTGCGCGCGCCGCGCCGGTCATTGCCAGTACCAGTCCCAAGCCGACGGTGAGCACTCGCCCGCCACGCCGCCTCACCCCGTCCACCCGCTCCATCCGTCCTCCGACTCTGCGTGAGAGCGCCGCAGACGCGCGGCACCTCACGACGCAATTTCGCGATGACGTTCACACGCGCTGTGTCGCTGCGGCTACACGTGCGAACCCGACGAAGGCCCGATGTCCGCCCATTTTTTTGCGGTTTCCCCATTTGGGTGAATGCGCTACAAAGGCGCGTAGCGTCTTGGCTTTTCGGAGGTAATGGAGACACAGGCTGCAGCCCGTCCCGAGTTACAGATCGACCGCCGGCGCGGGATCGTCACCTGCCGCGGGCGGGAATTGGTGCTGCGGGCGAAGGCCTGGGAGGTCTTGCTGCTGCTGGCCGAGCGGCCCGACGAGCTGGTGTCGGTCGCCGACCTGCGGCGCGGCGTATGGCGCGACGTGACGGTGGCCGCCAAGACGGTGCGCAACGTCGTCGGCGAGTTGCGCCAGGCGTTGGCCGAGCCTGACGGCGGCGAGGCGATCGAGACCACCAAGCGGCGCGGCTACCGGTTGGTCGCGCGCGTGAAAGAGGTGGCGCCGCCGCGCCCCTCGGTCGATGCGCCGCCGGCGGCCGCGGCCGCGAGCGGCGCGGCACTGCTGCCTCGTCCGGCGCTGCTCGATCAATTGATGGCGGCCTGGCGCGCGTCGCTGCGTCCGGCTGCCACGCTGGCGTTGATCGTCGGCGAGCCCGGGGCGGGCAAGACGACCCTGCTGCGCTGGTTCCAGGAACGGGTGGACGCGCCGGCCGACGGCGAGGCGCCGGCGCACGTGCGGCCGCTGCAGGTGTTCGGCGGCTGCGTCGATCGGTCGGCGATGCGCGAGCCGTACGGGCCGTTGCTGATGGCGATCGGCGCGCTGCTCGCGGCGCGCCCGGCGGCGCAGGCGGTGCTGCGGCGGCTGGCGCCGACCTGGCTGCTGCAGTTTCCCGGGTTGCTCGACGGGCGCGAGGCGGAACGTCTGCTCAGCCTGTGCGCCGGCAGCTCGCCGTCGCGGCGCAGCCGCGAGGGCGTCGCGCTGTTCGAGGCGCTGGCGGCGGAGCAGCCGCTGGTGTTGGCGATCGAGGATCTGCACTGGGCGGACGCCGACACGCTCGACGTCATCGGCGGGTTGTCGCGCATGGCGCCGAGCGTGCCGCTCTTCATCGTCGGCACCGTGCGCCGCTACCCGCGCGCCAACGCCGACGCCGCGGCGCGGATCGACTATCTGCGCCGCCTCGCCACCGAGGTGATCGTCGACCCGTTCTCCACCGCCGAGCTGCACGCCTACCTCTGCCTGCGCTTCAACACCGCCGTGCTGCCCGACGGCCTGGTGCCGTTCCTGCAGGAGCGGTCGTCCGGCAATCCGCTGGTGCTGCAGAGCCTCTGCCGCCAGTTGATCGAGACCGGCGCCCTGCAGCGCGGCGACGGCGGCTGGCAGTTGCACGGCGCGGCCGGTTGGAGCGCGCCGACGCTGACCGCCGATGTCGCCGGCGTCATCGCCACGCACCTGCACCGCCTGCCCGCCGCGCTCGGCCGGGTGCTGGAGGCCGGCAGTCTGCTCGGGCAGGAGTTCAGCCTGGCCGCGCTCGCCGAGGTGCTCGGCGAGACGCCGGATGGGCTGGAGCTGACGCTCAGCGAGCTGACCCGGCAGGAGATCCTGCGCCCGTTGGTCGACGGCCGCTTCGCCTTCGTCCACGTCGTGCACCGCCAGGTGGTACGCAGCCAGATCGACGCCGCCCGCCGCGTCGACCTGGAGGCCGCCGTGGCCGCGCATCTGGTCGGGCGCTTCGGCGCACCCGGCGAGGCCTTCGAGCCGGCGCGCGTCGCGACGCACTTCGCCGCCGCCGGCGACTGGGGCCGCGCCAGCGAGTACTTCGAGTACGCGGCGCACATGGCGAACTCCCGCCTCGACTACGTCGGTGCCGGCCGCTGGCTCGACACGGCGCTGCAGTGCTCGATGCGCGTCGACCCGTCGCCGGCGAGCGAGCGGCGCGCCGCGCACCTGCAGCTGCTGCTCGCCAACATGATGGTCGGTCAGATGCCGACCCTCTCACCGCACGCGGCGGCGCACTTCGATCGCGCCGCGGCGTTGTTCGACAAACACGGCGAGGCGGTGGAGGCGTTCCGCGCCCGGCTCGGCTTCACGCTCGCCGAGTTCATGCGCGGCTACTACGCCAGCGCCCGCTACGGCGCCGATCGCCTGCTCGCCGCCGCCGCCAACGGCCCCGCCGGCATGGCCGCCGCCGCGTACGCCTACGCCGGCCTGGTGGCGCTGTTCAGCGGCCAGGTGGACACCGGCTGCGCGCGGCTCGAGCGCGCACTGCGCGAAGAGTATTCCCCCGATCTGCCGCGCCTGATCGATCTGCCCACCTTCATCCGGCTGCTGCTCGCCGTCGGCGAGGTGGTGCGCGGCGACGCCGCGGCGGCGCGCCGCGCCTGTGAGACGGCGCTGGCGGCCTACGATCGCGAACAGCTGCCGATGCGCTTCGCGCTCAGCATGATGATGCCGGCGATCGCCGGGTCGATCGTGCGCGACGTGGACGCGGTGCGCGGGGTGATCGTCGAGGCGAGCGCGCTCGCCGATCTCTACGTGTTGTTCCGCCTGCAGCCGGTGGTCGCCTTCCTGCGGCACTGGGTGGACTGGCGCGCGACCCGGCGCGACGAGTCGCTCGACGCGATGCAGGACGCGCTCGCGGCGCAGCGCGGCTCCGGCACCCGCTGGCTGCTGCCGCATCTCGAGGGACTGCTCGGCGAGGCCTACCTGGATGTCCACCGCCTGACCGAGGCGCGGCGCGCCGTCGAGCGCGGGCTGACCGACGCGGCGGAGACCGGCGAGGCGTGGTGCCAGGCCAACCTGCTGCGGCTGCGCGCCGAGTGCCTGCTCGCCGCCGCCGGCGAGTACAGCGACTTCACCCGCGTCGGCGTCGTCGAAGCGCGGCGCTGGGCGGAAGAGGAGCTGCGCCGCGCGGTCGAGCTGGCGCGCGGGCAGGGCGCCGGTCTGTTCGAGCGCCGCGCCCGCCAGGCGCTGCGCCAGCTCGGCGCCGGAGGGGCGCGCGCGCGCTGAGCGCCGCGGCCGGCTGGCCGCAGCGCGACGGCGGTGCAGGAGTCCGGTGCACCATGCCCTTCACGCTCGCGCACCCGCTCGCCGTCGTGCCGCTGCGCCGGCTGTCGCCGCGCGTCGCGGTGCTCTCGGCGCTGGTGATCGGTTCGAACGCGCCCGACTACGCCTACTTTCTGCCGGTGCACATCCGGCGCGTCGACAGCCACAGCCTGGCCGGGCTGTTCTGGTTCTGCCTGCCCGCCGGGCTGCTCGTCTACGCGCTCTTTCATCTGGTGCTCAAGCGGCCGCTGCTGGAGCTGTTACCGCCGGCGCTGCGGGTGCGCCTGCTCAGCCTGCCGAGCGCGCGCGCCGGCTGGCCGGCGGCGCCGCTGCGCGCCGTGCTCGCGTCGCTGCTGCTCGGCGCGCTGACCCACATCCTCTGGGACTCGTTCACGCACGTGAACGGCTTCGCGGTGATGGCGCTGCCGGTGCTGCAGGCTCCGGCGCTCGCCATCGGACCGTTGGCGCTGCCGCTCTACAAGCTGCTCCAGTACGTCTCGAGCGCCGCCGGCATGCTGCTGCTCGCCGCGATGGTCTGGGCGTGGCTCGCCCGTACCGCGCCGGTTCCCGATCTCGAGGGCCCCCCAGCGCTGCGCGCGCGCATGGCGGTGGTCGCCGCCATCATCGCCGTCGCCAGCGTCGTCGCGCTGGCGCGCGCTGCCGGCGCCCTGTCCGCCCCGATCACCGCGCTGGCGATGCAGCAGGCGGTCGGTCGCGCCTTCGTCGGCTGGGTGGCGGCGTCGGCGAGCGCCGCGCTGGCGTACGCGCTCGTCTGGCACGCGCGCCGCCGGCGGGCCGCGCGCCGCGCCGCGCCAGCCCGTACCGGGCGCACGCGTGGACAGTCGGGGCGGCCGGCGTGCTAAGCCGGCCGCGATGGAGCTGAACCCGTTCTCGTACGCGTTTCACCAGGATCCGTACCCCATCTATCGCTGGTTGCGCGCGCAGGCGCCGGTATATCGCAACGACGCGCTCGAGTTCTGGGCGCTGTCGCGCTTCGACGACGTGTTGGCGGCGTCGCTCGACCACGACACCTACAGCTCGGCGAAGGGGACGGTCCTGGAGCTCGACGCCGCGTTCGCCGAGATGGTGCCGATGATCATCTTCATGGATCCGCCGCGCCAGACACGGTTTCGCCGCCTGGTGAGCAAGGCGTTCACCCCGGCCCGCATCGCCGCGCTCGAGCCGCTGGTGCGACGCATCGCCGTCGCGCTGCTCGACGACCTGGCGGCGCGGCGGCGCGGCGACTTCATCGCCGACTTCGCGGCGCGCCTGCCGATCGAGGTGATCAGCACCATGATCGGCGTACCGGCCGGCGACCGCCAGATGATCCGCGAGTGGACCGACGAGTCGCTGACCCGCGCCCCCGACTCGCCCGCCATGCCGGAGTCGGCGCTCGCCGCCAACGCCCGCCTGTCGCAGTATTTCTTCGCCCTGGCGCGCGAGAAGCGCGCCCATCCGGGCGACGACATGGTGAGCCTGCTGGCGCACGCCGAGCTCACCGACGAGCAGGGCAACGCACAGCGGCTCAGCGACGTCGAGCTGACCGGCTTCTGCACGCTGCTCTCCGGCGCCGGCAACGAGACCGTCACCAAGCTGCTCGGCAACGCCGTCGTCCTGCTGGCGCGCCATCCCGAGCAGCGCCGCCGCGTCGTCGAGGATCCCGGCGCCATCCCCAACGCGCTCGAGGAGTGCCTGCGCTTCTGGCCGCCGTCGCAGTACCAGGGCCGCACGCTGACGCGCGACGTCACCCTGCACGGCGTCACCATGCCGCGCGGCGACTTCGTCCTGCTGCTCACCGGCGCCGCCTGCCGCGACGACGCCGGCTTTCCCGACGCCGACCGATTCGACATCAGCCGCGACGTGCACGTGCAGCTGGCGCTCGGGCACGGCGCGCACAAATGCCTCGGCGCCGCGCTCGCCCGCCTGGAGGGCCGCATCGCCCTCGAGGAGCTGCATGCGCGCATCCCGGAGTACGAGATCGACGAGGCCGCCTGCACGCGCGTGCACATGAGCAACGTACACGGCTTCGCGTCGGTGCCGATGCGCTGGTGACCGCCCGCGTGGCGGGCGGCAGTCGTCGGTCGTGCGGGGGGTGGAGCAGAAAGGATCTCGGTAGCCGGCCGACCTCGTGTCGGCCGGTGGCGCGTCAGCGCCACCGGCGGTTGGCATCCCGGCGGCGCCGCCGCAGCCACACCGCTACGACGCACGCCGCCGTCGGCAGCCACACCCAGGCGATCTCGTTCGCCATCACGCGCAGGCCCCAGTGCGAGAAGAACGCGCTCGGCTCGAGCGGCGAGGTCGCCAGCGGCCGCCACGGCATGAAGTAGCGCCGGTTGTCGAAGGGAATGAAGAAGCCGATGCCGAGCCCGGCGTCGGTGAAGGCGTCGAGCACGCCGTGCGAGGCGGTGGCGGCGAAGCACAGGCCGACCAGTGCCCACCAGTCGTGCGACCCGCTGCGCACGTCGCGGTGCAGCAGCCAGACCACCAGCGGCGCCAGCAGTGCGGCGAAGAGCAGCGAGTGGGTCAGTCCGCGATGCCCGAGCGGGTGTGCGTAGTCGATGCCCAGCCCAAACCCGAGCACGTCGAGGTCGGGCAGCGCCGCGAGCGCCGCCAGCTCCACCGCCAGCCGTCCGTTGCGCTGCGCAGGCGGCGCCAATGGGGTCAGCGCGGCGCCGACGACGGCATGGGTGAACGCGCTCGCCATGCGCGACGGTTGTCGGTTCCGCGCCGGCCGATCAAGTCGCGCCGGCCGCGCCGGCTCGATCTAGGCGCCCGGTTCGCAAACGTGGCAGAGTGCCGGGCATGACGACGGTCGCGAAACCGATCAAGCTCGCGCATTTCGTCCTGCGCACGACGCGCTACGACGAGCTGCGCGCCTGGTACCGCAACGTGCTTCAGGCGACGGTGCAGCTGGAGAACCCGATGCTGTGCTTCCTCACCTACGACGACGAGCATCACCGGCTGGCGATCATCAACCTGCCCGATCTCGTCCCCCGTCCGCCCGCCAGCGACGGCGTCGACCACATCGCCTTCACCTACGCATCGCTCGGCGACCTGCTGCGCACCTACGCGCGGCTGAAGCGCGACGGCATCACGCCGTACTGGTGCATCAACCACGGCCCGACCACGTCGCTCTACTATCGCGATCCGGACGGCAACCAGATCGAGCTGCAGATCGACAACTATCCCGACGTCGAGACCCTCAACGCCTGGATGCGCGGCGGCGCGCTGCAGGCCAACCCGATCGGCGTCGACTTCGACCCCGACGTGTTGCTGGCGCGCTTCGAGCGCGGTGACCCCTTGTCCGAGCTGATCAAACAGGGCTCGGCTCCGCCGAGCGACGCCTGAGCGAGGGGGAGCGCGATGAGCCAGGAGCGGATCGCAGTGGTGGTCGGCGTCGGCGCCGAGGAAGGGCTCGGCGCGGCGCTGTGCCGGCGCATCGGGCGCGAGGGACTGCACGTCTAGGACCGTTCTGATCCGCAGCTGACCACAACGACACGACGGCACCACGACACAACGTTGAGCTCCGTTGTGCCGTGGTGTCGTTGTGGTTCACGAAAACCCGAAGACGCGCCGCGCGTTATCACCGAGGTATTTGTCGAGCACGCCGGGGCGCAGGTCGAGGGCGCGGGCAGTTTCGATGGCGCGGTCGAAGGGCAGGAACGGGAAGTCGGTGGCGAAGAGGAGCTTGTCGCTGCCGCGCGTGTTCATGAAGTGCAGCAGCTCGGGCGGCAGGTACTTCGGCAGGTAGGCCGAGGTCATCATGTAGAGGTTGGGGTACTTGAGCAGCAGGCGGATCGCCTCGCCCCACCACGGATCGGCGCCGTGCGCCATGATCAGCACCAGCTCGGGAAAGAACAGGCACACCTCGTCGAGGTAGAGCGGGCGCTGCGGCTCGGCCGGCATCGGCGGGCCGGGGATGCCGGTGTTGACCGACACCGCGACGCCGAGCTCGATGCACTTGGCGTACACCGGGTAGTAGACCTTGTCGTTCGGCGGCTTGTTGATCAGGAACGGTACCATGCGGATGAGCCGCACGCCGTGCTCGCGCACCAGCCGCTCGACCGTGCGCACCGCGTCCATGCCGCCGCACGGATCGATCACCGCGGCGAGCTTGAAGCGGTCGCCGTAGCGCGCCGCCGCGGCCGCCATCGGTGCCGGGTTCGCCGCGTCGATGGTCAGCAGCCCGTGCCCGATGCCCTGCTGCTCCATCAGCGCCACCATCTCGTCGAGCGGCGTTCCTCTGAACACCTGCTCGGCGCGATGGAAGTAGTCGGTCGCGACGCGCACCAGAAACTCCGGCCGCTGCGCCGCCGCGACCTCCGGGGTGAACGGATTCACCCAGCAGTCGATCGCTTCACCCATGCCTCAAAAACTGAAACCACAGATGAACACGGATGAACACCGATAAAACTTCTGAATAGAAACCTGGGCACCAGTAACTGCGGCAGCGCGTGTCAGAAAGTTATCTGTGTTTATCTGTGTTCATCCGTGGTGAGGCAGTTTCCGAATCCTCACCAGCCCGCCAGGTCGGCGGCGCGGGCGCGGTGGTAGATGGCCTCGCCGAGCACGCTGCGGTCGAACAGGGCGCGGCGGAACCACAGGTGGAGGTCGAACTCCCAGGTGAAGCCGATGCCGCCGTGCAGCTCGGTGGT
>JANRJF010000005.1:0-11567 GCA_033764095.1 Deltaproteobacteria bacterium | reverse complement strand
GAAGTCGCCGCTGGTGTCGGCGTAGTGCGGAACGTAGGCGGTGTAGTTCGCGGTGCTCTCGCAGAACGGCGCCGCGCTGCTGCAGGTGCCGAAGCCGGTTCCGAGCACGTACGAGAGCCCCTGCGGGAAGGCGTTCCAGCTCCCGGCGCTGTCGTCGATGACGTAGTTGGGCGGGTTGTAGGCGCTGCCACTGTTCACCGCCAGCGGGTTGACGGCGTACTGGCAGAGGCTGCTGCCGTCCTCCGAGGTGATCGACACATTGCGCGTCTCCTGCGTGCCGGCCTGCGCCGACGCCGCGGTGTCGAACGTCGCCGCGCTGCTGACCGGGATCACCTGCGCATACGGCGCGATGTTCGGCAGGTCACCGGCGATGCCGCCGAACCCGGCGGCGAGTGTGTCGTCGGGGTTGCAGGTACTGGCGATGCTGCCGGGGCCGCCGTTGATCCAGCCCGGACAGCTGCTGCTGTAGTCGTAGATGAACTGCGCGCCGACGTTGATCGCGGTCGTCTGCTGGCGGTCCCAGGTGTAGAAGAAGATCTGCGCATCCGGCGCCGTGGCGTCGTTCACCTCCTGCGTGTTGCCGAACTTGGTGCGGTAGGTGGACTGCCCCGGCACCTGGTACGCCGCCTCGTCGATCGACAGCACGCCGATGCTCGGATGGCTGCAGTCGTCGAGCACGTTGTTGGTGTACGGGTTGGCGTTGGTGTCGAAGAAGACCAGGTGATTGTAGAGCCAGATCGTGTCGCTGGTGGACAGGCTGGTCTGCGGCGTGAAGGTCAGCACGCCGGGGTAGACGCCGGTGTTCTGGATCGACACCGTGTTGGTGCCGCTGAACTCCAGCGAGGCGAAGTTGAGCGCGTCCGGTGCCAGCCCGACCGACGGCTGCGTCGCGGCGGTGTAGCTCTCGCTCCACAGCACCGTGCTGCAGGTCGGCTGGTACTCCTGTACGCCGCAGTCGTTGGTGACCAGTGTACCGACCTGGTTCGAGGCGCAGGCGGAGATGGTGATGCCGGTCGCGTCGGCGCCGGCGGACACATCGACCGGCACGATGAAGTTGAACGGCGGCAGGGCGGGATCGCCGGCGCTGTCCACCGCCATGCCGTTGAACGGCACGTAGATGAGCGTCTCCGGCGTGTTGCCGGTCACCGTCGCCTGGTAGAAGAAGCCGTTGGTGCCGTCGCCCCACGCGGTGCCGGTGCTCCAGCCGGCGACGCGCACCCGATAGAGCACGGTGGTGGTCGGCTCGTTGTAGGCGTGCGCGATGGCGAACAGCGAGGTGTACGTCTCGCACGCGCAGTCGGTGCTGGCCTGGCAGGAGCTCGGCTGACAGGCGGTGGCGGCGGTCGGCGTCGCGGTGGCGGTCACCGTCGCGGTCTCCGTCCCGCTCGCCGTCGGCGTGCCGCTGGCGGTCGGGGTGAGCGTGATCGTCGGCGTCGGGCTCGCCGTCTGCGTGCCGGTCGGCGGCGGCGTTGCGGTGGCGCTGGCGGTGCGGGTCGGCGTCTGGGTGGCGGTCGCCGCCGCGGTGTCGGTCGGGGTCGGCGAGAAGGCGGTGCATCCCGATCCCAGGCAGACGGCGTCGGCCATCGCCTCGCACTCGCCGCAGCCGCTACCGGTGTCCTGGAAGCAGCCGCTGCCGCAATCGCAGCACGGCGGCGCGACGGTCGACGTCGGCGTGCCCGTCGCGCTGGCGGTGGCGGTGTTGGTCGCGGTCGGCGTCGCCGTCGGCGTGAAGGTGGCGCAGCCGGCAGCGAGGCAGCTCGCGTCGTCGACCGCCGTGCAGTCGCCGCAGCCGCTGCCGGTGTCCTGGAAGCAACCGCCACCGCAGTTGCAGCACACCGGCGCCGCGGTGGGTGTCGGCGTGTAGGCTGCGGTCTGCAGCGTCTGGATGACGGTGGGGTCGGCGCTCGCCGTCGTCAGCGCCAGCTCGGACGCGTCTTGCGGCGTCAGGCCCGTATACGACAAACCGGCCGTCGCCTGGTCGACGGCGCCCGTCACCTGGCCGGCGCCGGCATCGGAGTAGTTGTCGAACCCGTAGCTGTCGAGCAGCGCCGCCGCGGCTTCGCTCTCCGGCGCGATGTCGATCATGTCGATGTCGCCGGGAATGATCTGCGCCCCGCGCCGCAGGGCGGCGGTGATCGTGCGCAGCGCCAGGGCGCGATAGACGACGCCGTCGGCGACGGCGGCTTCGACGAACAGCGTCGCGTCGGCCTCCGCGGCAGGGATACGCAGCGACCAGCTGCCGCCGTTGGATACGGTCGTCCCGCCAAGCAGGGTAGCGCCGTCGTGGTGCAGGCAGCCGGCGCGGTTGTCGCAGCGATAGACGCTGATCGCCGTGCCGCTCGCACACGGGCCGAGGCCGCTCGCACCGCTACCCGACGTCGTGCAGGTGCCGCTCAGCGTCAGCAGCGCGCTGGTGGCGGTGGCGGTCGGCGTCGCGGCGCGCTTGCCGGAATCAGAATCGGAGCAGCCGGCGATCGTAAGGATGAGCAGACCGGCGAGCGCGCTGGGCAGGAGGTGGCGGATGGCGCGATTCATCAGTCGCTCCCCGGGCAGCCGTCGAGTGAGTTGTCGACGGCCTGAATGATCTCGTTGATCTCGATCACGCCGTCGCCGTTCGGATCGCCGGCGGTGCAGGTCAGCGGCGTCTCGCCGAGCGCGGTGCTGATCATGTTCATCAGGTCGTCGATCGTCACTGCGCCGTTGCCGTTGCAGTCGCCGACGCATGGTCCCGCCACCGTCGGTGTGGACGTGGGGCCGATGGCGGTGGGGGTCTCCGACGGCGCGACGGTCGGCGTCGCGGTCGGCGCACTGGTCGGGGTCATGGTCACCGCGACCACTTCGACCTGCTGGGTGACGTTCGACGCGGCGTCGTAGGTGTAGGTGATCGACTGCAGGAAGTTGCCGTCGGCGTCGTTGCGCGACATCGAGACCAGGCGCGCGAGGCCGTCGTACCCGTAGGTCGTGGCGAAGTTGCTGTCGGTCGAACTGTCGAGATCCGACGCCGAGGTCTCCGCCACCAGGTTGTTGAACTGGTCGTAGGAGTACGTGGTGCCGAGGATCAGGTTGTTGCTGCTCTGGCTGTTCAGCGACTGCACCGAGCAGGTGCGGCCGTGCGCGTCGTAGAGGTAGGTGGTCTGGTACTCCAGCGTGCCGGTGCCGGCGAGGCAGCTGCCGCCGGTGCACAGCGTCTCGGTCTGCAGCATGCCGGCGTAGGCACCCACCACCTCGTCCAGGCTGCTGTCGCACGAGCCGCCGGAATCGACCGGCGTGTAGTAGTCCATGTCGATGCACTTGATGACGGTCCCGCCGCCGGGCGCGACGACGCCGCGGCAGGTGCTCATCGGCAGGCCGCGCAGGTAGTCGTTGTCGTCCGGCCAGTACGTCGTCCACATCAGCAGCTGATCCGCGGCGGGGCTGAAGTCGCTGGCGGTCGGTGACGCGGGGCAGCTGGAGCCCGCCGCCGTCGCCACCGCGTCGGCAAAGCAACTCGGACGCTGGTAGGCGTCGTAGGCCCACTGCAGCGTCGTCCCGTCCGAGTAGACCTTCGAGCTCACCGCGCCGAAGCTGGTGTACGTGTAGGTGATCGACTCGGTGATGGTGTCGCCGCAGTCGTCGTCGGTGCACGACATGCAGCCGTTCGGGTTGGTGAAGTGCGCGACGGTCAGCAGGCTGCCGGTGAGCGGATCGTAGGTGACGTTCTCGCCCTCCGACCCGCTGCCGCTCGGGTAGCAGTAGCGGGTGAGGCGATTCATGTCGTCGTAGGTCGACTGGAACTCCACCCCGGCGTAGCTGGTGCGCTGGCTGAGCAGGCGGTTCGGCGTGTACGCGTAGGTCTCTTGCAACGTCGTGCCGCCGCTCTGGCTGAGCTTGTTGGTCTCGGTCAGCGTCTCGCCGATGTTGTTGTAGGTGTAGGTGTCCGAGGCGAAGGTGGTGGTGGTGTCGCTGGCGTCGGTGACGCTCAGGTCCATCACCAGTGGCATCCCCTGCAGATCGCGCGTCCAGGCTGACGAGCCGGTCGTCTCGGCCTGGGTGTTGCCGGAGGCTGGCGTCGACGTGGCCGCATAGGCGTATTTGAGCAGGTCCGCGGAATAGGTCGGACTGCCCTGCACCTGGGTCACCGAGGTGCCGCTCTGCGAGCCGGACGCCACCAGCGACTGCACCAGGCCGGCGCCGTCGTGCAGGGTGTTCGCGTAGTAGAGATCGCCGCTGCAACTGACGGTGCTGAAGCTCGACGCCGTTGTCGGGCACGCGCCCGAGGCGGCGGTGGTGGCGCCGCTGATCACCGGACAGTCGATCGCGCTGATCGCCTGCCGCGCGTCGTTGTTCAGCACCTGCTGCTGCTGGATGCCGTTGTGCAGCGTCAGCACCTGCTGCTGGATGTCGTCGTAGGCGTACTGCTGCGCGTCGCCGCGCGGTGAGCACACCAGGCTGGGGCGCAACTTGGTGTCGTAGCTGGTGGTGGTGGTGTAGATGAGCGGGCTGCTGACGCCGATCTCGGAGCTCACGCTGGTGACCAGGCCGAGGTCGTCGAAGACCGTCGTGGCGCGCGTCTGCAGCGTCGTGTAGCCCGAGCCGGACACACCGCCGAGGTTGTCGCGCAGCTCGACCACGCGGCCGAGGCCGTCCTTGATGCTGACCTGCATGACGCCGTTGGCGTAGCTGCTACCGGCGCTGCCCTGCTGCATGGTCTGCACGATGCAGCTGCGCGCCGGGCTCTGCGTGTCGTAGGGGCAGTCGCTCAGCGTGGTGTCGGACGGACAGGTGTCGGTCTCGCCGTCCTGCGCGAGTGGGCACTGATAGTAGTAGCCGTAGGTCACGTAGGCGCCATTCGGGTAGGTCACCTGCGTCGTCAGCCCCTCGAGGTCGTGCGTCATGGTGCGCGTGTTGCCGGCGGCGTCGGTGATCGAGAGCGGGAAGCCGTTGAGCGTGCAGACGCGCGTCTGGGTGACGTTGCCCTGCCCGTCGGTGAGGTCGGTCTGCAGAACGTCGGCGCCGTCGCCGCAGCTCTCCTCGCCGCTCTCGGTGGCGCTGAGCGTGTAGGCGAGAGTGTCGGTGAGCGTGGAGACGCTGCCGTCGGGCGGCGCCGCACCGGCGGCCCAGGTGGTGACGCGCTGCAACAGGCGCCCCTCGCCATCGTACGTGTAGGCGGTGGCCTTGGGGGCCGCGACCGATTGGTCCCAGCTCGGCGACGGGCAGGCGGTGGTGCCGATCGTCGTCGGCGCGCTGGTGTCGGTCGCCAGCATGCCGCGCGTCGTCTGACTGACGGTGGTGCCGTCGCTCGACAGCGTGCCGCACGAGGCCTGCACCAGCACCGGCGTCGTCACCGTGCCGATCGTCCCGAAGATCGCCGCGGCGTCGACCTGCGGCTCGAGGTAGCGGAAGGTCTGGTGGCCGGTGGTGAGCCCGTAGTGTCCCGAGCCGGGTCCGAGCGCGACATAGCCGGAGGCATCGAGGCTGGTCGGCGTATCGAACGACAGGTAGTCGTCGACCACCAGTTGCAGCGCGCTGTAGTCGAGTGCGTTGGTGCGGTCGCAGCTCGACAGCACGGCGGTCTGCGCGGTGCCGAAGTACAGCCGCGAGTTGGTGGTGTTGCCGAAACTGTCGTAGCTGCGCGTCGTCACCGAGACGCGCGCGGTGTCCGATTCGCCGACGTCGTCGACCGGGAAGACGCAGCTGCCGACGATGATCGGCGACTGATAGTTGGCCGGCAGCGCCTGGTAGTTGGTGGTGCTGTCGGTCGGGCAGCCGGCGGCCGGGCTCGCGGCGGTGGTGGCGTAGCAGTACGAGGTGGTCTTGGTCGGCGACAGACCGTAGGTGCCGTCGGACTGCTGCGCCCGCACCGACATCGTCGTGTCGGTCTTCAGGTGCAGGAAGTTGAAGTCGCTCTCGACCTGATAGGCGACCGCCGAATCCGCATAGAGGTGGCTGACGACGGTGGTGTAGACGAAGGTCGTGTTGTTCGACGACATCAATGCGTCGGCGAGCGGATCACTCGGCGCGTAGGGCGAGTAGTACGGGTAGCCGGTGTAGTTGTTGGGATTGCTGTCGGTGCCGAGCGCGTACTGGGTGGAGAGGAAGGCATCGTCCGACTCGCCCTCCGGACAGGCCGTGCCGCTGGCATTGTTCGGGCACTCGTACAGCGCCGCGACCACCGGCCAGGTGGTGGCGTCGCCGGCGGTCAGGCAGGAGGTCGTCGACGCCGCGGTGCAGACGTCGATGCAGGTGTAGGTCATGGCGGTGAAGCCGCCGACCGCCGAGGTCATCGACTCGATCAACTGTCCGCCGTGCTCGCAGGGCGAGTCGATCCATTCGAGCGCCGTCACCATGCCCGACGGCGAGGTGATCTGGCTGATCTGGTACTGATCGACGACCACGAACGAGGTGGTGCGGCCGTCGGGCAGCGTCAGCGTCACCTGGCCCGGCGTGCAGCCGCTGCCTTCCGCGTCGCAGTAGGCGAAGGTGATCGGGTTGCCCCACGAGTCGACGATCGTCGCCGGCAGCGCGTCGGTCGGCGTGGTGGCGCTGTCGGCGCTGCCGCCGCTGCTGGTCTGGTAGGTGTACTGGATGGCGTTGCCGAAGCGGTCGACGGTCTCCAGCAGCAGGCCGCCGCTGGAGAAGTAGCGCGCCATGCCGTCGAGATTGGCCATCACATAGGCCGAGGCGATGCCGCCGACGGTGACCGTGCCGTCGTCGGGCTGCAGGTTCACGTCGGCGCGGTTGTACTGCAGCAGGCCGGTGTAGGCGCCGACCGGCGTGTTGCTGCCGGTCGGGGTGAACTCGGTGCGGAAGCTGGCGTCGAGCGTGTACGACTGCGTCCCGTCGACCTCGACGGTGCTGTAGGTGTTCTGGTTGCTGATGAACGAGAGGTTGTACTTCCAGCCGAACGGCAGGCCGAAGTAGGTGACGTTGGCGTCGATGTCGTTGGTCGCGTCGGCCGAGCTGTAGCTCAGCGTCACCGAGACATCGACGTCGCCGACGACGCCCGGCAGCGAGGCGAGCTGCGCGTTGAGGACCAGCTCCGCGGTGCGCGGATTGACCGAGATGCGCGCGCCGTCGGTGTAGTTGCCGGCGTTCGAGGCGGTGGCGCTGCTGCTCGACGCGGTACCGGGGCTGGCGACGCGGCCGGCGCCGACGACCGAGCTCGGCGCCGGCGGCCGGCGCGACGCGGCCTTCGGCGCGCTCTTCCCGGCGACCGGCGGCTGCGGGCGCCGCGGCGCCTGCGCCAGCGCGAGCGGCGCCGCCCACCATGCCGTCAGCACGCCCGTCCACACCGCCACCCGCATGATTGATCGGCGACGCGACCGCGTCGTCCGATCTGTTGCGCGCGCACGCTCTGCCACCGGTTCCCTCCGCCGGCGGAAATGGTAGTAGGCGTACCGGAAAACGATACGGCAAATCGCACGCCGACATGTCCGCGCGGGCCAAAGCGCTGGTTTGCGCGGGCCGCGCGGCGGCGCCCGGCCCCGGCGGGCCGGTGGTGTCCGGCTCAGACGCGAACCGTCACGCGCATGAAGGTGGCGGAAATCGACGTGCCGCCGCTGGTGTTCTGGTTGAACGAGGTGGCGAGATCGATCAGCTGCGCCTGCAGCTCCGCGGTGCGGCCAGTCTTCTCCGCCGCCTCGAACGCGTTCATGGTCGGGCCGTAGAAGCGCCGGAACAGCTCGATCACCTCGGCCGGGCGCTTGTCCGGCGCGATGAACGAATACGTGTCCTTCACCATGGCGACGCGCTCGTTCGGCACGCCGGCCTGGCCGAAGCGATCGAGGATGTGCGACTCGACACCCCAGGTCATCGGACTGACGAACCCTTCCGGCGGCGGCGGGGTGAACGCCGAGCTCACCTTGAGCAGCTGCGAGACGAACGACGTCGGATCGTTCGGAATCCAGTTGCCCATCACGACGCGGCCGCCCGGCTTGGTGACGCGCACCAGCTCCTTCGCCACGTCGAAGGGCCTGGGCGCGAACATCACGCCGAAGATGGACAGGGTGAGATCGAAGGTGTCGTCGCCCACCCCCTCCAGGTTGCAGGCGTCGCCCTGCTGGAAGGTGAGTCGATCGAGCCCGGCCGCGGCGGCGCGGGCGTTGCCGGCGGCAACCAGGTTCGCGGCGATGTCGATGCCGAGCACGTCGGCCCCCAGGCGGGCGAGCGGCAGCGCGGTGGTGCCGTCGCCGCAGCCGACGTCGAGCACGCGCAGCGGCGGGGTGACGCCGATCGACTCCACCAACGCCTCCCCCGACTCGCGCATCAACGCGGCGATCGCGGTGAAGTCGCCCTTTTCCCACAGCGCCTGGTTCGGATTCATCGCAACTCCTTCGCCACCTCGATCGAGGCGACACGCGGTGACGCGACCGGCGAGCCCACACGGCTCGACCGGGCGCGGACGACTCCTCAGTAGCGGCCGTTGCCGCCGCGCAGCAAGCGCAGCGCGCCGGCGGGATCGGCAGCCTGCTCGAGGCCGCGGCGCAGCGCGGCGGACTGCAGCAGCAGCGACACGCTGGCGAGCGTGTTCAGATGCTCGCCGACCAGCTCGGGCGCCGACAGCACGATCACCATCACCGAGATCGGCACCCCCGCCATGGCGTAGTAGAGCGCGGTCGGCGAGGCGGCGAGCGCGGCGACGACGCCCTCGACGCCCTCGACGCGCGCATGCGGCACCGAGACGCCGATCTCGACGATCGCCGTGCTGGCCACCGCCTCGCGGCCGACCACGGCGCTGATGGCGCGGTCGCGTACCGCGGCGGGAAGCTGGGTGTTGTCGATCAGGGTGTCGACCAGACCGCGCACGGCGTCCTCGAAGGAGCCGGTCGCAGGCCGCAGCAGGATGCCGCCGGCGGCGATCAGCTCGGCCGCACGCACGCCGCCTCCCAGCCCGACCGGCGGTGGACGCGAACGCCGACGTCCCCGTCGATACGTCGATCGCTGTCCCGTCCCGTCTGCACCGTCCCGTTGTTCTTTCGCATCTCGCTGTGCGTCGCAAGCCGGGGAGCTGCCGACAGCTGTCAGCTCTCAGCTGTCGGCTCTCAGCCCTGAGCGCGGACTACCCGTGCCCTGCGCCGCCCGGTCGACCGCCGATCGAGCCGAACCGAGCCCGAGCCCGGTCTACGACTGATCCGACTCCGCCCGAACCCAGGCGAATCCATTCCCGTTGCATCGGCTCTCCACGCTCGCTCGCCGCTCCGGCCCCGCCTTGGCAACGATCCGCGGATGACGGGCTCGGGCTCGCAAGCGGCGCGCCCGCGGCCGCGTTCCCGCTGAACGCTGAGCGCTGACAGCTGGCCGCCGCCGTCCGTCCCGCATGCCACCTGGTATGAGGCTGTCGGAAAATCGCCGCAGCGCCGTTCGTACACGCATGCGATGCGGCGATCGCCCGGCGCGACGGCAGGCCGGCGCCCGGCCGGCTGATGGTATGCGAATTGCGACGCCGACCGGCGTGCACGTGGATTCGAGCCGACATCTGCCGCCCGGACCGCCGCCGGCGGGCCCGCGCGCCATCCTCTCGCTGGATGCGGGCCGCCGGACGCCGGGGCTGCGCCTGCCGCTCGAGGTGCAGTCGATGTCGCCCTCGGGGCTCGCCGTGCTCACCGCCGCCGGTGCGCCGCCGCAGGTCGATTCGCGCGCTCTTGGCAACCCGCAGGAGGGCGACGCGTTGACCTTCGTGTTGGAGCAGGACGGGCGCAGCATGACCCTGCAAGCGAGTCTGGTGTGGTTCGAAGTGTCGAACGGCCAGCGCCTGGAGCTGATCGTCGACACCGGGGACCAACCGGGGTGGCGGGAGGTGCAGTCGGCGCTGGCGCGCGAGTGACGCGATGGGACTCTTCTCCCGCGTCCGCCGCCTGAATGGCTCGCCGGCTGCCGACCCCGCGCCGGCTGCCGCGCCCGAGCCCGCATTGCCGGCTCCGGCGCCGGAGTCGTTCGTCGACGACGGCACGGCGATGGCCACGCTCGGCGGTCCGCCGCGGCCGGGCGGCGCCAACCTGAGCGGGCTGCGCGACGCACTGCAGCAGCTCTACGCCATCCGCCCGTCGCGCGACGCCTACGCCGAGGAGGCGATCAAACTGATCGCGCGCGCCGCCGGCGTGAAGGCCGCCGCGCTGCTCGCCTACGAGGCGCGCGGCGGCCGCATGCGGCTGCTGGCGCACGTCGGCCTCGACTCCGAAGCGGCCCAGGTGTTGAGCGGCGATCAGATGATCAGCGGCTGGGACATCCCGCTGCGCGCGCTGCGCAACCGCCGCATCAACGTCATCGAGGCGGCGCACGAGAATCCGTTCGTGCCGCGCGCGCTGGCGGCGATCAATCCGCGCCGACTGACCATCGCCGCGCTGCCGTTCTTCCACGCCAACGCGCCGATCGGCGCGCTGGTGCTGTTCTCGCCGACCGCCCGCGGCTTCGCCGACGGCCTGCTCAAGACGCTCAGCCAGGGGCTGCGCGTCTGCGCCGCGGCGCTCAGCGAGCTGCCGCTGTCCGCCACCGCGCAGGCGCGCGTGGCCGAGGAGGCGGCGCCGGCGGCGCAACCCAATCTGTTGCGCGGCCTCGCCGCGCTCAAGGCGGAGCTGGCGCGGCTCACCGAGGCGAACGAGGAAGCCGAGCGCCAGCGCGCCACCGAGGCGGCCGAGCGCGTCACCGCGCAGTCGTTCCTCAAGGCGGCGCAGGAACGTGCCGCAGCGCTGGAGCAGGAGCTGGCCGACCTGCGCAGCGCGCAGGAGCGCGTGCCGGCCATCGAGGGGCAGGTCCACGAGCTGAACCGCCGCCTCGCCGCCGCCGTCGAGGCCGCCGATGCGGCGCAGTCGCAGGTCCTGGCGCTGCAGCGCAGCGTCACCGAGCACGAAGCCCGCGCCGCCGCGCAGGCCGAGGCACAGGCCGAGCTGGCCGCGCAGCGCCGGACGCTGGAGGAGCAACTCCAGGCGGCGCGTGACACCGCCCGCTTGCGCGGCGAGGAAGCCGCCGCCCTGCACGCGCAGGTCGCCGAACTGGCGCCGCGCGCCGCACAGGCCGGCGACCTGCAGACCGCGCTGGCCGCCGCCGAGGCGGCGAAGGGCGAGACCGACGCGGTCATCGCCCGCCTACGCCAGGAGCTGCTCGCCGCGCACGACCATCGCACCCGCGCCGAGGCGGCGCTGGAACAGGCGTCGACGGCGCTGGCGGCCAACGAGAGCGAACGCCAGGCGATCGCGGCGCAGCTCGCGGCGGCACGCGCCGAGCTGGCCGAGCTCGGGCAGCTGCGCGAGGAGGCCCCCGCACTGCGCGCCGCGCGCGCCGAGCTGGAGGCCGCCCTCGCCGCGCGCAGCGCGGAGCTGGCGGCCATGCGCGCCGCGCAGAGCGCCACCGACAGCGAGCGCGCCGCCGCCAGCGAACAGGCGACCGCCCGCATCGCGGCGCTGGAGGCCGAACGCGAGCAGCTCGCCGCGGAGCTGCCGCGCCTGCAGGCGCAGGTCGCGGCGCAGGACGGCGCGGTGCGCGAGCGCAGCGCGCAGGTCGGCGCGCTGGAACAGGCGCTGGCCGCGGCGCGCGAGGACGCCACCCGGCTGGCGGCCGAGCGCGCCGAGCTGACCCGCCGCCTCGACGGGCTG
>JANRJF010000004.1:0-7510 GCA_033764095.1 Deltaproteobacteria bacterium | reverse complement strand
TGTAGCGTCAGCCGGCGCGCGCCCGACCGCGCGCGCGACCGAGGCGCGCGCGGCCGGGCGCGACGACGGTCATGGGGCCAGGAAGCCGTCGCAGGTCGTGCGGGTGAGGATGTCGATGACGTCGAGCGTGGCGAGCAGCAGGTTGGTGACGTCGGTGCCGTCGAAGTTGACCTCGCCGTCGGTCACCATGATGTGGATCACCGACTGCGCGTTCATCAGGGCGGTCTGATCGGTCGGGGTGAAGAGCCCCAGGTCGGCGACGCCGGCGGTCAGCACCTCGTCGAGCACGACGGCATCGGAGAACGCGGCCAGCGCCGGACTGGTGCCGGCGAAGGTCGGCGGCGTCATGGTGTTGGCCAGCGCCAGGGTCAAGGCGTAGCCGCGCTGCGTCTGCTTCGCCAGCTTGCCGAAGTCCACCACCTCGGGCTCGTCGGCGTCGCTGTGGTAGCAGGGCCCGGTCGAGTCGCTGAAGAAGATGGTCGGCACCGACTTGGCGACGAAGTTGACGTAGTCGCTGCGTCCCTGGCCGAACAGGTAGCTGAGCTGACGCTCGTCGAGGTCGTTGCCGGCGGCGGCCGCCGCGACCAGCGCGCCGAGGCCGTTGCCGGTCTCGGCGCCAACGGCGAAGGTGAAGTTGCGCAGGCTGGGCAGCAGGTTGGCGCCCTGGATGTCGAAGTTGACATAGGCCTTGGTGCTGGCGATCGGCACCAGCGGGTGGTCGGTGTAGTAGAGCGAGCCGCGCAGGCCGTCCTCCTCCGCGTCCCACAGGGCGATGACCACCGAGCGCGCCGGGCGGGTGGGCAGCGCCGCGATGCCGCGCGCGATGCCGAGCGCCGCGGCGACCCCGGCGGCGTTGTCGGTGGCGCCATTGCAGACGGTGTCGCCGGGCTGCAGGTCGCGGCAACTGCCGAGGTGATCGTAGTGCGCGCCGACGATGACGTACTCGTTGGCCAGCGTGCTGCCCTCGAAGACGCCGAGGATGTTGGTGCCGGTGCTGCCGGACTGCACGAACGGTTGCTTGAACGCCGCCTCGCCGCTCTGCGTGTCGTCGAGGCCGACCGCGCCGAGCGCTTCCAGCGTGTCGATGATGATCTGCTGCGCCGTCGCCGAGCCGGCGGTGTTGTTGTTGCGGCCGAGCAGCGCGTCGTCGGTGAGCGCCAGCAGGTCGTTGGCGTCGAAGATCGCCAGCGACTCCGGGCAGCTCGCCGGCGCCGCCGCGTCCTTGCGCTTCAACAGCGACGCGTCGTTCTTGCTGGTCGTGCCGCCGAGCTGGGCGCAGTAGCGCAGCGCCGCGGTGCTGCCGGCAGGCAGGCCGAGCACGACGCCCATGTCGCCAGCAAACGGCGGCGCGATGGAGACCGCGACGCCCTTGCAGACCGCCTTGATCACCGTCGGCTTGATCAGCACCGCCGAGCAGGCGCTGCCGGGATCGTTCTTGCCCTTGTACTTGTAGCCCTTGCTGCCGGCCGGGTTGCCGAGCCCGCTCCAGCCGGAGGCGGCCAGCGTGAACGTCATGCCGGCGTTCGCCGTGCCGGTATCGAGGACGGTGAGCTGCGCGCCGTGCAGGGTCGGATCCTCGCCCGAGCCAGGTGCCGGCAGAGCGGCCGCGCTCGGCTTCGACACCAGCTTCACCAGCTTGCCGGGCTTGATCAGCCCGACCTTCGCCGGGATCAGCACATCGGCGGCGAAGCCAGGTCCCGCCGCCAGCAGCGCGCCGACGCCGAGCGCCGCCGTCCACGTCCCCAGTCTGATTCGGATCATCTCTGCTCCCCCATGCGGTTCACGTGCGCTCACGGACAGGTGACGACGACGTCCGGCCCAACCTGCATGAACGGCGGCGCCAGCGGGTTCGGACGCACGTCGCCCGGCAACAGCAGGCCGCAGTTGGTGCACTCGACGTTGGTCCATGCCGGATCGTCGGCCAGCGGCGGATGACTGTTGAGCATCGCGTTCACCCAGTCGACCACCGGCGGCACGCCGCCGGTGGTGTCGGTGTACACCTTGTTGCTGCCCCACATCGTGTGCCGCGAGCCGGTGCCGATGTAGTACCGATAGTTCGTCGGCACCGCCGCGGCGGTGGCCAGCACCTGGGCGCGCATCTGCGCGTTGAAGGCACAGCTGCCGTTCCACCACGACAGCCCGGCGAGCGGATCGTTGTTGTTGAGCATGATGTTGTAGAAGCCGGTCTGGCCGCCGCTGCCGCCGTCGTAGGCGGTGCTGTAGTGCGCCCAGGTGGTGTTCGGGAACAGCCCGGCGACCAGCTCGGTGTAGCCGGGGATGCCGGTGCCGTTGGTGAGGATCTCCTCGACGCCGGGCACGTTGGTCGGCAGGTTGGCGACGAAGTTCCAGTTCGGGAACGAGTTGTTGAGGAAGTCCTGCGTGATGACGCCGTTGCCGGCGTCGGCGAGGACGCTGAACTTCGAGGCCGGCCAGACCTCATGCAGCATCGGCGCGCCGAACCAGGCCCCGTAGGCGCCGGCGCTGGAGCCGGTGACGAACACCTCGTCCGGGTTGACGAAGTGCTCGCGCGCCCATTTCTCCGCCACCTTGGCGTTGTGGTAGCCGCGATGCTCGACGTGCAGCGGCGCGCCGGGGTTGAAGTTGGCGTAGTCCTGCGCCGCGTCGCCGAAATGGATGTCGCAGCTGCAGTACGACACGAACACCACGTTCCAGTCCTTGAACGGGTTGTTGGGGTTGCTGCGGTCGGCGAAGCCGCTGCTGCCGTTGTTGGGATTGTCGCCGCCGGCCGGGTTGACGCTGTTGTCGCACACCGGGACGCCGCAGGTGAGCTGCTCCCAGCAGGCGCCGCCGCCCTGGTAGTACATCAGCACCTTGTTCACCGACCCGCGCTTGACGAAGAAGTGGTACGGCGAGCCGTTCATGCACACCGGGGTGAAGTCGCGGCCCTGGTAGCGGGTGGCGCCGGTCGGCGAGATGGTCGTGTACTGCGTGTCGTCGACGCTCGGCGCGATCGTCGTCTGGGCGATGACCTGGTCACGCAGCGCGTCGACGCCGCTCTCCGCCGCCGTTTCCGTCGCCGTCGAGTCGCACCCCTTGGCAAACACCTTCGTCCAGCCGTCGCTGAACTTCTGACTCGCCTTGGCGCGCGCCGCGTCGCGCTGGCTGGCGTCCGGATCCTTGGCCAGCGCGGCGACGAACTTGCCCTCCGCGAGCAGCATCGCCTGGCACTTCTTGGCCGCCAGCTTGGCGAGCTTGCCGCCGCACTTGGCGTCGTCCTTCTCGCTGAGCGTGAGGCCGGCGTTGAGGTCGGCGACCAGCGTCGCCGCCGCGGTGCCGACCAGCACGCCGAGGTCGGCGGCGCTGAGTGTCGTCTGCGCGCAGTCGACGCCGGCCTTGGTCGACTTCGCCTCGGCTTTCGCCCAGGCGGCGTCGAGCTTTGCCTGCGCCTTGGCGATCGCCGCGTCGCGCGCCGCGGCGTCCTGCTTCTTCTCCCAGGTCGCCCACGCCTTGAAGACGGCGCCGCAGAACGACCCCGCCCCTTTCAACTTGGCGCCGACGCAGACGTTGGTCGGATAGGCCTTCGCCCGCGCCGCGGCCGGCGCCAGCAGCGGCATCCCGACGACGACCGCAAACAGCAGCGCGGCACCGCGGTGCCTCGATCTGGACAGCATCATTACCCCCCCTGGATTCAGCTAGTCCGAAGCGCGCCGCGAAGGCAATGGCGAGTGCGTTTCGATCCGGCCGCGGCTGGCCGGGCGGAGCGCAACCCTGCTAGCGATGCGGCGGGAGGAGCAGGCGTGCCGGCACCGATGACCCGTGATGAGCGTGAGGAGTTCCTCGCCGGCGTGCACGTCGGCATCGTCAGCGTCGCCGAGCCGAACGGCATGCCGCTGTCGGTGCCGGTGTGGTACCGCTACGAGCGCGGCGGCGACATCGTGCTGGTGACGCGACCGCAGGCGCGCAAGGCGCCGCTGCTGCAACCCGGCGCGCCGGTGGCGTTCCTCGTCCAGTCGGAGGAGATGCCGCCGCGCTACGTCAGCGTCCAGGGCAGCGTGGTGGCCGTCGATCCGGCCGACGTGACGCGCGACCTGAAACCGGTGGTGCGCAAGTACCTCGGCGCCGAGGTCGGCGACGCCTACGTCGACGGCACGCGGCCGCATGGCACCGACGAGCTGGTGGTGCGCATCCGGCCGCGGCGCTGGTTCTCGCGCGACTTCGGCAAGGCCGGCTGAACCGGCGACCGATCGCCGCCATGCCGACCATCCCCCGCTCGGACGGGGGATGGAGGCATTGGTTCAGTTCGGCTGCTGGGCGAGCTCGAGGCACTTGAGCGCGGCGCGCGCCGAGTCGCGCGCCGTATCGCGCGGCACGGTGCCGGCTTCGACCAGGCCGCGCGTCTTCTGCGTCAGCAGGTCCTTCAGGTTGGTATCGGCGGTCACCGCGGCGATGCTGGCGTCGTAGATGGTGCGCGGATCCTTGCCGAGGGCCTTGGCGCAGGCGTTGGCCGAGTCCTGGTTGGCGCCGGCAACGCCGGCGGCGAGCAGGGCCGCGAGGGCGAGGAAGAAAATGCGCATCGGTCGTTCTCCTTCCGCCGCGCTGCGCGGCTTCAGTCGCTCTCGCAGACCAGCCCGAGGTTGTCCTCGATGATGGACTGGTCGGCGCTGTTAGTGAGGCCGTCGATGTTGAGGTCGTACCAGCTCGACAAGCCACCGCTGGTGGCGAACGAGCTCCAGTCGTCGAGGTCGAGCTGATCCACCTTGAAATCGATATTGCCGTCGCCGGGGCAGTACGGCACCGAGTCGAGGATCGCCTGCAGTTGGCTGCTCAGCGCGTCGAAGTTCTGCTGCTGCTCGGCGTTCAGGTCATCGATCGGCAGGGCGAGGTCGGCGTTGTCGAGGCGCGGGTACGGCACGTCCTCGTTGATCGCGTAGAACTCCGTGGTGGAGGTCTCGACGCACGGCTCCTCCTGCGAGACGTACGCATTCACCTGGTTCTGGACGATCTTGTAGTGATCGTTGCGGATGCCGTAGGCGATCAGCGGCGAGATGTTGTAGGGCTCGTCGACCAGGTCGTTGGCGACGACGAACTGGTTGACCTGGCAGCAGTAGGTGAAGCCCTCCGCCGGCGCGCCATCGGTGATCGGCGCGTCATGGCCGGCGCCCCACCAGATGCCGTCGTTGTCCTCGCAGACGCTCTTCGACACCGGGATCTGCGTGCAGGTCGTGGAGATGATGCAGGGGGCGTTGATCGCCTCGTTCGCCTGCAGGTTCACGCCGATCTCGGTGTAGTTGTAGGTGCGGATGCTCTTCTGCGCCGGATCGGTGAGATAGGGCAGCATCGACTCGCCGTCGATCGGCCGCGGCACGCGCGCCTGCACGTCGTCGATCCCCGCCATCTCGCCGAACAGGACGAACAGGTCGGCGAAGTTGACCATGTGCCCGACGTCGCGATCCGGCTTCTTCACCAGCGGACCGGAGACGATCAGCGGCACCCAGACGCCAGTCTGATAGGCGGTGCCCTTCGAGCGATCGATACTGAACGGCACCTTGACGGTGGTCCCGAGGCTGCCGTTGTCGCCCACCAGCACCACCATCGTGTTGGTCGCCTCCGGGCGGTAGATGAGACGGCCATCGCGGCCGCGCCGCGCCAGGCCGGTCTCGACCAGCACGCGGCCGACCTCGAGATCGATCGATTCGATCATCAGGTTCGACAGCGCGCGCTGCCCGGTGGTCGAGGTGCAGTCGAGATTGGTCGCCTCCGGCCCGCTGCCCGGCAGGTCGGGATCGTAGGGCGGCTGCATCAGCGGCGTGTGATCGGAGGCGAAGGCGATCGTCGCCATCCACGGCGTGTTCTTCGGCCGCGCGTTGATCCACTCGATCGCCGCGTCGGCGGCGAAGCTGGCGCGGAACTGGCGCGCGGCGGGATCGACGGCGGGATCGGCCTGGTCGACGCTGCCGTCCGGGTAGTTGTAGACCAGCGGCGAAACGTAGTGGCCGTTGTACTCGGAGAAGTTGATGTAGCTGGGCCGCGGCGACGTGCACGCCTGGTTGGGATCGAAGATGCCGCCGGCGTCGCGACAGGTGCGGCCGGGAGCGATCGGCCCACCGCTCAACTGCCGGCAGTCGCCGTCGACGGTGTAACAGGCGCCGCTGTCGGCGCCGCCCTGGTCGGCGCCCGGCACGAAGCCACACTTCCAGGTGCCGGTCGGCGCGACGCCGCCGGCGGTGGTGTCGATCGAGGACGGATCGCCGGTCGGGTCCATCCAGCCGGCGAAGTAATCCCAGCCGCGCGCGTGCACCATGGCGTAGCCGTACGGATCGTTGCCCTGCAGCGCGATGTGGAACTTGCCGAACAGCGCGCTCTCGTAACCCTGCGCCTTCAGCAGCTTGGGCACCGTGACCTCGTAGGGCGACACCATCGAGTTGGCGAGGTCGTCCTCGCCGAGCGCGCCCTTCACGTTGGTGCGCAGCGGCCAGCGCGACTCGAAGAAGACGGCCCGGCTGGTCGAGCAGGCCGGCATCGACCACGTGTTGCGGAAGCGGATGCCGCGGTCGGCGAGCTCGTCGATGTTCGGCATGCTCGGCGGCGTATCGCCGCCGTAGCCGAAGGACGCCATCTGGTCGATGCCGACGTCGTCCATGACGATGAACAGGATGTTCGGCTGCTGCGACGAGCCGCTGCCGCCGCTGTCGCCGCAGCCGCTCAGCGCCACCAGCAGGAACCCAACCAGGATCGATACGCCTCGCATGCGTCCTCCGCTCACCACGTCCGCACCTTCACCTCACCAGTCGGGGGCATGAGCACGTGTCGTGCCGTCCGCAGTGTGGCCGCCACAGGTTAGCGGGAGTGCACGACGGTGCCAGCGCAAAACTGACACTTGGCCTGCCATTTCCATGGCCAGTAGCGCGGGCCTCCGTGCCCGCCTCCCAGCTCGACGATCCGCCCAGGTCGATATCGACGAGCGTCGCTGGTCCGCGCCAGACCAGAGTCGGCGAGCCGCTGCGGGCACGGAGGCCGGCGCTACTGGCCAGACCGACTGGATTTCAACCGCCGGCGCAACTTGCTAGCGTCCCACGGGATTCAAGGGGAGAGTCGAATGGCCGACAAGACGCACGCCGACCTGGACCGCTGGCGCGAGCTCGCCGCCAAGGAGCGCAAGGGCGCCTCGCCCGACGGGTTGACCTGGCACACGCCGGAGGGCCTGGAGGTCAAGCCGCTCTACACCGCCGCCGACGTCGCCGGCCTCGACTTCACCGACACCCTGCCCGGCGACTTCCCCTTCCTGCGCGGCCCGCGCGCCACCATGTACGCCGGCCAGCCGTGGACCATCCGCCAGTACGCCGGCTTCTCCACCGCCGAGGAGTCGAACGCGTTCTACCGGAAGAACCTCGCCGCCGGGCAGATGGGTCTGTCGGTCGCCTTCGACCTGGCGACGCACCGCGGCTACGACAGCGACCACCCGCGCGTCGTCGGCGACGTCGGCAAGGCCGGCGTGGCGATCGACTCGGTCGAGGACATGAAGATCCTCTTCGACGGCGTGCCGCTGGAG
>JANRJF010000003.1:0-3466 GCA_033764095.1 Deltaproteobacteria bacterium | reverse complement strand
CGCGGCGATGCGATAGGCGACGGTGCCGTGCGCTGCGTCGAGGCCGAGGCGGGTCGCCGGGGCGACGCCGATCGAGCCGTCAGCGGTCTCGATGACGCCGTCGAGGGTGTCGCCGCGCACCACCAGCCAGGCGCGGCCGCGGTCGCCGCGCAGGCGGCCGCGGTAGACCGGCGCGCCGTCCGCGCCGGCGTTGCGCAGCGGCGCGAGCAGCAGCTCGAAGTTCCGCCCGAACGCGGCGAAGCGCACCCGCAGCACGGCGGCGCCGGGGCGCAGCGGCGCGATCTCTAACCCGCGCACCTGCTCGACGCCGGCGGGCAGCGGCGGCTCGGCGTGCGCCGCCACGGCGGCGCCGGCGCTGAGGGCGACCACTGCCGCCACCACCGCCACCCACCGACGCGCTGCCTGTCGGGCCATCTCTCGTCTCCACTCCACTCGGCCCTCAGCCCAGTCGGATCACGCCCGCTCAGGGACTGATCGTGAACGCGCCGTCCGGATCGCCGGTGCTGGAGGAGTACGGGATGTACGGCGGGTTCAGCACCTGCACGTAGGCGGGACCGGCGACCACGCCGGCCGGTACCTCGAAGGTCAGCATGGTGGAGTCGACCATCGTCAGGGGCACGTTGGGGGCGCCGCCGCCGTTGAATCCACCCAGGTTGGCGACGCCCTGGCCGGTCGGCGCGAACAGGTTGATCACCGACAGCACGGAGAACCCGCTGCCATGAATGGTGACCGTACTGCCCGACTGGCTGACCTGGCTGATGGTCACCAGGGCGCCGATCGGCACCGACACCGCCTGCGACAGCACGTTGCCGGTGTAGGGATTGTTCACCACCTGCAACGAGCCCGGCCCGGTCGGCGTGTCGGCCGGAATGACGATCTGGAACTGCGTCGACGTGTTGCCCGGCAGCGGCGCCAGCGGCCCCTTGTTGCCGGCGGCGGTGAACAGGTTCACCAGCGGGCTGTTGAAGCCGCTGCCGGTGATGGTCACCGTCGCGCCCTGCTGCACCACGGTCTCGACGGTGGCGAGCGGGATGGTGGAGTCGAAGGCGCGCAGCGCCGTGCCGTTGACCGTCGCGATCGACGGGATGTTGCTGGCGGCGTTGCCGGCCAGCAGCGCGCTCTGCGTGTTGGAGGTGCGGTAGCCCTGGTCGGTGTTGATGACGATGAAGGTCGCGAAGCCGTTGCCGAGCGGGATGCCGCCGTTGAGCGGATTGAAGGTCAGCGTCGTGCTGGTGCGCGAGGACGGCGTGTAGGGGCCGTACGACACGGTGCCGCTGGCGGTGGCGACGAACAGCTGCATCACCGAGCCGGCGCTGAAGCCGGTGCCCTGCAGGGTGAGCGGTGCGCCGATGACGACGGTCGAGCCGATCGGCGACAGGGTCAGCGGCCCGAAGGTCGGCGTCGAGGTCGGCGGTCCGGTGAAGGTGCGGGTCGGCGTGCCGGTGCGCGTCGGCGTGCCGGTCGGGGTGCGCGTCTGGGTCGGCGTGTTGGTCGGCGGCACGGTGTTGGTCGGCGTCGAGGTCGGCCCCGGCGTGTAGGCGTCGAAGCAGCTGCCGTCGGCGGAGATCTCGGCGGCGATCTGCGTCTTGCTGCAGTCGGAGAACTTGTTCTGCAGCGTGTCGCTGAGGAACGGGTTCATGATGTAGGTGTTGGTCGGCGCGCTGGCGCAGACGCCCGACCCGTCGTGCGGCGCGCCGAAGTTGTGCCCCATCTCGTGCGCCACCAGCAGCGTCATCAGGTAGAGGTTGGAGGTGTAGTCCTGCGACAGGCCGCTACCGTAGTAGGCCTGGCAGAGCCCCTGCAGCCAGGCGACGCCGATCACCGTGCCGTTCAGGTCGCGGTTGGTGACCAGGTGCACCAGGTCGGAGCCGGCGAACAGCTGGCCGTTGCCGGCGTTGTTCTGGTGCAGCGTGCTGAGCTCGGTGAGCAGCGCGTTGTAGTCGGTGGTGCTGGTGAACGGGTCGCTGGCGTTGGTGTAGACGACGGTGGTCTTGATCTGCACCGCGACGCCGACCTCGGACTGGTAGATGCCGTCGACGGCGTTGATGATCGCCGCGACGTCGCTGCCGGAGTTGGCGCCGTGCTCCTGGAAGTACTCGTAGTCGAGCACCACGCCGATCTCGGCGCGCTGCGTGGCGGTGGCGGCGAGCGCCTGCGCGGCGGCCTGCGGCACCATCGCCGACCGCCGCGGCCAGCGCTTGCCGGTCTTGGGCGCGGGCGCGCCGCCCTGGCGCGTGAAGTCGGGCGCCGCCATCTCGGCGGCACAGCTGCCCGGGTTCTCGCTCGGGTCGATGTCCGACCGCCGGTAGGCAAACGACTGTCCGGCGGCGGCGGCGCCGAAGTAGGTGCGCATCGGCTCGAGGAAGTAGAGCTCCTCGTCGGTAGAGATGACGCCGGTGAGGTCGCCGTCGTCATTGACGTGCAGCCGCACCCAGGATTTCGGGTCGTCGTCGAGGCGGCCCTGATAGAGGGCATAGGTGCTGGCGGGCTCGACCACGTCGCCGCTCGGGTCGACCCAGACGACGGTGGCGCCGGGGGCGTAGACCTGGCTCGGCTCCAGCTTGAGCTCGAACGTGCGGCCGAGGGTGGTGAACGCCAGCTCGAGGGTGTCGCCGTCCAGCCCGGCGGCGGATCCGGCGGCGGCCGACATCATCGCCACCGGCTCCCAGTAGCGGACGTTGGCGGGGATCCCGGCCTCGGGGTCCTGGGCCGGAATGGCGAAGGCGGCCGCGGCGGCGAGCACCACGCCGAGCACGACCTGTGAGGCGGTGAGAGCAAATCGCGTCATGGGAACGAACGCATGCGACAGCCAATGGCGTGCCAGGGAGATTCGCGCGCAGCCGACCGCCGCGGCAGCCGGCGCCGTCCGGCGCCCTTCTCCGCACGTACACGACGGTGACGCCGCAGCGACCGAATCGTGCCGCTGCGATCGGTCACACCGCCTGCGTAGCGCTCCGATACTGCTCCTCCGCATGGATCCCGACCCAACCGGCGCGGTGTCGCGCTCCCCCCACTTCCCGTATCGCGCACCACCTCGCAGGCGAGGTGCCTGCAGAGGTGTCGCATTGCGTCGCTTTCTGGCACACGCCCCCGGTGCGCGTCGAATCTGAACCGCCGATTTCACCACCGGACCGGGAAACACCCGCCGCCGACCCGGCAAGAATTGGACGCCGGCGGCGCCGACGCAGCCTGGCGGCGGTCGTCCTGGTGGTCGGCAATCTCTTCATGCACAAGCCGATCTCCGACGTCTGCGACGCGCTGTACGCGCGCATCGGGCGCGGCGCCTACGAGTGGCTGACGCTGGCCGGCATCAGCGCGCTGTCGCTCGCCGGCGCCGCCTGGCTGCTGCGCCGCGGCGCGCCGGGGCTGCGGCGGCGGCGCTGGTGGCTGGCGGCCGCCGGCCTGGCCGGGCTGACGCTCGCCGCCCACCACCTGCTGCTGGTGACCAACGTCGAGCTGATCCACC
>JANRJF010000002.1:0-3809 GCA_033764095.1 Deltaproteobacteria bacterium | reverse complement strand
GCGGGCCGGGCCGCGTTGACACCCCGAAATCGATCGGGTACGTGCTCGGCTTCCTACAGTATTGTCCTGCACAACTGGCGCGGCGTGGAATCGACCACGGGGAAGTGCTGAACGGCAGTAGGCCGACCGCCTGGGCCTCTGACTTGGAGAGGTTCGGGCACCGCCCGTCAACGTCGTGAGGCTGTCGTGATCAAGCAATTGTTGCTCGCCCCCGGTCCTACACCGGTCCCCGCTCGCGTGCGCCTGGCCATGGCGCAGCCGATGTTCCACCACCGCACGCCGCAGTTCAGCGCGCTGTTCGGCGAGGTTCGGAAGCAGCTCCAGGAGCTGTACCAGACCGAGCAGGACGTGCTGATGCTCGCCGCCTCGGGCACCGGCGCGATGGAAGCCGCGGTCAACAACCTGTTCGCCCCCGGCGACGAAGTCGTGGTGGTGAACGGCGGCAAGTTCGGCGAGCGCTGGGGCAAGCTGGCGACGACGTTCGGCGTCAACCCGGTCGAGATCAAGGTCGAGTGGGGCCGTGCCGTGCGCCCCGACCAGATCGAGCAGGCGATCAAGGAGCACCCCAACGTCAAGGGCGTGCTGATGCAGGGCAGCGAGACCTCGACCGCCGCCGTGCATCCGATCGAACAGATCGCCGCCGTGACGCGCAAGAGCGACGCGCTGCTGGTGGTCGACGGCATCACCTCGGTCGGCGTCTACGAGATCCCGATGGACAAGTGGGGTGTCGACGCGCTGATCACCGGTTCGCAGAAGGCGCTGATGCTGCCGCCGGGCCTGGCGACCATCGCGCTCAGCGCGCGTGCGTGGAAGCGCGTCGAGACCGTGAAGCAGCCGAAGTTCTACTTCGACCTGACGCGCGAGCGCACCAACCAGGAGAAGAACACCACCGCCTGGACGCCGGCGATCTCGCTGGTCATCGGTCTGCACGAAGCGCTGACGATGATGCAGGAAGAGGGCTGGGCCAACGTCTACGCGCGCCATGCGCGACTGGCGGCGGCGACGCGCGCCGGCTGCGAGGCGCTCGGCCTCAAGTTGGTGGCGCCCGACAATCCGAGCCCGGCGGTGACCGGTGTCTACACCCCCGAGGGCATCGACGGCGGCAAGTTGTTCTCGTACCTGCGCGACAAGATGAAGGTGGTCTTCGCCGGCGGTCAGGATCACCTGAAGGGCAAGATCATCCGCATCGCGCACATCGGCTACATCGACGCCTTCGACACCATCACGGCGCTCGCCGCGCTGGAGCTGGCGTTGAAGCGTTTCGGTCACCAGGTCGAGCTCGGACGTGGCGTCGGCGCGGCGGAAGCCGTGCTGGTCGACGCGCTGCCGGCGGCCTGAAGGAGCGGGTGCCATGGACCGCGTCCTGATTGCGGACAAACTCGCCCCGGAGGGCATGGCGATCCTGCGCCAGGCCGCCGATGCCGGTCAGATCCAGGTCGACGAACGCGTCGGCATGAAGCCCGACGAGCTGGTGAAAGCGGTCGCCGAGTACGATGCGCTCGCCGTGCGCAGCGCCAGCACCGTCACCGCGGAAGTCGTTGCGGCGGCGCGCAAGCTGCGTGTCATCGGTCGCGCCGGCATCGGCGTCGACAACATCGACGTCGAGGCCTGCACCAAGCGCGGCATCGCGGTGATGAACACGCCGGGCGGCAACAACGTCACCACCGCCGAGCACGCCATCAGCATGATGGTGTCGCTGGCGCGCGCCATCCCGCAGGCCACCGCCTCGATGAAGGCGGGCAAGTGGGAGAAGTCGAAGTTCACCGGCTCCGAGCTGTCGAACAAGACGCTCGGCATCGTCGGCATCGGCAACATCGGCAAGCTGGTCGCCGAGCGTGCCCAGGGCCTGAAGATGAAGGTGATCGCCTACGATCCGTTCATCACCGAGCAGAAGGCGCGCGAGATGGGCATCGAGCTGGTGACGCTCGACGCGCTACTCGGGCGCGCCGACTTCGTCTCGATCCACACGCCGCTGCTGCCCGAGACGCGCAACCTGATCGACGCCGCGGCGCTGGCGAAGATGAAGCCGACCGCGCGCCTGATCAATTGCGCGCGTGGCGGCATCGTCGACGAGATGGCGCTCGCCGAGGCGTTGAAGAACAAGAAGCTCGCCGGCGCGGCGCTCGACGTGTTCGAGCAGGAGCCGGTGCCGACCGATCACCCGCTGCTGCAGCTCGACAACGTCATCTGCACGCCGCACCTCGGCGCCGCGACGGCGGAAGCACAGGTCGCCGTGTCGGTGGCGATCGCCGAACAGCTGGTCGACTTCCTGGTCAACAACGTCACCCGCAACGCGGTGAACATGCCGTCGATCAGCGCCGAGCAGCTCGAGGTGCTGCGGCCGTACCTGGATCTCGGCGAGCGCCTGGGCAGCGTGCAGGCGCAGCTGTTGGCGGAGGCGCCGCAGGAGCTGACGGTCGAATACTCGGGGGACGTGGCGTCGCTCGACGTGCAGCCGGTGACCGTGGCGGTGCTCAAGGGGCTGCTCGGCCGCCTGCTCGAAACCAACGTGGTGAACTACGTCAACGCGCGCGAGCTGGCGAAGGAACGCGGCATCAAGATCATCGAGTCGAAGACCAGCCAGCCGAAGGGCTTCACCAACTCGCTCACCGTGCGGGTGCGCACGGCGCAGAAGACCAGTGAGGTGTCCGGCGCGGTGTTCGGGCGCGACGTCATCCGCCTGGTGCGGATCAACGGCTTCTACCTGGAAGCGGTGCCTGAGGGATTCATCCTGATGCTCAACAATCGCGACGTGCCGGGCGTGGTGGGCGCCGTCGGCAACCTGCTCGGCGAGGCGAAGATCAACATCGCCGGGCTGCAGCTCGGTCGCGAGAAGGTCGGCGGAATGGCGCTGTCGCTGGTGCACGTCGACGAGCGCATTCCGGCGCCGGTGCTCGACCAGCTGCGCCAGCTGCCGAACATCGTCTCGGCCGAGCTGTTGGAGCTCTGAGGCGCGCCACCGCGCCGGTTCGGTTCGAGGTCTGAGGGAGAGTCATGCCAGCCGTCGTGGGCGTCGGAGTCCAGTGGGGCGACGAGGGGAAGGGCAAGGTCGTCGACATCCTGGCGGAGCACGCCGATATCGTCGTGCGCTACCAGGGCGGCAACAACGCCGGCCACACGCTGGTGGTCGGCAACGAGAAGACCGTCCTGCACCAGGTGCCGTCGGGCGTGCTGCACGACGACAAGATCTGCGTCATCGGCAACGGCGTCGTCGTCGATCCGGTCGCGCTGCTGGAGGAGATCGACGCGCTGCGCGCGCGCGGGTACCTGCAGGACGACAGCCGCCTGAAGGTCAGTGACCGCGCCCACCTGATCATGCCGTACCACCGCGCCATCGATCAGGCGCGCGAGCGGCTGCGCGGCGAGGGCCGCATCGGCACCACCGGGCGCGGCATCGGGCCGACCTACGAGGACAAGATGGCGCGCATCGGACTGCGCTTCGCCGACTTCCTCGACCAGGGCACCTTCGCCGAGGCGTTGCGCGCCGTGCTGGAGGAGAAGAACACCTACCTGCGCACCATGCTCGGCGAGCAGGCGCTCGACTTCGCCCGCATCTCCGACCAGTACGCGCAACTGCGCGCCCGCCTGGCGCCGCACGTCATCGACGCCAGCGTGTATCTCGACAAGGCGCTCGCCAACGGCCGCCGCGTGCTGTTCGAGGGCGCACAGGGGACGATGCTCGACGTCGACCACGGCACCTATCCGTACGTCACGTCGTCCAACACCATCGCCGCCGCCGCCTGCACCGGCGGTGGCATCGCGCCCAGCCGCATCACCAGCGTGGTCGGCATCACCAAGGCCTACACCAC
>JANRJF010000001.1:0-9436 GCA_033764095.1 Deltaproteobacteria bacterium | reverse complement strand
CGCCGCGCCGCCGCGGCGTGGACGTCGGACGCGGCCACAGCCCGGCGAGCGCCGACCAGGTCGCGGCGGCGCTCGCCGCCGGCGCGCCGCACGTCACCCACGTGTTCAACGCGATGGGTGGGCTGCACCATCGCGCCCCGGGCCTGCCGGGCGTGGCGCTGACGGCGGACGAGCTTGCCGTCGAGCTGATCGCCGACGGCGTGCACGTCGACCGCCGCGTCGTCGACCTCGCCTGGCGCTGCAAGCCGCGCGAGCGCCTGGTGCTGGTCAGCGACGGCGTCGCCGCGGTCGGCGAAGCGGACGGCCCGCGCACCCTGTTCGGCGCCGCCTGCCTGGTCACCGACGCGGTGCGGCGCGCCGATACCGGCCAACTCGCCGGCAGCCGCATCGCGCTGGCCGACGCGGTGCGCAACGTCGCCCGCTGGTGCCCGCGCCTGCCGAGCGCCGACATCGTGCGCGCCGCGTCGAGCTGGCCGGCGGCGTCGGTCGGCCTCGACGAGCGCGCTGGCACGCTGGCGGTCGGGGCGCCGGCGGATCTCGTCCTGCTCGACCGCGAGCTCGGCCTGCGCGCCGTCGTGTGCCGCGGCGAGGGGCTCACTCCAGGCTGACCTGCCACTTCGCATGCGATGCGCAACATATAGTCATCGCAGCGGAAATCGCGCTTGACGCAGGGCGGGAAGCGACTAGCCTCCGGCGCCGAAGGAGGGTTGGCGATGGGACAGCGGCTGGTGTTGGCGGCGGCGTTGGTGGCGGCGATGCTGGGCAGTGGGCGGGTGGAGGCGCAGTTGACCGCCGAGATGGCGCCCGACCGTTCGGACATCGTCGACGTCGGCGAACCGATCCTCATCTCGCGCAAGACCCTGGCGGCGGAAATGACGCGCAACTCGGATCTGCGCGACTGGGTGCGGTTGTACGGAGCGCCCGACTACGCCGAGGTGCAGCAGATCGAGATCCAACCGCCGTTCGCCCCCTACGAGGTGCGCCTCTACTACCTGGAGGGTAACACCTACCTGGCCTTTGGCCGCGTGCACGTGGCGCCGAGCCTCTATGACTACGGCGTCCGCAAATACATCGGTCACGTCAACCAGGCCGACATCGACCGGCTGCTGACGGCCCACGCGGCCGAGGACCTGCAGGTGGCCGACGTGGAACCGGCGCCGGAAGCGCCGTGGCTGGTCGAGACCACCGCGGTCGACGGCAAGCCGATCGGCCAGTAACGCGGGCCACGCGTGCCGCGCCGGCAGGTGCGGCTGGGTGGCGAGTACGCCTGCTCCTGCTTGGGCGGCGGTGCGCCTGCGTCAGGTCGCGCGCCGCGGCAGGAGCAGTGGCGGCGCGGCGCGCTCGGGGTGACGGCGTCGTCGTCCGACCCTGGACGCGGCGCGGTGTTTGAAGGTAGGGCGACGCGCGTGAGTGCGCGCGAGAGCCTGTTGGCCCGCTGCGAGTCGCTGGTGCCGGCACTGGAGGCGCGCGCCGCCGACGCCGAGCGCCTGCGCCGGCTGCCCGACGCGACGATCGCCGACGCCGCGGCGTCCGGGCTGTTCTCGATGCTGGTGCCGGTGGCGCGCGGCGGTGCCGGCCTGGGCCTCACCGACATCGCGCAGGCGACCCGCATCCTGGCGCACGGCTGCGTGTCGTCAGCCTGGACGCTGTCGTTCTTCGCGCTGCACAACTGGCTGCTGGGCAGGTTCGATGCGCGCCTGCAGGACGAGCTGTTCGCCGGGCGGCCCTGGACGTTGGTGCCAGCGCCGTTGGCGCCCACCGGCACGCTGCGCGTGGAGGACGGCGGCTATCGCGTCAGCGGCCGCTGGGAGTGGGCGACCGGGGTGATGCACGCCGACTGGGTGATGGTGCATGCGCTCGGCACCGGCGAGCGCGGGCCGCTCACCCGCTTCTGCCTGGTGCCGGTGGCGGCGGCGCGGATCGAGGACGTGTGGCTGACCAGCGGCATGCGTGCCACCGGCAGCAACACCGTGGTGCTCGACGACGTGTTCGTCCCGACGCACCGCACGCTCGAGGGGCGAGCGCTCATGCAGTCGAGCGGGTGCGCGCTGGAGTTTGCGCGCTATCCGACGCTGCCGGTGCTGGCCTTCGTCGCCGCCGCGCCGGCGCTCGGCGCGGCGGAGCGCGCGGTCGAGCTGTTCCGCACCCGGGTGCGCGAGCGGGTGCTGACCTATTCGCTCGGCGAGCGGCAGATCGATCAGCCGGCGGCGCAAATCCGCCTCAGCGCGGCGCTGGCGACGGTGCGCGCGGCGCGCGCCAGCTGGGAGGCGGCGATGACCGCATTCGACGCCGCGGCGGCCTCGGTGGCCGGCCCGCGTCCGCTCGATCGCGCCGCGGCGCGGCTCGCCGCCGCGCACACGGTGCGCCTGGCGCGCGAGGCGATCGGCATCGTCTGCGCCGGCGCCGGCGCGAGCGTCTACTTCGAGGCCTCGCCGCTGCAGCGCTTGCAGCGTGACGTCGAGGTGCTGAAGGGGCACGTGGTATTCGACTGGGATCGCACCGCCGAGCTCGTCGGTCGTCTGGAGCTCGGCTTCGAGCCGCGCCCCACCGACATGCTGTGAGCGCACGACGACGGCGGGCGACGGTGCATCGCGGCGCACCGGGCCGAGATGCCACCGGCAATTCCGGTCGATCGGCGCCTTGATCGTCGGTAGGATGATGGCGTGCGCCGCGCGTTGCTCCCATGCCTCGTGTTGCTGGTCTTCAGCGGCTGCAACGGCGGATCCACATCCGACACCGTCGGCGCGACGCGCGCCTGCGTGCCGCTCGGCGAGCGGCAGCTGCGCTGCACCATCAAGCGGCCGTCGGATTGCGACGCGCTGCGCGACTACCCGTACGCGCGCACCCTGCAGTGTCCGGCGGCGTTCGCTGCGGCGCAGCACCTGATCGATTCGCTCGCCGCGGGGCTCGACGTCGAGGCGCCGCGCCGCGGCACCTTCTACTACTACCAGACGCTCGCTGATCAGCCGGCGCCGCCGGACGAGCAGGCGCAGACGGTCGAGCACTGTCTGCGCACGACGGCGCCGTGGGGCAGCACGCACGTGGTCGGAGCGGGCAAGCCGCTCTGCCGCCTGATCGCGTATGTGATGAGTCCCGGTCCGCTGCCGCGCAACGGCGGCGGCGACCCGATTCCGAGCCAGCTGCGCCGCTATCCGGAGTACTTCAGCGGGCTGTACGAGGCCGACGGGCTCGACGAGCTGACCGACTTCCGCACCGGCTCGGCGTACGACCGCAGTGTGCGCGGGCTCGGCGCGGCGGCGCACGAGCAGTTCCTGCGCGACTATCCGGCCTTCGCCACCGATGCGCCCTACGATCCGGCCAATTGGCAGCGCGATCCGCAGTACGCCGGCATCAGCGGCGGCGGCGGCGGCGGGTGGGGCGGCGAGGTCGGCATTGCGCCCGCATCGGGCGACGACACCGTCCTGCTCGCGTTCGGCGGCGGCGGTGGCGGTGGGATGACCTCGATGCGCGACGGCGCGCACTGGTCGTCGCGCATCGGCGGCGGTGGCGGCGGCGGTGTGCAGCTGGCCGACGGCTACCGCTGCGGCGAACGGCTCTGTGCCGGGCTCGGCCTGGGAGCGGGCGTCGGCAGCGAGGAGCGTGACGTCCAGTACTCGTACTTCGACTATCCGGACTCGCAACGCCCACCACAGCCGGTGCACGACTACAACCCAGCGGTGATCGGCGACTACCAGACCCAGATCGGCGCGCTGATCGACCAGCTGCGCGCGCGCGTTGCTGCCGGTGAGACGGTCGTCCTGCGCGGCGGCGGCGGTATGGGCGCCGGTGCCGAGTACCTGCGCGCCAACGGCGAAGCGTACGAGCCACACGCGCTCTCGACCCAGGCCGGCTTCCAGTTCCGCTACCTCTTCGGGACGGTCGAGGACGATGCCGACGCTGACGAGCCGGAGCTGCAGCAGGCGGACGTCTACGAGCGCCTCGGTCCGATCTACCGCGCCGCGACCAAGCACGCGTTCGAGGCATGTGGGCGCGACTACGCCAACTACAACTGCATGTGCGCCGCGACGCACGAGATCGTCGTGCGGAAGATGGCCGAAGCGCTCGGCGACCTCGCCAGGGTGCCGCCGTGGCTGCGCCAGCGGCACTGCCCGGATGACACGGCGAGGGCGCGCGCCGCCGCCACCCGGCTGGCGCTCACCGACCGCTGAAGTTGGGCGGCCGCTTCTCCATCCAGGAGAGCATGCCCTCCTGGAAGTCCTGCGAGCGGAAGAGCAGCAGCAGCTGCATCAGCACGTGGTGCGAGTGCGAGTCGAAGTCCTGGCTCAGCCCGTGCCGGTAGAGGCGTTTCATCGCCCGCACCGCCAGCGGCGCGTTGGCGGCGATCTTTGCCGCCCAGCGATGCGCCTCGTCGAGCAGCGCGTCGTTGGGCACCACCGCGTTCACCAGGCCGAGCGCCTGGGCGCGCGCCGCATCGATGTCGTCGGCGATGAAGCCGATCTCACAGGCCTTCGCCCAGCCGACCAGGCGCGGCAGATACCAGGTGCCGCCGCTCTCCGGCACGATGCCGCGCTTGGCGAATCCGGGCAGCAGCTTGGCGCTGTCGCTCATCAGCCGCATGTCGCAGCCGAGGGCGAGGTCGAGCCCGTAGCCGGCGGCGGCGCCGTTGATCGCGCACAGCACCGGCGTGTCGAGCTCGTGCAGAACGATGGTCGGCAGGTCGCGGGTGCCGAGGTGCGCGGCACCGCTGCTGCCGTTCGGCGCCAGCGCGCCGCCGATGCCCTTGCCCTCGGCCGCCTGCTTGAGATCGAGGCCGCTGCAGAAGCCGCGACCGGCGCCGGTCAGGATGACGGCGCGCACCGCGTCGTCGCGGTCGGCGTCGAGCAGCGCCTCGCGCAGCGCCTCGAGCATTTCGAAAGTGATGGCGTTGAGCCGCTCGGGACGGTTGAGGGTGATGACCCCGACGTGAGCGTGCTTGTCGTAGAGCAGATCGGGCATGGCGGTCCTCAGCTGGCCTGGTGGCGGACGGCGGTGAAGGCGTCGTCGGTGACGGCGAGGATCTGGTCGATGTCGCGCTCGCTGTGCGCCGCCGACAGGAACCAGTTGTGATACGGCGTCAGGTAGACGCCGCCGAGCGCGCAGGCGGCGGCGAAGGCGCGGCTGCGGGCGAACTTCACGTCGCCGACGAACGACATGAACGGAATCGCCGGCGGACCGGAGTAGGTGATCGGCAGGGAGTGGCTGGTCGCCTGCTGCTCGAGGCCGCGCTGCAGGCGCAGTCCCATCGCGTCCATGTGCGCGATCGCGTCGGTCGCCTCCAGCTCCGCCAGACAGGCCAGCGCGGCGGCCATCGGTACCGCGCTGGTGAAGTAGGAGCCAGTGAAATAGACGCGCTCGGCGGCGGCCTTGAGATGGTCGCGGCCGACACAGGCGGAGAGCGGGTAGCCGTTGGCGAGCGCCTTGGCGTAGCAGGAGAGGTCGGGCTGCACGCCGAAGCGCTCGCCGGAACCACCCAGCGCCAGGCGGAAGCCGGCGCGCACGTCGTCGAGGATGAAGACGATGTCCTCGGCGTCGCACAGCGCGCGGACCGCGCTGAGGAAGCCTTCGGCGGGCAGCTCCTGATCGTGGAAGGCGTCATGGCGGAACGGCGACAGCATGATCGCCGCGACGTCGCCGCGGTGCGCGCTGGCGAGCTCGGCGAGCGCGGCGAGGTCGTGGTAGGGGAACGACAGCACGTGCGCGGTGTCCTCCGGGGTGACGCCGGCCGGCGCCGGCGTGCACCAGGCGTGCGCGCCGTGGTACGCGCCGTCCGCCTTGATCACCTTGCGGCGGCCGGTGTGCTCGCGCGCGACGCTGACCGCCCAGGTGCAGACGTCCGAACCGTTCTTGGCGAAGGCGGCCCAGTCGGCGAACGGCGTGATGCGCACCAGCGTCTCGGCGAGCTCCACCCAGCGCCGGCTCGGGGCGTTGAAGCAGTCGCCGTCGTCGAGCTGGCGGCGCACCGCTTCCTCGACCTTCGGGTGGCGATGGCCGATGACGATCGGGCCATACGAGCACATCAGGTCGATGTACGCGTTGCCGTCCACGTCCCAGACGCGGCAGCCCTCGCCGCGCGCGAAGAAGTAGGGATACGCGCCGCCGACCACCATGCGCGGCGCCTGATGCCCGTAGACGCCGCCGGGCACGACGGCGCGCGCCCGAGCGAGCAGCGCCTCGCTCTCGGCGTAGCGGCTTCCCCCGTTCGCAGCAGGGGGGACAGGGGGGACTTGCGCCATCGGCGACCTCCGTCTGGACGCCGCACGCTTACCGCAGCCGGCGCGGCGCGGCTACTGCTTCGTCGTGCCCGCCTGCTGCGCGGCGGCGGCGAGCCTGGTGCGCGTCTCGTCGGTGATCACGCCGGTGTCGTGCAGGCCGGCGGTGCGTTGGAACGCCTGGATGGCGTTGATGGTCACGCCGTCGATCTGGCCGTTGATCTCGCCCTGGTATTCCTTGATGGCGGTGAGCTGCGTCTGCACCTCGGAGACCACGGCCGGATCGACCTTCTGCTCCAGCGCCGCGGTGTCGTAGTCGGCGAGCTCCTTCTGGATCTTCTCCGCCTGCTCGCGGGCACGCTCCTCGACGGTCTGCTTGCTGCAGCCGACGGCGCCGGCGAGGAGCAGGGCGGCGAGGCAGGGCAGGGCGACTCGCGACATGGCGCGCTCCTTCAGATGACCTTGTTGAGCGGATACTCGATGATGCCGACGGCGCCGTGCTTGAGCAGCTGCGGGATCAGCTCGCGCACCGTCGCCTCGGCGATCACCGTCTCCACCGCGAACCACTCGGTCTTGTAGAGCGGCGACACGGTCGGCGCGGTGATGCTGGGGATCATCGGGATGATCGCGTCGATCTTGTCCTTCGGTACGTTCATCTTCAGGCCGACCTTGGCCTCGGCCTGCATGGCACCGTTCAGCAGCAGCGAGATCTGCTCGATCTTCTCGCGCTTCCAGGGATCGTTCCAGGCGGCGAGGTTGGCGACCAGCTGCGGGTTCGACTGGCAGAGCTCGTGGATGATCTTGAGGCCGTTGGCGCGCAGCGTGCTGCCGGTCTCGGTGACCTCGACGATGCCGTCGACCAGGCCCTGCACCACCTTGGCCTCGGTGGCGCCCCAGGAGAACTCGACGTCGACGTCGATGTTGCGCTCGGCGAAGTAGCGGCGCGTGAAGCCGACCATCTCGGTGGCGATGCGCTTGCCGGCGAGGTGGCTGATCTCGTTGATCGGCGAGGCCTGCGGGACCGCCACCACCCAGCGGGTCGGGCGCATGCTGGCCTTCGAGTAAACGAAATCGCAGACGACGTGAACCTTCGAGTCGTTCTCCAGCGTCCAGTCCTTGCCGGTGATACCGGCGTCGAGCACGCCGTCTTCGATGTAGCGCGACATCTCCTGCGGGCGCGCCAGCACGCAGCGCAGGCTGTCGTCGTCGACGCTCGGGAAGTAGCTGCGGTCGGCGCCGGAGATCTTCCAGCCGGACTTGCGGAAGAGCTCCAACGTGGTGGCTTCCAGGCTGCCTTTGGGTAGGCCGAGAGTGAGCTGTGGCATGGGGGCGGACTCGCTGTAACGGCGTCGCGCGGAGCGCGACGCGGGCAGTGACGTGAGTCGATCGCAGCTACCACAGGCCCCAGGCCGGAGCAACGCAGCGTGTTGCCGGTGCCGGCAGGCGCCGATAAGGAACGCGCGCGAGGGAGGAACGAGCCATGCGCACGGCGGATCTGGCGGCGCTGTTGGGCTGCGAGTTGCACGGGGACGGGGCGGTGGAGGTGACCCGCTGCGCGCCGATCGAGAGCGCCGGTCCCGGCGATCTCACCTTCGTCGCCAACCCGCGCTACCTGCGCTTCCTCGACGGCTGCCGCGCCGCGGCGGTGATCCTGGCGCCGGACGCGCCGCAGACCATGCTGCCCTCGCTGCGCACGCCGGAGCCGTACCTGGCCTTTGCGCGCGCCGTCGAGCACTTCCACGTGCCGCTGGCGTGGCCCGCCGGCGTGCACCCGACCGCTCAGGTGGCGGCGACCGCGCGGCTCGCGCCGGACGTCTCGATCGGCGCCTACAGCGTGATCGGTGAACGGGTGCGGATCGGGGCCGGCACGCGCGTCGCGCCGCACGTGGTGGTCTACGACGACGTCGCGATCGGCGAGCGCTGCACGCTGCATGCGCATGTGACGGTGCGCGAGCGCGTGCGGCTCGGCGCCGAGGTGGTGCTGCACGCCGGCGCGGTGATCGGCTCGGACGGCTTCGGCTACGCGCCGGCCGATGGCCGCCTCAAGCGCTTGCTGCAGGGCGGCGACGTGGTGCTGGAGGACGAGGTCGAAGTCGGAGCCAACACCACCGTCGATCGCGCCATGGTCGGCTCGACCGTGCTGCGTCGCGGGGTCAAGCTCGACAACCTGGTCATGGTCGCGCACGGTTGTGAGATCGGCTCGTACAGCGTGGTGGCGGCGCAGACCGGCCTCTCGGGCAGCACCCGAATCGGCCAATGGGTCCGCATGGGCGGGCAGGTGGGGACCGCCGGTCACCTCACAATCGGCGACGGGGCACAGGTGGCGGCGCAGAGCGGGGTGCCGAACGACGTCGAGGCGGGGGCGATCGTCGGCGGCTATCCGGCGGTCGAGATCGGTCTCTGGCGCCGCATGGCCGCCGCCACCATGCGCCTGCCCGAGCTGTTCAGGCGGGTGCGCCGTCTGGAGCGCAGGGTGGGCCTCGAGGGCGGCGGCCAACCTTGATTCGGCGCACCCCCTTCGCTAGCGTCCCCGGCATCTCCCGTTCCGGTATGTGGCCGTGCGCATTCGACTTCGCGACATCGAGGAAACGCCCAAGGAGCTCGTCTACGACGAGCCGACCAGCGAGCTGAACCCGTTGCTCGCGCACGGCCCGGTGCACGACTACGAGTTCGTCGGGCCGGCCAACGTCCACCTCCGCTACTATCGCTCCGGCCCGGAACTGTTCTTCACCGCCACCATGGAGAGTCGTGTCGCCGGTGCATGCGCCCGCTGCCTGGAGCGCTTCGAGTTCCGTCACGCCCCGACCTTCGAGGTGGTGATGGTGCCGCGCGCCGGCCGCTGGGCGGAGGAGGATCTCGACGACGGCGGCGACGACCTGGTCTGGTACGAGGGCGACGAGGTGGACATCTCGCCGCTGCTGCGCGAGCGCCTGCTGCTCGACCTGCCGACCCTGCCGTTGTGCCGTGAGGACTGCCGCGGCCTGTGTGGCCGCTGCGGTGCCGATCTCAACCAGGGCCCCTGCGGCTGTCCGGCCGCCATGGGCGACCCGCGGCTGGCGGTGCTGCGTACGTTGCGGCGCGAGTAGGGCTCGCGCTAACCCTGTCCATTCCGGCGACGCCGCGCGTCGCCTCAGAGGAGCTGACCATGCCCGTTCCCAAGCGACGCACGTCGACCACCAAGAAGAACAAGCGGCGCGCGCACGACGCCATCGAGGCGCCGGCGACGA